>JAZSOH010000003.1:0-52003 GCA_045536815.1 Acutalibacteraceae bacterium | reverse complement strand
ATTAAAGTGGTACGCGAGCTGGGTTCAGAACGTCGTGAGACAGTTCGGTCCCTATCTGTCGTGGGCGTAGGATATTTGAGAGGCGCTGTCCCTAGTACGAGAGGACCGGGATGGACGCACCTCTGGTGCACCAGTTGTCATGCCAATGGCATAGCTGGGCAGCTATGTGCGGAGTGGATAAACGCTGAAAGCATCTAAGCGTGAAGCCAACCTCAAGATAAGATATCCCATAGCATAAGCTAGTAAGGTCCCCGGTAGACTACCGGGTTGATAGGCTGCATGTGTAAGTGCCGTGAGGCATTCAGCTAGGCAGTACTAATAGACCGAGGGCTTAACCTAAATTTATGGTTTTTGCTCCCCTTGCTCTTCCTTTATTCAGTTTTCAGGGTATGATTTATATCCAAAGTTGGTGCCAGTGGCGATGAGGGTCCACCCGTTCCCATACCGAACACGGAAGTTAAGCTCATCAGTGCCGAAAATACTTGGCTGGAAGCGGCCCGGGAAAATAGGGCGGTGCCAACACAAAAGGTCAGCAAACCTAGTTTGCTGACCTTTTTATTTTCTTTCTAAACATTAAAACAAGAATGAAATCATAGTATCCTAATAGGTGATACTATGGTTTCAAATTTTTTTATAAAGCTTTTTAACTTATTACAAGAAATTGTTTGGAGTTTGCCCGTAACTATTTTAATTTTACTTATTGGTATATATTTCACAGTAAAAACAAACTTTTTTCAATTTCGTTTTTTCGGGTTAATTTGTAAAAAAACTATTTTTTCGTTATTAAATAATACAAAAAAAAAAAATAGCGGACTTTCGCCCTTTAAAACACTGGCAACAACCCTGTCTGCCACACTTGGAACGGGTAGTATAGCGGGTGTTGCGACGGCTATTGTCTCTGGCGGAGCTGGTGCGGTTTTTTGGATGTGGGTATCTGCAATTTTTGGTACTATGACCGCATATGCAGAAAATTTGATTTCTCTTTATTACCGTGAGAAAGACAGAAAGGGGCAGTTTTGCGGGGGCACAATGTATGCACTTAAAAACGGTCTTAAAAACAAAAAAGTTGCCGCTTTTTTAGGCGGATTTTTTTGTTTCAGTTGTGTTTTGGCATCGTTTGGAATTGGTAATGCGGTGCAAACAAATACAATTATTGGTGCAATAGAGGGCCTTAATTTTGAGTTCAACAAGAATTTGATAGCATTTTTCATTTCGCTTTTAATTTTCATAATAATTTTTTTCGGCGTAAAAGGAATCGCGAATGTATCGGCGGTTTTATTGCCTATGATGTCAGTCTTATATATCATTTTTACGCTTATGATTATCTTTAAAAACATTGAATTATTTCCAAAAATGATAACGCTGATTCTCAAATCGGCATTTGGTACAAATGCAGCAATAGGCGGTTTTAGTGGTTATGCAGTAAAAAAGGCATTTGATTTAGGAATAAGAAGAGGAATTTTTTCTAATGAGGCGGGTATGGGCTCTACAACCATTATAAACTCTTCTTCCAATCTGGAAGAACCTTCGGAGCAGGGAATGTGGGGGATATTTGAGGTTGTTTTTGACACTCTTATTATTTGCTCTCTTACCGCTTTTGCTCTTTTGCTTAGTGGAGTGTTTGACCTTGAAACAGGAAAGACTTTAATATCTTTCGACGGTGCGGGACTAGTTGCGGCAGCTTTTAAAAATTCACTAGGAGATTTTTCGGCTTGGTTTATGGTAATATCAACGATTTTTTTCGCCTTTAGTTCGGTTTTAGGTTGGTCTTTTTATGGCATTAGATGTGTTGAATTTTTGTTTGGAGATAACTACACCTTTTATTATAAGACACTTTTTTGCGCAGCGTCTTATTTTGGCGCAATTTCAAATTTAGATTTTATATGGATAATGTCAGATGTTTTTAACGGTTTTATGATATTGCCCAATTTAATATGCATAATAGCTTTATCACCTGTTGTATTAAAGATACACAAAAATTATATTGATAGGAAAATTTTGTCTAAAAAAGTGTAGGAATTGAATTATTAAAAACAAAAAAGGTTGGCAGTTTTCTGCCAACCTTTTAAAACTACTGAGCGTTATTTGCTAGAACATTAATGCTTGTGGAATAAAACTTTCCTGCTCTATAAAGCTTAACTGTAACTGAATCTCCAGGCTTACTGTCTGAAATAGCATCTTCAAGTTCATTATAATTATTTATAGTTTTACCATCATATTCGGTAATGATATCGCCTCTTTCAATTCCGCCCTGAGCAGCCGGACCGTCTTCGACAACCGAAACAACAACTGCTCCTGCGGGGTATCCAAGAGATTTAAGCTGGTCTGCCGTATAGTTTTGGCTAATTTGAATTCCAATGTATGGAGTGGGTTCATTTTGTTTTGAAATTATTTTATCGCAAATTTCCTTAACGGTGTTTGAAGGAATTGCAAACCCCATTCCTTCATAGCCTTCGCTTACAAGCTTAACACTGTTAACGCCTACTAGTTTTCCGTTGGTGTCTACCAAAGCGCCACCCGAGTTTCCGGGATTTATAGCCGCATCAGTTTGAATAAGAGACATTGTTGTTCCCGTTCCGACTGTAAGGGTTCGATTGAGTCCGCTTATAACACCTGTACTAACAGAACCAATAAATTCAAGACCGCCGGGATTACCAATGGCAATAACATTTTGACCAACAGTAAGCTTATCAGAATCGGTAAATTCAATTGGTGTGAGTGATACGTCATTCACTTTTACAACTGCAAGGTCTGAAGAAATATTGTAACCTATAATACTTGCTTGGTATGATTTATCGGTATTGTCCGGAAGAAAAACTTCAACCTTAGAGTTAGAAGATTTAACTGCGCTTTCAATAACGTGATAGTTCGTTATAATATATCCATCGGAGGTGTAAGCAATACCTGAACCTTCTTCAGTACTTTCGTTTGTGCCAAAAAAGAAGTTCGTAACAGCGGCAGTTGTTCTTATTCCAATAACACTTGGACCTGCTTTTTTTGCTACGGCTTCTGCTATGGAACCCGCAGTTTCGTTGACCGTAATGTTAGTAATGTTTTGAGGTGTGGCAGCTATATTAGATGAGGTTTCGTTTATGCCATCTTTTTTGTAATTAAGTGCAATATATGTTCCGCAAAAACCACTTAAAATGCCCAAAACTATCGAAAGAATAGCCGATATAACAACAGTTTTAACACCGGTTTTTTTAGTCTTTTTTGGTCTTTCGGGGACATAAACTGGTGCTTTTGGTGACTCGTTTTTAAAATTGCTTTCAAAGGTTGAATCATTAAGCGACGGTGTTTGCTTTAATGGGGGAACTTCTTTAGCGGTGTTCACAGGCTCGTTCACAGCGCTATCAGGAAGATTCCCCTTAGCTGCAGAGTAACTGTACGTTCCATTTGGTAAAAAGTCTTTTGTTGAAGGGGTTGCATCCTTTTCTGTAGCTTTTGGCGCAGATGTTTTTAAATCTTCATCAGATTCTGCCGCAGAATCAAGACTTATATTAGGCTCAGTAATATTGTTAGAATATGATTCTCCGTTAATATCGCTTTTTTCTTGGTTTGAACTTGTGCTAGAAACACTGTCAAAACCATTTGGTAAATTAGTGTTTAAGTTTTTGTTCTCGTCCATATTAAAACTCCTTATATGAATTTTCAACAAAGATATTCTATAATTATAATATTGCCACTTTTGGTCAAAATTGTTAACTTACAGTTAATTTTAAAATATTATATCAAAAACAAGTTAAAAAATCAAATTTGTTTTTCTAAATTTTTTGGGTGGGAATTGCAAATAATTAGGCTTTTATACGAACAAATAGGTTTTGTTAATTGGACATACTACATATAGATTATTTGTGCTATTTTTATATGCCAAAGTACTTGAAAAAAAAGGAAGAATAGTGTATAATATCATAGATATAATTTATTTATGTTGGTTTTGGGATTTTTTAAAAAGATAAAAGAGATTTATGTCTTTTTTATAGTGAAGTTAGTCTTTGCTTTTTTGGAATAGAGGTGTTATTTATGCAAATCAAACCATTTGAAAAAAAAGTTTGGCTCGCAACTCCAACCATGCACGGAGAAGAGCTTAAGTATATTACCGAAGCATATGAAACAAACTGGATGAGTACGGTTGGCAAGAACATTAACGAGGTTGAAAGGATTGCCGCTGAAAAGGCAGAAAAGAAGTATGCGGTCGCACTTTCTTGTTGTACTGCGGCACTTCATCTTGCTGTTAAGATGGCAGGTGAAACCCTTTATGGTAAGCCGCAAATCAGCCACGGCGCATTAGAAGGGAAGAGAGTTTTTTGCTCTGATATGACCTTTGATGCGACCTTGAACCCTGTTGTGTATGAAGGCGGTATCCCTGTTTTTATAGATACAGAAGCAGACTCTTGGAATATGGATCCTATAGCTCTTGAAAAAGCTTTTGAAATTTATCCTGATGTTCGGTTGGTTGTATGCGCTGAACTTTACGGATTTACCGGACGTATGGATATTATAAGAAAAATTTGTGATAAGCATGGAGCCCTTTTGATTGAAGATGCTGCAGAGGCTTTGGGTGCAACACTAAATAGCAAACAATGCGGTTCTTTCGGCGATTATTCTGCCATTAGCTATAACGGCAATAAAATAATTACCGGCTCTTCCGGCGGTTGCTTTTTGACAAATGATATTGATGTTGCCAACAAGATTAGAAAATGGTCTACTCAGGCAAGAGAAAATGCACCGTGGTATCAGCACGAAGAGGTAGGCTATAACTATAGAATGAGTAATGTAATAGCAGGTGTTGTTCGTGGACAGTATCCTTATTTAGAAGAACACATTGCCAGAAAAAAAGCAATTTATGATAGATATCGCGAAGGCTTTAAAGACCTACCTGTTAAGATGAATCCTATTATTGAGAATAGTACACCTAACTATTGGCTTTCCGCAATGGTTATCGACAAAGAATATATGTGCAAACAGGTTAGAGATGACTCGACGGCACTTTATATTTCAGAAAAAGGCAAAACCTGTCCCACTGAGATTTTAGAAACTCTTGCAAAATATAATGCAGAGGGCAGACCTATTTGGAAGCCTATGCATATGCAACCTATGTATCGTATGCATGAGTTTGTTACCCGCAGTGGTTCGGGTCGCGCAAAAACGAACGCTTACATTGAGGGCGGGGCTTTTGACGTAGGTGCAGATATATTTGACCGTGGTCTTTGTTTACCTAGCGATATAAACATGACTGAGGAAGAGCAAAATATTATAATCGCTATTGTTAGAAGCTGTTTTGAATAAAAACAATGATTTATGTGCAAAGTGATAGTATAGGGAAGGTCCCTTTCAAAAGGAGCAAAAATTTATGAAAGATATTCCTGCAAATCAAATGGAAATCCGCACAGATATTCCAACTCCAAAGAATTCTTTTTATTCAAAGTATGTTAAACGGTTTTTGGATATTTTGTTAAGCGGCTTTGCAATTTTGGTGCTAAGTCCTGTGCTTTTGGTTATTGCTGTTTTAGAGCTTATATACCATGGGTCTCCAATTTTTTATGTTGATAAAAGACCGGGCAAGGACGGTAAAATTTTTGATATGTACAAATTCCGTTCTATGACTAATGAGAAGGATGAAAACGGAGTTTTATTGCATGCAAGTAAAAGAATAACACCTTTTGGTAGGTTTATTCGAAGGTTCTCACTTGATGAACTTGCAGGACTTTTTAATATTTTCAACGGAACGATGTCTATTATAGGACCGAGGCCTTTAATGGTTGAATATTTACCGCTTTACAACGATAGACATAAATACCGCCATGCAGTTCGTCCCGGACTTGCTTGTTGGAAGCTTGGCGGTAAAAATGAACTTACGTCAGCTTCTTGGACATGGAACGCACAGTTTGAAAACGATATTTATTATGTAGAAAACGTTAGCTTTTGGTTGGACGTGAAGATGGTTTTTAAGACCTTTTTGGTTGTTTTCGCAAAAAGCGATATGCGAACCAATTCTAACCGAGTTAGATTCAATGGTTTTAATTTGAACGAAACTAGAACAAGGTCGCAAATTATCGCTGAAGAGGGTGAGGCAGGACTGCTTCCGCCCAAAGATGCAAATAAATCATAAGAAGGGGAAAATATGAAACGCATTTTTAATCGGTTTATTATTGCAACAAAAAGTTTAGCACACAAACCTAATGCTCTTTTAGATATGGGCGTTCGTGGTGCCAGTTCAGCTATTTCATATGCGAATAAAAATGCGTCAGTGCTTGACCCGTATGTTGCAGTTTTAATTGCCATCGTTCCAATTTTGCAACATTATTTGGGTGTTATAAATAATGCGGCAACAACTGTTTTGGTTTTGTTGGCACCTTACTTATGTTTAAGGCTTATTCCTACTTTAAGAAATTTTAAGCTTTCTAATCTTAAGTTTGTGTTTGTTCTAATGGTGTTTTTTGCCTATAAGCTTATAAATCACGGTACAAGCTTTTCAGAAATTGCACAGGTTGGAATAATGCTTTTCTATTTGCTTTGCTTGTCTCAAGATGTAATTGACACAAAAAGCCTAAAAAGAGCGGCTATCATTGTTGCAATGATTGCAGGTATAGCGTTACTCTTTCAGTATTTTTGTTATTATATTTTAAAATTCCATTTCAAAATGGTACCGATTTCGTGCTTACTTTCGGAATCTGAACAATGGGTTTTGGGGGCTAAGACCGGTCTTGCAAATATAAAAGGACAAATGGGAAGGCTTTATAGACCTTCGGCATTCTTTTTAGAACCCTCACACCTTTTTATGTATAGCTTCCCCGTGCTGTTTATTTCATTATTCTCACAGGAAAATCAAAAAATAAATAGAATAGCCGCAATAATCATTTCTGTTGGTATGGTGCTTTGCACATCCGGTATGGGTATAGCAGTTGTTATTGGCGCTTGGATTCTTTTCTTCGCTTTTGGCAATTTTAAAGATGGTACGTTTAAGATAAGAAATATCTTATGTAAACGTAATTTGATTTTGATTATTTCTTTTCTTGCAGTAGTTGCTTTGGCTATTGCCTTCGTTCCTTTCGTAAGAAACAGTGTTGTACGTATCTTCACTAATTCAGAGGGCTCGACCGCAATTGACGGAAGAACAGAGGTTGCGTTAATTACTCTTAAAAAATTAACACCAATTCAACTGATTTTTGGTGTATCCGATACTACAAAGAATTTTAAATTTAATATGCCAGGGTTTATGGCAACTTTATATAAATACGGAATTATAGGGGTTTTGTTGTCATACGAAATATATGTTAAGGGTCTTCTAAAATTTAATATGTCATATTTTTGGTATACAGTTATAATTTTGGTTGCATCCTTCTTTAGTGCGCATACGCACGGAACCTTCTTCATGCTATATTATGTTTTCTTGTTAAAAGAGGGATACAATAATAGTTGTGAAGCGTGGATTTCCGGAATAACAGAGCCTGTTGGTAATTTGTTTAAGTTAATAAAAACAAAACTTTTTAAAGAAGATAAAGGGAAATCACTTTAGTTGCATTTTGGTTGCTTCTAATGAATGGGAGGGAAATTAAATGTCCGAAAAACTCGAAAGAGGAAGTGCGCGTTTAGCGGTAAAAGCGGGCTTTTGGTATGTGATAAGTAACTTTTTGGTTAAGGCATTGTCATTTATTACTACACCAATTTTCGCGCGTTTAATGACTCCCGAACAATATGGCGAGTTTTCTAATTATGCAAGCTGGCAATCAACACTACTTATTTTAACTGGTGCTGAGCTATATGTTACACTTAGTAGAGCGTATTATGATTTTAATGAAGACTATAATAAATATGTTTCTTCTGTGACAGTTACAGGATGTCTGCTTACTATGTGCATGTATGCGGTATTTTTGTTGTGTGGTCCGTGGATTTACAACATAGTAGCAATACCTCCACAGTATGTTCATATGCTTTTTATAACCCTTATGTTCCAGTCTTGTAAGGCAATTTGGCTTGCTAGGGAAAGAACTCTTTATAAGTATAAAACGGTAGCTATTGTTTCTGTTTTGAACTTGGTTTTGCCCACAGTCATAGCCCTTACGTTTGTTTTAATTCTTCCGTCTGAGCAGCACTTAAGTGCGCGTATTTACGGAACATATATTCCAATGTCAGCCATTGGCTTTGTTTGTGCATTTAGTATGCTATTAAAGGGACGGTCGGTAAAACTACAGCATATTAAGTACGCATTAAAACTTTCCTTGCCGCTATTAGTTCATTATTTAACGGTTAGCCTTTTGACCTCTTCAAACACCATCGTTACAAAGAGCATTTTGGGCTCAGAAGAAGCGGCGCTTATTAGCATAACTACTTCTACTATTCATATACTTACAATTTTGTTCCAAGCCCTTTCGGGAGCTGTTACAACATGGCTTATGGACAATCTAAATCAAAAGAAAGAAGCGGCAGCCAGAAAAGGCACTCTTATATACTCGGCGGGTGTTGCGGCTGTAGCTTCGGCAACTATTTTGCTTGCTCCGGAAATAGTGAGAATTTTAGGTGGCAAACAATATCTTGATGCGACCTATTTGATACCCGGAATGGTTTTGGGTATTGTTTTCCAATCTGTTGCATCTATATTTAATATAATTTTGACTTATGATAAAAACGTTACTAAGACAGCTGTTTATACAGGTATAGTCGCTGTGATTTCTGTTTTGGCAAAGGTTTTGCTTTTACCGAGATACGGATACAACGTTTTAGTGTGGACAAACGTTATTGCTTTTGCGGCGTTATTTATTATTAACTATATTTTAGTTAAACAAGCGGGTTATAGCAAATTTGTTAATATTAAGGTAATAATGTTAATACTTTTGGTTTGTACGGCTATTGTACCTATAAGCTTGCTTCTTTATAAAAATACATCCATTCGCTTTGGGGTGATTTTGGTTGCCTTTATAGCATTTGCGGTTGTATTGTTTATATTTAGGAAAAAGATAGTTAAATTAGTTAAGAAAAAACTTAAAAAGTAAAACAAATTTAAGTTTTTAATATATTATGTTAATATTATTTCTAGATGCACTGCTTCTAATTTGGGAGGATTCAAAAGTATGAAAGCACTAGTTTTGGCGGGTGGCCTAGCACAAATCGAACTTTTAAAACAGCTTAGGGAAAGAAATATTGAAACAGTATTAGCTGATGGCAACCCTAACGCTTTAGCTCGCCCATATGCTGATAAGTTCTATCAACTTGCAATATTTGATATTGATGCCGTTAAAGATTTGGCTTTAAAGGAAGAGGTAGATTTTATCATTACGGTTTGTGCTGACCAAGTTTTGCTAGTTGTAGCACAGGTATCTGAAATGCTCGGTCTTCCTTGCTACATAGACTACGAAACCGCACAGGACGTATCAGATAAAATTCGTATGAAGGCGGTTTTCAAGGCTAACGGCATACCCACCTCAGATTACGTTCAACTTGAAGAATTTAATAGGGAAGATTTAAAGCATCTTAAATTTCCGCTTGTTGTGAAACCTGTTGATGCATATAGTTCTAAAGGTGTTCGAAAGGCTAAGAATTTTGAAGAGCTTGAAGAATTTTATAAAGAAGCTGAGGAAATTAGCCGTAGTGGCGGTGTAATTGTTGAAGAATTCTGCGCAGGAAAAGAAATAAGCGTAGATGCATTTGTTGAAAACGGTAAGGCAAAAATACTTTGCGTTTCAAATAGCGAAAAAATTCAGGATGACGGAAGATTTGTTATTTTTAGAGGTAGATATCCTGTTGCAACCTCTGAAAAGGTTATGAAACAAATTGAGGTCGTTGCCCAGCAAATTGCTGATGCTTTTGGACTTGAGAATTGTCCCTTGCTTATTCAAATGATTGACAGTGGTGAGGGTGTTTCGGTGCTTGAGTTTTGTGCTCGTACAGGCGGCAATATGAAATATCTTCTCATTAAATACGCTTGTGGTGTTGATGTGATTAGTGCCGCAATTGACCTTTCGGTTGGCAAAACTCCTGTTATAAACCCTGTTGATACCAAGAATAAGATTGTTGTAAATGATTTTATTTATTGCTACCCCGGAAAATTTTCAAGGGTTGAAGGCGCAGAGGAACTTTTAAAAAGTGGTGTGCTTACTGAATTTTGCGTTCTTCGTCCCCAAGGTACTCTTGCAAAGGGTGTTTCAAGCAGTAGCGATAGAATTGCCGGATTTACCATTACAGCTTCTTCTTTGGAAGATTTTAATGAAAAACATAGAACCGTTGTATCAACCCTTAAGGTTTTGGATGAAGAGGGAAATGATATTATGAGGCATGATTTGCTTCCTGATTTGGTTTGATATTATAAACTTAAACCCGTACTGCCATGGCAGTACGGGTTTTTTTATCTTATATATTTATTATAAAAAACAAAAAGCCAGCAACCCGTTTTGCAATTACTGGTTCCTGGTACGCCGGAAGGGATAAATCCGCCCTTGGCGTATTTCCTGCTTGACGACCGTTTGTTACACAAACAGTACCCGTCTTCGCACCACTACGCTACAAAACAGTTCACCGAACTGTTTTGCTTTACGCTTCGTGCCCTCTCAGGGTTCGAATCACTTTAAGTGCAAATAAATACTAAAAAACAAAAAGCCAGCAATTGCTTTTGCAATTACTGGTTCCTGGTACGCCGGAAGGGATTCGAACCCCCGACCTTTTGGTTCGTAGCCAAACACTCTATCCAACTGAGCTACCGGCGCATGTAATGTGGTGACCCGGACGGGAATCGAACCCGTGTTACCGCCGTGAAAGGGCGGTGTCTTAACCGCTTGACCACCGGGCCATACGGAAAGAATAGCAAAGCGCATATTCTTTCTAAATGGTAGCGGTAGTCGGATTTGAACCAACGACACTTCGGGTATGAACCGAATGCTCTAGCCAACTGAGCTATACCGCCGTATGATATCGTTTGACGACTTGACTATTATAACCGCTAAGGGCTATAAAGTCAAGTCTTTTTTTCGAAAAAAATGATATTTTTTGTAAAAAATAAAATACATTATTATATATTATTTTTTTCGTTAGAAAAACTAATATTCAAAAGATAAGAAATAATATATAAAATCATAAAGAGAGAAACTAAAGGACTGTCTATTCTTTGGTGGATATAATTTGAATTATTGAAAAAAGTGGCAATAATTCTTGGAAAAACCGATGTTATTAAAACTAAAACTGAAATAGAGCCTAAAGGGAAAATGAGCTTTTTGTTCTTTTCTGAATTTATACCACAAAGGGTTTTACTGTGAGCCAAAAGAAATAGTAGGGTTACACAAAGGGCGAGTAGGTCGTAGAGATTGTCAGAAATATTTGACATTCCCGAAAAACAAATGAAGGTTGACATAACCTTAAAAACCCACGCAACTACTGATACTGATATAACCTTGAAGTCGCAGCTCTTTTTGGATAAAATACAAACGCCCAAATAGCAAAAAGCGGCGCCTGAACAAAAAATTGAAGCAGTTCGAAGCAGTGAAATTATTGTAGGTAAATTTAATAAGGCATAATTTTTGGTAAAGGCTTCAAAAATTTGGGCGACTCCCAGCAAGAAAGCACATATACCAAAGAAAAAACCACTTGAAGGAACAGGTTTGAGATTTTTTGTCTCAACGAGCGCTCCAACAACTCCGCAAAGGGCGGTTGAAACAACAATAAATGCCGTGAAAACATAGCCGATGGTCCCAAAATTCTCTAAGAAAAATCCGGTTTTTTGGTCGGTCAAAAAAACAACCTGAACATATCTTAAAACAACCGAAGTTATAGCAGAGATAACAAGTAAAACGAAAAATTTTATTCTATTCAAAATATCACCAACCTAGTGTGACAGGATTCGAACCCTGTCGTAGTTTCGCACGCCGCCTTTATCCGTACGGCTTTGTGCTCGTGTTTGCTTAGCCTTCAAGTTCGCCTAATGAACTCGCCTTTAAATAGGCATTTATAAATATATCAATATCTCCATCCATAACCGAGTTTATGTTACCATTTTCCGCACCGGTGCGGTGGTCCTTGGCTAAGGTATATGGCATAAAGACGTAGGAACGAATTTGCGAGCCCCAAGCAATTTCTTTTTGAACACCTTTAATATCCTCGATTTTATCTAAATGCTCACGCTCTTTTATTTGGGTAAGCTTTGATTTAAGCATTTTCATAGCAACTTCTCTATTTTGGTGTTGGCTACGCTCATTCTGACAAGCGACAATAATTCCTGTAGGAATGTGGGTAATGCGTATTGCGGATTCAGTTTTATTAACGTGCTGACCGCCTGCGCCACCTGAACGGTAGGTGTCAACCTTTAAATCTTCGGGGCGGATGTCTATTTGAACATCGTCGTCAATTTCGGGCATAACTTCTAGTGAAGCAAAGCTTGTATGCCGCCTTCCTGAAGAGTCGAAGGGGGAAATTCTAACAAGTCTGTGTACTCCGTTTTCTCCCTTTAAATATCCGTATGCGTTTTCGCCCTCTAAAAGCAAAACTGCACTTTTAAGTCCGGCTTCTTCGCCGTCAAGAAAGTCAAGCATTTTAACAGAAAAACCGTGTTTTTCTGCCCAACGGGTATACATTCTTACAAGCATTTCATTCCAGTCCTGTGCTTCGGTTCCACCCGCACCCGCATGGAAGGTTAAAATTGCATTTTTAGAATCGTACTCGCCAACCAAAAGGGTAGAAAGGGTGGCGGCTGAAAGACGATTTTCAAAATCCTCCACCGAATTTTTAATTTCGTCTAAAAGCGAAAGGTCGTTTTCTTCGTCGGCAAGTTCAATAAGGGTTAAAGTATCGTCGAAAAGAGAACATAGCGAATTAAAGTTTTCAACCTTGCCTTTTTTTGTACTTAATGTTTTCAAAATTTTGCTGGAGGCTTCGCTATCATCCCAAAAACCCTCTTGGGCCGTTCTCTGTTCAAGCTGTTCTATTTCACTTTTAAGTTGTTCAAGGCCAAGCGCGTCGCCTAAAGCCTTTAATTCTTTTGATTTTGCTTCAAGACGAAGTTTTTGCTCTTCAAATTCAATCATATCAGATTCTCCGATTATCTTTTTTCGGCAAGGAATGCAACCCAACCGCTTTTTTCGAATTTTTTAACGATTTTAAAACCGTTTTTATTAAGTGCAGCTTCGACCTCAGTTGCTCTTATATCGATAATTCCTGAGCAAAGAAAAAGGCCGTTGTCTTTTAACAAAGCGGGAACATCACGCGAAAGAGAAATTATTGCATCGGCAACAATATTTGCGACCACTATGTCAAATGTGTCCGAAATTTGCTCACTCAAATTCCCTACAAGATAGGTCGCCTTGTCTTCTACTTTGTTTATGGCGGCATTTTCCTTTGCAACCTTAACGGCAACAGGGTCTATATCTACACCAACGGCGCTACTCGCCCCTAAAAGTACAGAAGCGATAGATAAAATTCCACTGCCCGAGCCTATATCTAAAACGGTTATGCCGTTTGTAATAAGCTCATCAAGCGCCTCAAGGCACATAGAGGTTGTGGCATGTGTGCCTGTTCCAAAAGCGGCGCCGGGGTCGATGCTAAGAACCTTTCTGTTTTCTTTATTATCGTAGGTTTCCCAACAAGGCCTAATACAAAGCCTTTTGCCGATTTCGGTGGTTTTAAAAAACTGTTTCCAGTTATTTTCCCACTCGGTTTCCGAAATGCTGTCTTCCTCTAAAACAAAGGGAATATTTGAGGCAACAAAGCGCTCAGTAAGATATTCTGTACTCTCTTTTACGTTGTTTTCTTTTGAAATATAAAGATGTATAACCGAATGTTTTCTGTCACTTGCAAGGAGCTGTTCATCTATAAGGTTTATATGAGCGATTTCTTCTGCACCTTTTTCAAGGTCTGAATAGTCTTCGATATATATTCCGTAAGGTACCGCCATGTTAGCGATTGCCGATGCTTCATCGGTAAAAGCGGTAGGAACCTTTATTTTAATTTCTGCCCAATCCATAAAATAACTCCAATCCATATTATTACACTATAATATAACATATATATCTATTATTTGTCAAATGAATGTAAAAAGAAAAAACCGACTTTTCTGTGTGAAAAGTCGGTTGAAATTTTCGCATAAATTACTCTTCTTCGCTATAAACGTAAGGCAAAATTTCTGTTCTAAAAATAATATCGTTTTCAGTGTTTGCAACAACAGTAAGAGGATTTGTTAGGTCAAGACTGAAAACGCCCATAATACTTTTTGCGTTGACAACATATTTACCAAGTGTAAGCTCAATATCATAAGGCTTTGACATACAAAGAGCTACAAAGGATTTAACATTATCAAGGGTTTTTAAAAAGATTTGTTCTGTAATCATAAGCAGTTAAGCCAAAAACGGCGCCCTTTCATAGAGTATTAAAAACTCGAAAATTGAACCTATAAAGAAAATATACTACTTTTTGGTAATTTTGTCAAGTGTAGGCTAAAGCCTATATGCGACAAATAGCCAAAATATACATTAAAACCGCCCTTTAAAGCTGGTTCAAGTTAAAATGCTTTGGCTAAAAGGAAGTCTGTGTGTCGTAAAACTAGAGGTTGTAACCTTTTTGTAACTTTTTTGGGAAAATTGTAAGAATGTACTTGAAAAAATCAAGAAAATTGTGTACAATAGATTAGTAATATTATAAATTTTTTTAAAGGAGTTGTTTTGGATGTCTAATAGACTGTTTCAGGGCATTGTTCATCAAATGAAAGATGCTATTGACAGAACAATTGGCGTAATGGATGAAAACTATAATATTATCGCTTGTAGCGAATTACTTCGTATAGGTCAAACTCAGGAGTTTGAGACCTTTCCGGTAGTAAGCGGTAGCGAAGCATTTGTTAGCGGTCACTTTACTTATAAACCCTTTGGTACACAAGGCCATCCTGAATATACCCTTTTTGTTGAAGGCACTGACCCTCAGGCCGCAAAATACTGTTCAATATTAGCGGTTTCACTTTCTAATATTAAGCAATATTATGATGAAAAATATGATAGGGGAAACTTTATTAAAAATGTTATTTTAGATAACATTTTGCTTGGTGATATTCCGATTAAGGCCAGAGAGCTTCATTTTAATGGTGAGGTTTCAAGGGTTGTTCTTTTACTTAGAATTGTAAGCAAGAATGATATTTCGGTTTATGAGATTATTCAAAATCTCTTCCCCGACAAAACGAAGGATTTTGTTATCAACATAAGCGAGACCGATATTGCCATTGTTAAGGAAATTAAACAGGATATTGAGTCGAAACATCTTGAAAAACTTGCGCGCTCTATTGTTGATACTCTTTCGAGCGAATTTTATACACACACCATTATCGGTATAGGCTCGGTTGTTACAAACCTTAAAGAACTCGCTCGTTCATTTAAAGAGGCCCAGCTTGCTTTAGAGGTTGGTAAAGTTTTCGATACCGAAAAAACTATCGTTAACTACGACAATTTAGGAATTGCCCGTCTTATTTATCAGCTTCCTACAACCCTTTGCGAAACATTTTTAAAGGAAGTTTTCAAGCGTGGCACCATTGAAAGTTTAGACCAGGAAACGCTTTTCACAATTCAGCGCTTCTTTGAAAACAATCTCAACGTTTCTGAAACCTCAAGAAAACTGTTTGTTCATCGTAACACACTCGTTTATCGTCTTGATAAAATTAGAAAAATCACAGGACTTGACCTACGTGAATTTGACCATGCAATTGTGTTTAAAATTGCGCTTATGGTTAAGAAATATCTTAAATCTGACCCAACTAAAATTTAAAAGAGGTTTATAAATGGAAAATCAAATCTTTGAAAATGAAGATTATAAATTAACTCCTGAAGCAAATAGCGAAGCTCAGCAAAAAATAATTCTTCCCGAAAAGCCTATAATTGAGTTTCGCGGTGTTTCTAAAACCTATGCTGCGGGCACACACGCTTTAAAGGATGTTAATATTCAAATTATGCCGGGCGAATTTGTTTTCGTTCTTGGTGCTTCGGGCGCCGGCAAAAGTACCTTTATGAAACTTATCATGAGGGAAGAGAAAGCGAACACAGGCGATGTTTTGGTTAATGGCTATAACCTTACCAAAATGCCTCGCAAACAGGTACCCATGCTTAGAAGAACTATGGGCATTGTTTTTCAGGACTTCAGACTTATACCTACAATGGACGTGTTTGATAATGTTGCCTTTGCTATGCACGTTGTCGGTGAAAAGCCCAACGTTATAAGGCGTGAGGTTGCAAAAGTTTTAAGTCAGGTTGGTCTTGGCCACAAGGCGCGTTCAAAACCTGCCGAGCTTTCGGGTGGTGAGCAGCAGCGCGTTGGTTTGGCCCGTGCCCTTATCAATAAGCCGAAGCTGCTTATTGCGGACGAGCCTACAGGAAACGTAGACCCTAATATGTCTTACGAAATTGTTGAAATGCTTAGTCGCATAAACAAGGCGGGGACAACCGTTTTAATGGTAACCCATGAGCATAATTTGGTTCGCGATTTTCATCACCGCGTAATAATGCTTGAAAAGGGTCAAATTGTTGCAGATAATGCGGAGGGCTCGCTATGAAAATTCAAAGTGTAAAATACCTTACTCGCGAGGGCTTTCGTAATGTTTGGGTAAACCGTCTTATGTCGGTTGCATCGGTAGGTGTTTTGGTAGCTTGTATGGTACTTATAGGAATGGCTGTTTTGGTAACCAAAAACGTTGACAAATCAATGCAATCATTAGAGCAGCAAAACGTTGTAATGGTTTATTTCAATGATAAAAACTCTGTTATCTATGGTGGAGGTGAGGTGGCTTCAGGCGATAAAGTGAGTGAAACCACCGATATCCCAGAAAGCGCCTATACTATTCATAGCGAAGATGAGGCAAAAGCTGTTTGTAAGGAAATTGAAAAGATAGAAAACGTTGCTTCTGTACAGTTTATTTCAAGCGATGAAGCACTCCAAATTGCAAAGGAAACCGTTTTAGAAGACCAAGCAGGTGCTTTTGAAATTTTCAGTGAAGAGGGCGGCAACCCAATGTCGCACGGCGCAAGGGTAACCCTTAAAAATATGGAAACCTTCGATACAACTGTAACTGAAATTTCTAAACTAAACGGTGTTGATACTATTGTATCACACGGTGAGCTTGCTAAAAAAATTGCGGGAATAAAAAGCGCTATCGGCCTTGTTTGTTTCTGGATTATAGGAATTTTGGCAGTAATTTCGCTTGTTATTGTTTCCAATACCATTCGAGTTACAATGTATAATCGCAAGCTTGAAATTAGCATAATGAAAGCGGTTGGCGCAACCGATTCGTTTGTAAGGCTTCCCTTTATTATTGAGGGCGTTGTTTTAGGTCTTATTTCTGCCCTTATTTCAGAAGGAATTATTTATTTTTGTTATCGCATCGCGGGTGAGTCTATGGTTAGTACCTTTAATACACTCATTCCGTTTAGTGAAGAGGCTTGGACTCTTCTTGGAATATTCATTGCAATTGGTGTTTTAGCCGGTGCGGTGGGAAGTGCAATAATGATTGGAAAGTACCTTCGTAAAGAGGGTAGTGAGTTTAAGGCTTTATAATTTTTGGGAGAATATATATGAAACAAAAAAGCTTTCTTAAAATTTCATATAGATTTTTATGTTGCTTATTAGCGTCGGTTTTACTGCTTACTGCGAATTTTGATTTGCCCGTTTCAGCAGCAAAAACTACAACTCAGCTTAAAAATGAGATTGCCGAGCTGGAAGCCAAAAGCAAGGAACTTGAAGTCAAAATTTCACAGCTAAAAAAAGATAAATCAAAACAGGTTGAGCTTAGAAACATTCTGCAAGAGCAGATTAATACTACTCAGTCAAAGATAAATACCTGTACTAATATGATAGCTTCTTTTAATAAAGAAATTAAAGAGCATCAAAAACAAATTAAAGCAAAGAACGACGAGATAAAAGAAACTAAATACCTCTATAAAAAGCGCATGAGGTCAATTTATATGGCAGGCAGTACAAACAGTGAGCTTTTAATTTTGCTTGATGCCGAAAGTTTTGCTGATTATCTTGCGCTTTCAGAGGTTTCTAAAACAATTTCTTCGCATGACAAAAAGCTTATCAATTCGATAATTGACGCGATAAAAGAGATTAACCTTGCAAATGCCGAAATAAACAAAAAAATTGAGGCGCAAAATAAGGTTAAGGGAACGCTTGCAAATGAACAGGCTAAGCTTAAATCTCAACAGTCTGAAATAAATGGCGTTATTTCTTCTATTAGCGCTAATCAATCGGCTTTGGAAAAAGAAAATAAGCAATATGAGAATGCTATTTCGTCGCTTGAAAATGAAATTCAGTCTCTACTGAATGCGGCAAGTGGCGGTGGGACAGGAACTATTACAGATAAAAACCCCGTTTTTGTTAGCGGAAGGTTTAGCTGGCCTGTTCCCGGTTATTATAATATTTCCTCGCAGTTTGGTTACCGTTGGGGAAGACTTCATAAGGGCGTTGATATTTCAAGCGCAGGTATCAGGGATAAAAAGATAGTTGCGGCGGCAGATGGTGTTGTTCTTTCGGCCGGCTACAACAACGGCGGTTACGGATATTGGGTTGTTATAAACCACGGTATGTATAACGGCAAACAATATTCAACCCTTTATGCTCATATGATTAGAAATCCTGCGGTTAGCGCAGGTCAAAAGGTTAAGGCAGGTCAGCATATAGGAAACGTTGGTACAACGGGTTGGTCATATGGCAACCATTTACATTTTGAGGTGCTTGTTAACGGCTCTGCTACAAACCCAATGAATTATTTCTCTAAAGTAAGATAAATTATTAAATTCTCCCTTGGCGGTGCTTGGGGAGAATTTGCTTTAATATTAGTAGGTGCTTTATGAAAAAGAATGTGGAAAAGAAGGGCATAGATAGTAACTGTAAACAAAATACTGCAAAAAGGGTGCCTTTGTGGGTACTTTTTGTTTCGGTGATTTTAACTGCTTTTGTTAGCGGTTTTGTTGTCTTGCTGGTTTTGAGTTATGGCCCAATGGGCAAGATTTCTCTAAAACTTTCACAGGTTGATAGTCTGGCTAAAAAGTATTTTTTAGGTGAGCTTGATTATAACGAACTTGATGAAGCTGTGCTTTCGGGATATTTCGAGGGTCTTGACGATAAATACAGTTTTTATGAAAATAAAGAAGGCGCCGAAGAAATAAATAATTCCTTTAGGGGAAATGCAGAGGGAATAGGAGTTAGCGTAGTTTACGAAGAAGATGGCAGTTTTTATATTTTTAGGATAAATAGCGGTTCTCCGGCTGAAGCGGAGGGTTTAAAGGTTGGGGACAAGATAGTTTCCATTGATGGCAAATCGGTCAAAACGCTCGGCTATGAAAAGGCGCTTAAGGCGCTTAGAAAAGAAATTGGCGAAACCTCTAAATGCGGGGTATTAAGAGGGGAAGAAAGGTTAGAGATTTCTTTTGTTCATAAGGAATTTGTTAAACAAAGTGTTTATTATCACGTTATAAACGAAAAGTATGGGTATATATGCTTTACCGAGTTTAACGAAGCAACCGTTAAACAATTTGAGGACGCAGTTAGTTATTTGACGGAAAGAAATGTAGAGGGCTTTATTTTCGACGTAAGGGATAACGGCGGCGGAATGGTAGATTCGGTTTGCCAGATATTAGATAAACTTGTAGGTAAGTGTGATTTAATTACCGTAGAATATAAAAACGGCGACAAAAAGGTACTTCATACATCAGACAGTAAGGAAACAAATCTTCCTATGACGGTTTTAACTAATAATAAAACCGCTAGTGCGGCCGAGTTGTTTTCGGCGACAATAAGGGATATGAAAAAGGGCAAACTAATAGGTAATACTACCTACGGTAAGGGCGTAATGCAAAGAACCTATACCCTTAGCGATGGCTCTCTGGCGAGATTTACGGTAGCAGAGTTTTTGCCGGCAGGAGGCAAAAGCTTTAATAAGGTTGGCATAAAGCCGGATTTTGAAGTAGATTTTTCGGACGAACAGTCTAAAAGCAAATATAAGCTTGGCGATAGCGACCCGTATATTGTAAAAGCATTGGAAGTGATGGAAAATGAATAAAGCGCCACTATTCAGTAGTAAAAAATCTACTATTTTGTTTATAGTCTTTAGCGTTTTTGCAATTTTGGTTATGTGCACAATTTTCACGTTATCTGCAGAAAATGCCACACAGTCTGATGAAACAAGCGGTGGAATTATTGAAATTGTTTTAAACGTTTTATATGATGGTTATGAGGATATAAGTGAAGCCGAAAAAGTTGAAATAATTTTGAGTTTTCAACCCGTCATAAGAACGTTTGCGCATTGCTTTGCATTTCTCACCTTGGGATTTTTCATTATGGGTGCGGCTTTTCAAATTGACAGGTCTAGGGTGGCGGTTAAATTTCTTTTTGCTTTATTACTTACAATAGCTTATGCGCTCTTTGATGAAATTCATCAGTTATTTGTTCCTGGAAGAGCATTACAGGCTTTTGACATTGCCATAGATTCGCTGGGTGCGATTTTGGGCGCTTTGATTTTCTTGCTTTTACAAAAACTTTTCTTTTTATTTTTTAAAAATGTTGCAAAACGAAATAGAATGTTATAAAATAAATTTATAATATTGTTTGGAGTAATTAAATGAAACAGTTATTAGAAGGAAAAATTTTACAAATGTTGCCCGTGCCGGGGGGAGTAGTTGTTGCTGTTGTAACCTCGGTTACCGAGGAAGAGCGTTTTGTTGTTGAATATAGAATGATTTCTGCCGATACGAATGAGGTTCAAAGGGTTTCTAAAAACGTATTTATGCTTGTTAAATTCGGCCCAAATCATAAGATGGCAGAGCTTCAGGTAAAAAACCATATAACCTCTAACACCGCTATGCTTTCAAATGGTAAGGTTTTGGTTATAGAGGAAGACGGCTCTGCAAACCTTTTGGGAGCGGATGGTATTTCTGAATGGGTTGGTGAAATCAAATTTAAAAACGAAGTACCAAGCTCAGTAGTGTCTGATGGCAAAAACTTGTGGGCATCTTATCTTGGCTCTAACACTTTGGTAAGACTTGATGAGCAGTCTTTAAGAGAGGAACTTCGCATTTGCGGTAAGGGTAAGCATAATAATTTCGAAGGTCCTGTATATATGTTCGCAAAAGACGGGGATATTTATGTTTCTAATATTGTTTCAAAACAAATTTGGAAGATAAATACCAAAACCTTTGAAGCTCAGGAATATTTGAACACCGAAATTACTATTTATGGGTTAGTTCATTTTGACCATAAGGATATTGTTTGGTTATCGAACGGAATTTATGAAATTTAAAAATATTAAATACTTTAGCGCCTTGCTGTTTTAAGCAAGGCGCTTTGTGTTTTTTGGTGAAAAATGGGTACAATAGTTTTAAAACAATTAGGAGGACTTTATGATTTTTAAAATAAGAAAAAGAAATTTTATTAGAATTTTAAGTTTTTCTTTGGCTTTAATTATTTCAGGCTTTGGCGGTTGGATATATTCAGAAAATAGAGCGCGAATGCTTAGAAGAGAACTTATTCATAAATATGAAGCCTCTTTGGAGGAAGTGGCTGATGGAGTAAAAAATATGGCTACTATTTTAAGTAAGAGCCTTTATGTTGGAACACCTTATGGTATGTGCAGTCTTACTGGGGAATTAGAGGCACTTTCGGGTAGTATAGAAGGTGCGATGGCATCTTTTCCTTCAAGCATTAGGGGAAGTGCAGAAATTTCAAAATTTGTAAATCAGGTAAGTGATTTTTCGGGGACTCTGTTAAAGCAGTCTCTTGCAGGTGAGGAAATAAGCAAAAATGAGAGGCAATCGCTAAAAAGGCTTGCCGAGTCTGCCGATAGTATGAGTAAGCATTTAGATGAGGCATTAACTGTTTATAACACAAATGAAAATTGGCAAAAACGGGTAGAGGGTATATTACAAAAAATTGAGGTAAACGATGTACTGAATGACAGTATGAATGACATGGCAGAAACCTTAACCAGTGCCCCCAGTCTTATTTATGACGGACCGTTTTCAGACCACATTGAAAGCAAAGAGCCGATACTCACAAAAAATGCTAAAAAGGTAAGTATGGAAAATGCCAAAGAAATAGCGAGGGAGTATCTTAAAAACAGTAGTGGTGAGCTTAAACTTGAAGGTGAGGAAGAAGGCAAAATTCCTGCATACTGTTTTTCAGATGAAGAAAGCTATATATCGGTTGCAAAAAGCGGCGGATATGTTAAATATTTCAGAAAAAATAAAAGTTCCCAAGGCGGTGAACTGTCTTTTGGCAATGCGGTAGAAATAGCTAAAAAGTTTTTGAAGGAAAAAATCGACAAAGAATTTAAAGAAACCTACTTTTTTACCGAAGAAAATGTTTGCGTTATTAACTTCGCTTTTCTTCAAGGTGAAGTTCTTTGTTACCCCGATTTAATTAAGGTTGGAGTGTCGCTGGATAGCGGCGAGGTCGTTTTTTATGAAGCGGTAGGATATATTATGAACCATAAAGCACGAACCTTTTCGGAACCAAAACATTCTCCGCTTGAGGCACAAAAGGCGGTTAGTGAGCATCTTAATATAAAATCTAATAAACTGGTTATTATTCCCACCGAAAGCGGCTCGGAAAAGCTTTGCTATGAGTTTTTGTGCGAAGGAGAAACAAATGAAGAAATACTCGTATATATAAACGTGGATACGTTGGCAGAAGAAAATATCCTTATTCTTCTAAAAACCGATGGAGGAACATTAACTAAATAAGAATTACCGCAAATATATCTTTTTAAAGGATGTATTTGCGGCTTTATTTTTGTTTTGTTTTAGAAAAAATAGGGGATATTTCATATGTTTAAAGAAAGAAATGGTAATTGCACTTAAAAAACGAAAAAATGCGCAAAAAAAGTTGATTTTTTCTTAAAATAGTGTAGAAATTTCTCGCTGCTTGTGTTATAATGTATAAGACTAATAATGTGTCAACTTAAAGTTGCACTGAAATTTGTTAATATTTTCACATTCTAAGGAGGAATTTTAGATGGAAGAAAAGAAAACAATTCCTTTTAAGGGCACACCTGAGCAAGAAAAACAGCTTCTTCAGGTTATTGCCGAAGGAAAGGATGTAAAAGGTGCTTTGATGTCTATAATGCAAAAGGCACAGGATATCTACGGATATTTGCCTATTGAAGTACAGACAATCATCGCAAGGGAGATGGGCATACCGCTTCAAAAGGTTTATGGTGTTGCAACCTTCTATTCACAGTTTTCGCTTTATCCGAAGGGCGAGTACAAAATTTCAGTTTGCCTTGGTACCGCTTGCTATGTTAAAGGTTCGGGCGATATTTTTGATAAACTTTCTGAAAAACTTGGTATTGCCGGCGGTGAATGTACTCCTGATGGTAAGTTTTCGCTTGAAGCTTGTCGTTGTATAGGCGCTTGCGGACTTGCTCCTGTTTTGACAGTTAACGAAGATGTTTACGGCAGACTTACAGTAGACGACGTTGAAGGAATTCTTGCAAAATATTAATTTATGATGACTGAAATTTCCTTAAATATTTTAGATGTTGCAGAAAATTCTGTTAAGGCGAAAGCCTCGCTTATTACTATTGATGTTTCAGTAAGTTTTAGTGAAAATTTGCTTACTGTGGTAATTGGCGACAACGGCTCGGGCATGAATGAGGAACAGGTAAAAAGCGTAGTTGACCCTTTTTATACTACCCGTACTACCCGTAAGGTTGGGCTTGGCGTACCGTTTTTCAAATCGGCGGCGGAGCTTACAGGCGGAAGCTTTAGCATTTCTTCAAAACTGGGTGAGGGGACAACAGTGAGCGCAAGCTTTGTTCTTGATAGTGTTGACCGTATGCCGCTTGGCGATATATGTGCAACTATTCACACCCTGGTTACAATGCACGAAGAGATTGATTTTTTGTTTACATATAAGGTCGAGGGTGAAGGCTTTTCCCTTGACACGCGTGAGTTTCGTGAAATTTTGGGTGATATCTCCTTTAAATCACCCGAGGTTAGTTCATATATCCGCGATTTTTTGAAGGAAAATATAAATGCCGTAAATGGCGAAAAGATAATATGATTAGGAGGAAATCACATTGAAATCTCTTGAAGAATTAAAGGCAATTCGCGACAAAATGAAGGGCCAGGTAGGTATGAGAAATGAGGAAGACGACAGCATTCGTGTTGTAGTTGGTATGGCAACCTGCGGTATCGCAGCAGGTGCTCGTCCTGTTCTCACCGCTTTTTCTGACCTTGTTCAAAAACATTCACTTGGTAAGGTATCGGTTACACAAACAGGTTGTATTGGCCTTTGTAAGTTTGAGCCTATCGTTGAGGTTTTGGAGCCTGGTAAGGAAAAGGTAACCTATATCAATATGACTCCTGAAAAAGCCGCTGAGGTTGTACAGTCACATCTTATCGACGGTAAGGTTTTGGCTAAGTATACTATTCACGAATAAGGAGGAAAACTAAGAATGTATCGTTCACATGTATTGGTTTGCGGTGGTACAGGTTGTACTTCTTCCGGAAGCCAGCTTATAGTTGAAGCTCTCGAAAGAGAGATCAAGGCTAATGGCCTTGAAACCGAAGTTCAGGTTGTTAAAACAGGTTGTTTCGGTCTTTGCGCTTTGGGTCCGATTATGATAGTTTATCCCGAAGGCACATTTTATTCGATGGTTAAGGAAGAGGATATTCCTGAAATCGTTTCCGAGCATCTTCTTAAGGGACGTATAGTTTCCCGCCTTGTATATGAAGAGACAGTTGAAGAAGCAGGAATCAAATCTCTTAACGAAACCGACTTCTACAAAAAACAACAGCGTATTGCTCTTCGTAACTGCGGTGTTATCAATCCCGAAAACATCGATGAGTACATAGGTACTGATGGTTATCAGGCTTTAGGTAAGGTTCTTACCGAGATGACTCCTGATGACGTTATTCAAACCCTTTTAGATAGCGGCCTTCGTGGTAGAGGCGGCGGTGGATTCCCCACAGGTCTTAAATGGAAACTTGCAAAGGGTAACGATGCAGACCAGAAATATGTTTGCTGTAACGCCGACGAAGGTGACCCGGGCGCATTTATGGACCGTTCTATTCTAGAGGGTGACCCCCACGTTATTATCGAGGCAATGGCTATTGCAGGTTATGCAATCGGTGCTACTCAGGGTTATGTTTATATCCGTGCTGAGTATCCTATCGCAGTTCAAAGACTTCAAGCAGCTATTGACCAGGCAAGAGAGTATGGTCTTTTAGGCAAAAACATTTTCGGAACAGATTTTTGTTTTGATATGGAGCTTCGCCTTGGCGCAGGCGCATTCGTTTGCGGTGAGGAAACTGCTCTTATGACCTCTATTGAGGGTAACCGTGGTGAGCCTCGTCCTCGTCCTCCTTTCCCTGCAGTTAAGGGTCTTTTCGGTAAACCCACAATACTTAATAACGTTGAAACATATGCTAATGTTCCCAGAATTATTTTAAACGGTGCAGATTGGTTCAAATCAATGGGTACCGAGAAATCTAAGGGTACAAAGGTATTTGCTCTTGGTGGTAAAATTCACAATACCGGTCTTGTTGAAATTCCTATGGGTACAACACTTCGCGAGGTTGTTGAGGAAATCGGCGGCGGTATTCCTAACGGCAAGAAATTTAAGGCAGCTCAAACAGGTGGTCCTTCCGGCGGTTGTATCCCTGCAGAGCATTTTGATATTCCGATTGACTATGATAACCTTATTGCCATCGGCTCTATGATGGGTTCGGGCGGACTTATCGTTATGGACGAAGATACCTGTATGGTTGATATCGCTAAATTCTTCCTTGAATTTACTGTTGATGAGTCTTGCGGTAAATGTACTCCTTGCCGTGTAGGTACAAAACGTCTTTTGGAAATGCTTACAAAGATTACAAAAGGTCAAGCTACCTTAGAGGATATCGATAAGATGGAAGAGCTTTGCTACTACATTAAAGATAACTCTCTTTGCGGACTTGGTCAAACAGCTCCCAACCCTGTTCTTTCAACACTTAAATTCTTCCGCGACGAGTATGTTGCTCACGTTGTTGATAAAAAGTGTCCTGCAGGCGTATGTAAAGACCTTCTTTCATACCGCATTATTGAGGATAAATGTAAAGGTTGTACCGCTTGTGCACGTAAGTGCCCTGTTGGCGCAATCAGTGGTGCAGTTAAAACTCCTCACGTTATTGACACTGAAAAATGTATTAAGTGCGGCGCTTGTATTGAAACCTGTAAGTTCGCTGCTATTGTGAAAGAATAAGAAGGGAGTGTACCAAAATGAAAGAAATTAACATTAAAATTAATGGTATGCCCCTAACAGTATCTGAGGGTACAACTATTTTAGAGGCAGCCCGCAAATTTGGAATTGTTATTCCTACACTTTGCCATATGAAGGACCTTAACGAAATCGGTGCTTGCCGTATTTGTGTTGTTGAGGTTAAGGGTGCAAGAAGCCTTGTTGCTTCTTGTGTATATCCCGTTTCCGAGGGTATGGAAATTTTCACTAATACTCCTCGTGTGCTTAATGCTAGAAAGAAAACTCTTGAGCTTATTCTTTCTACACATGACCGTAAATGTCTTTCTTGTACAAGAAGCGGAAAATGTGAGCTTCAAGCTCTTTGCCACGACTTAGGTGTTGAGGATGAAGGCAAGTATGACGGCGAAAAAACCGTTTATGAGATTGACCGTTCTGCCGCTCATATGATTCGTGATAACAATAAATGTATCCTTTGCCGCCGTTGTGTTGCTGCTTGTAACCAACAGTTTGTTGGCGTTATTGGCGCAAACAATCGTGGATTTATGACCGAAATTGGTTGCGCTTTTGAGAAAAAGCTCAACGAGGTTGCTTGTATTTCTTGTGGTCAGTGTATTGTTAACTGCCCCACAGGCGCACTTGCTGAAAGGGACGATACCGAAAAGGTATTTGCAGCTCTTGCCGACCCCACAAAGCATGTTGTTGTTCAGACTGCTCCTTCTATCCGCGCAACTCTTGGTGAAGCATTTGATATGCCTGTTGGCACAAATGTTGAGGGCAAAATGGTTGCTGCGCTTCGTCGCCTTGGCTTTGACAAGGTATTTGATACCGACTTTGCAGCCGACCTTACCATTATGGAAGAGGCTAACGAGTTTGTTGAAAGGGTTAAAAATGGCGGAAAGCTTCCTCTTATTACTTCTTGTTCACCTGGTTGGGTTAAGTTCTGCGAAATGTATCACCCCGACCTTTTAGAGAATGTTTCCAGCTGTAAATCTCCTCAACAGATGTTCGGTGCTATCATTAAAACTTGGTATGCCGAAACAAACGGCATCGACCCCAAAGATATAGTTTCTGTATCTGTTATGCCTTGTACTGCTAAGAAGTTCGAAGTAGACCGTGATGACCAAAACGCAGCAGGTGTTCCTGATGTTGATATTTCTATCACAACAAGAGAGCTTGCTCGTATGATTCAAAAGGCTTCTATCAACTTTAATATGCTTCCTGATGAAGCTTTTGATAATCCTCTCGGCGAAAGCACAGGCGCTAGCGTTATCTTCGGTGCAACCGGTGGTGTTATGGAGGCTGCTCTTCGTACTGCAGTTGAAACCATCACAGGTAAAGAGCTTGACGATGTTAACTTCAGCGCTGTTCGTGGTACCGCACCTATTAAAGAGGCAACACTGAATGTTGGCGGTATGGATGTTAAGGTTGCAGTTGCAAGTGGTATGTCTGCTGCTCATGTACTTCTTAACCGCGTTAAAAATGGCGAGCAATTCCATTTCATTGAGATTATGGGTTGCCCCGGCGGTTGTGTAAATGGTGGCGGTCAGCCTCATCAACCTGCTTCTGTTCGTAGCTTTACCGACCTTAAGGCTATCAGAGCAGCTGCACTTTATAATGATGATTCTTCTAAGGCTATTCGTAAATCTCACGATAATCCTATGATTAAAAAGCTCTATGCAGAGTATCTTGAGAAACCCGGTAGCCATAAGGCACATAAGATTTTACACACATCTTATGTAGACCGTTCAAAAGACTATATTAAATAGTTTTAGAAAATTTTTAAGTTCTGCACTCCAAAAGGGGTGCAGAACTTTTTTATTTTTGAATAATGCTTGAATAATGGACGTAAATATGTTATTATATAAAATGTAATTTTATGTGTAAACGGCGGTGAAAAAGCGGTGGATAATAGACCTATAGGCGTTTTCGATTCGGGACTTGGCGGTCTTACAGTTGTTAAAGAACTTAAAAAGATAATGGCAAATGAAAGTATAGTTTATTTTGGTGATACAAGTAGAGTTCCTTACGGTTCAAAAAGTGAGGAAACCATTATTAAATACGCAAAAGAGGATGAAGCTTTTCTTATTAAGAATAATGTGAAGCTTATTATTGCCGCTTGCGGAACAGTTTCTTCGGTTGCCGCCAAAACTGCCGAAGGTTTGCCCGTACCTTTTTTTGATGTTGTAAACCCTGCTGCAGAAAATGCCGCATCCGTAACAAAAAACGGGAAGATTGGTATTATCGGAACATCGGCCACTATTAAAAGCGAGGCACACAAAAGAAAAATACTAAGCCTTATACCCGGTGCTGAGATTTTTTCAAAGGCTTGCCCACTTTTTGTGCCCCTTGTTGAAGAAGGCTTTATCGAAAAAGATAATACAGTAACAAGGCTTATTGCCGAAAATTATTTGAAAGATATTAAGGCGGCGGGTGTTGATACTCTTATTTTGGGTTGTACACATTATCCTGCTCTTTACGATATTATTAAAGAGATAATGGGCGATGAGGTAACTCTTATAAATATGGGCGTATCGGTTGCTAAGAAGGTTAAAGAGGCCCTTGTTAAGACAGGTAGTTTTTCTGAAGAAAAAGTTCAGGATAAATATTTTGTTAGCGATAGGGTAGACTCTTTTTCAAAAATTGCTAAAAGCCTTTTAGGTTATGATATTGAAGATTTAGTAGAGAAAGTAGATATTGAGCTTTAAAATGAAAGATGTGTTAATTACGGTTAAAACCGTTCAAATAAATGAAGAGGACAAAACTGAGTTAGAACTTACCACAGAAGGCAATTTTGCGGTGAGAGACGGTGCCTTTTTAATCACCTATGAAGACTCTATGATGTCAGACGAGTTTGGGGTAGTCAATACCTCAATTAAGGTTAAAGGAAAGGTAGTTACAATAAGCCGTAGCGGAGCTTACAGGTCAAAGTTTACTGTTGAGAAGGGCAAAAGGTGTAATAGCCTTTATGAGACGCCTTTTGGTAGAATGACAATGGGCTTTTTCGGCGAAGAGGTTGTAAACAACCTTACCGAAGATGGTGGCAAATTGTCGGTAAAATATTCGGTTGATGTTAATAACTCTGAAATAAATAAAAATGAAATATATGTATCAGTGAGGGAAGCTTAAAAATGGCAGATGTTTTAAAAAAGGTTAAAAGTGAGATAAGGGAAATGATACTTGACGCGGCAGGAAAGGCCGTTTCAAGTGGCGATTTTCCAAGTGAAATATTGCCCGATTTTTCGGTAGAAGTACCTGCAGATAGAAGCCACGGCGATTTTGCAGTTAATGCCGCTATGGTTTGGGCAAGGGCACTTAAAAAGGCGCCAAGAATGATTGCAGAGACACTTATTTCAAACATTTCAACTGGCGGTTATGTTGAAAAACTTGAAATCGCAGGTCCGGGATTTATAAATATCTTTTTGTCTGATAGCTTTTATAGTGATACAGTGCTTAGCGTGCTTGAAAGCGGCGATAACTACGGCAGAAGCGATTATGGTAAGGGCAAAAGTGTTTTGGTTGAATTCGTGTCGGCCAACCCGACAGGACCCATGCATATTGGTAATGCAAGGGGCGGCGCACTCGGTGATTCTATTGCCGCGGCATACGACTGGGCAGGTTTTGACGTTAAAAGAGAGTTTTATGTTAACGATGCAGGTAATCAGATAAATAAATTCAAAATTTCTTTGGAAGCAAGATATTTGCAGCTTTTCGATAGCAGTGTAGAAATCCCTGAGGACGCATATCTTGGCGAGGATATTATAAATCACGCTAAGGCGTTTGCCGAAATTCACGGCGATAAATATGTTAACACTTCGGCAGAGGAAAGGCAAAATGCGCTTTGCGATTTTGCGCTTCCTAAAAATATTCAAAAACTCAAAGACGACCTTTCAAAGTATAGAATAAATTATGACTGTTGGTATCATGAAAGCAGTCTGCACGAAAGCGGCAAGGTTGAGGAAATTATTGAAAAGCTTAAAAAGTCGGGGTATACCTATGAGAGTGAGGGAGCCCTTTGGCTTAAATCGACCGAGTTTGGCGACGAAAAGGATAGGGTGCTTCTCCGCGCAAACGGTGTACCAACCTATCTTGTTCCGGATATTGCTTATCATTACGATAAACTTGTTACCCGTAATTTCGATTTGGCTATCGATATTTTGGGCGCCGACCATCACGGTTATATCGCGCGTATGATGGCAGCTTTAACGGCGCTTGGCGTTGACGCTAACAGACTTAAAATTGTTATTATGCAAATGGTTCGCCTAGTTAAAAACGGCGAGACTTATAAGCTTTCAAAACGTTCGGGCAAAGCGGTTACTCTTGAAACCTTGCTTGATGAGGTGCCAATTGATGCCGCACGTTATGTGTTTAATTCTAAAGAGCCAAATACTCATCTTGAGTTTGACCTTGATTTAGCGGTTGAGCAGTCTAGTCAAAACCCTGTTTATTATGTTCAGTATGCCCACGCTAGAATTTGTAGTATTTTAAGAAATCTTAGCGCCGAGGGTATTGAGCCTAATAAGGTTTCAAGCAAAGACCTTGACTGTTTGAAGGCACCTGAAGAAAGGGAACTTATCAGATATATTTCAACCCTTCCCGAAACCATTGTAAATGCGGCTGAGGGCTTTGACCCCGCCTATCTTACACGCTATGCGTATGACCTTGCAACACTTTTTCACAAGTTCTATAATTCTTGTAGGGTAAAGGGCGAGGAGGAAGGTCTAATGCAGGCTCGTCTTAACCTTTGCCTTGCAACAAAAATAACGGTTGCAAATGTTTTAAGAATGCTTAAAATTGATGCACCAACTGAAATGTAAACTGAAAAAATAAAGCCACTTAGGAAATGACCTAAGCGGCTTTAATTTTTAAAGTTATTTGTAGAAAATTCTATCTAAACATTAAAAAAATCTCTTGACAAAAGCAAAGCAATAAGTTATAATACATATTGTCTTTTTGAGGTTAAAAAGATTTTTTATTATTTTAATATGCGGGTGTGGCGGAACTGGCAGACGCGCTAGACTTAGGATCTAGTGTCCCCGACGTGCAGGTTCAATTCCTGTCACCCGCACCAAAGCATTCAAACCCGAACCTTTTACCAATCGGTGAAACGTTCGGGTTTGTTGTTTTCTTAAAAGATGTTAAATAAGCCTTTGTTTGTGGCAGTACAGTGTGTTTTGCTCTGTACTGCCACTTCTTCGTTTCAAAGAATTTTCGTACATAAAGGAGATTTGAAATGAAGATTTTTAAAGCATTTGTTTTAGTATTAATGATAGCAATAAATTTGCAAACCGGATATTTCGCTTTATTATATAAGGCATCAACAGCAACAGGCGCTTTTCTTATATGTTTAGGATTGACGTTATTTGTTGCAAGCGATGGAGGTTTGGAAAGATAGAATTCAGAGGACTACAGATTTTTTAATTAATTCTGTAGTCCTCTGAATCTTTAACATATAACATTTTTGATTTAGATAAAATCATTTATGTGCTTGAAATGTTCAGGTTCTAATTTGTTTTGTAGATACAAATTTAAAGATACTAGGTTATTTCATTCTACTTTTGATATATGTTAAACTTTCACCTTTTCTTTTTCAACTTCTTCCATTCTTTTTAACATATATGGATATAGAATGCAATTTGGTACTGAAGCCAAACACCAAATTGATACAGCATAAGAAACTATTACGCTAAAAAAAAGGAAAATTAGATATCCAAAAATATCCCTACTATCCAAGAATCTAAAAGAAACAGTAACTATCATTCCAGTATATAAACCCATTAAAAGACTTGGCGAAATTGTATTATGGACCTGAACTAGTCTTTTAATATCATAATATTTTTTGTAAAAATCATTATCCACTACAGAATTAGATATATATTCGTCAATTTCAATTCTTGCTTTTGCGATTGCTTGTTCTTTGTTGCCTTTATTTAGTTTTTTTAAACGTTTATATGCTGCTCTAATAGAATATTTGTCCATTGTATTTATCCTCCTAATAATTAAATCATAATATAGTTCGTCATTATCGCTTGACATATCTTTTTAACTTGACTATCCTCTAAAAGGAATTAATGATTTCCTGATTTTAATACCATTAACCTCAACACACATACAGCCTTCCTCATCAGGAAGTTTATTAAAGCTTGTTGATTTTTGGAAATTGGATTGAACAAACATTATAAGGCTGTTATATATTAACTCCTGGTTTTGACCCGGTCCTACTGTTAATGACTTAATAGGATATTTATTTTCGATTTTAGATTTCAACCGAATTCTCAAATAAGGAATTATATATTCGGTTCCCCTGGGGCGATATTCGACTTTTTTCATTAACTTATGTAAACACTCGGTCGATGTTTCTGGAGAGTTGTCCATATAATATGGAGCAAACAATAACCTCACTTCATTTTCATCAATATAGTTTTTGTCTTTCATAAATGATGCGGCGGCACATGCCTGTAGAAGTATGTTTTTGCAATGTATGCCTTTATTTTTCTCACTATTTGAATCTAATTTTATTATGTTATTCAATATTTTTTCAATCTCCATTTTTTGTTCTTCTTTATTGTAATTTACATAGTAAGAATCGTGACTTACATACTCATCAAAAAGACTAAAGTTGGAGTATTTGCAATTATTCAAATCATATTCTATGGCAACACCACAGTTTTTTCCATAATACTTCCATTGTGCAAGACTGTTACATTCGGTATTAAAGGATATTATGTAATGTGGAGGCAAAGAATTATATGGAAGGGTATGTATCTCTTCAAACTGCTTTCTAAAATCTTCAATTGTATTTTTTATTTGTTGATCGGTTACATCAATGCCTTTTAAAGTCAGAACTATATGTTCCAGTCCTTCTAGGAATTCCTTAGTATCATTCATAAAATTAAAATGCGATGCAAACAATTCTAAATAAGTTTCATCATTCCCGTCATCTTGCGGTTTTAACATCTTTATACAATTTTCAAAAGATGTATAGTGAAATGCAGAGTTCGTGTTCCTTTTGATTTTACTATCAACTGAAAAAGCATTGATGATATTTTCGTATGTTTTATTACTATAGCCTCGAGATATGTTTTCAAACTGCATTATACCTTTCCCTCCATTTCATAATAAACACATTTCATATCACATTTCAGCTTTGAAATTTGATTACATAAATCCAAATCGCAAGTAGTTCCTTTTGATTTTAATGTTTTTTTATTTTCTACTCCACTACAACATACTCTATTTTCCGAAAAGCCATTCGGTTTATTAACGATTTTCAAAGAGTATCCTTTTTCTTTATTATACTCTTTTATCCTGTCTAAATCCTCGCTTGACATCTCAGTATATACAACTATTTTTTTTGCTTTAAGCAGCTCATATAACTCTTGTATCAATTTTAAGCCTAGGGGATTTTCGGTTGAATCTCCGCCTAATAACATATCTATCATTATAATATCAAATGTGTCTTTTTCGAATTCTGATGTAATATATTCTTTTATTCTGTCGTGAAGCATATTTACATTATCACCATTTTGAGGAGAATATAAAAATGATTTACCTTTTACAGTGTACATATCATTTAATTCATTAATAATCTCTATGGTCTTTTCTGTGTGCCTTATATCATTTTCGATTAGTAATATTTTTTTGATTCTCATAATTTTATTTAATTCCTTTCTAAGATGTTCAAAATTTCTTAATTATCTACTCTTCCTTTTTGTGTCGACTCAATGGAATTTTAACGATGTACTTTTTCTCCTCAAGATTTTCTATTTTTATCAATTTGAAATTATAATGTTCAAAAAAAGCACATATTGTCTCAAATGTTATACCATCTTTTCTATCCAACTCACTAGGCTCAACATATTCATTGGAAACGATAATATAATTCCCATCTGTTTCAACCGTTATTTTAACTTGACGGAAATAGCCATTGTCGTTTAGTGGATTTGCTATACCGTGTCTTAAGGAATTCATTATTAATGCATAAAATACAGCTATCCAAATAAACTCCGATTTTTTCATGAAACAAAACTCTTTCTTCCAGTCAACGCCATGAAAAGAAATTTGCGGCACAATGATAGATGAATCTTCTTTACGTAATTCTAAATCCTTCGTACGTAGAAGAATATGTTTATAATTGTCAAGGAGGTTGTATTGCATATCATTGTGCCTTGATTCGATTTGCTTTGGATAACCCTCATCATTAATGTGACAGACATACAATTTGCTGATAAGAAGATCTGTGATTAATTTCATATTATTGGCGATTAATTTATTAGTGCAATCGCAATCTTTCTTCGCCAATTCATACAGATAGTCAAATTCCTCAGACAATTCTGCAAAAGGTGTATGTCCACCAGCTTTATCATCGGTTAATTTTTTCACCTTTTTACGTAACTCTGAAAATTCTGCATATAAATTGTTGTCGTAATCCTTTTTAAAGCGCAAAAGTAAACTCTCCCTCATGACGAGTAAATTTCTTGCATTTATTAGAAGATTATCTTTTTGTAAATCATTATCCACTTCAAATACAAGATACCAAGCGGTTCCCGATACTTCATCATAATTGTGCAAACCGCAATCATCATCAAGTGAATTATTGTCAATTTTAATAACGTTTAAACAGGGGTCAAAATTAGAAGAATAATATGTTTCTCCTATTGACGGATGGGACGAATCATTTATAATTACTTGCAAACATTTTTCATAATCTAAATTACTCTCATCTTTCGCACCCTCAGATGAACAAATAAAATCAATAGCTTTATTATGCGTCATAAATAATTGCACTTTTTTTGCCTTTAAAATCGATTTAATCTGCTTTAGCAAAATTTCATAAAACATCAAATGTTCCTCACGCGCCCCATTTATACTACTGTTTGGTATTAACAACAGATATAAAACGCTCATTTTTAAAAGCTGTTCAGTTTCAAGAAAATTGTCATTGACTTCTGAAAATTTTCGAAACGCTTCACAAAAGTAAGCATTAACGGTTTTCGTTAGAATTTTATTAAATGTTGATTCACATCTCAATTCTCCAGTTCTATTAAATAAAACTTTGAGCAGCAAATTCGTATCTGTGTTTTCAGAGATTTTAACAAAATCTTCTCCTATGTATTCTAAGTTCCTGCTATCTGTTTGTCGCACTTTTTCTTTGTTGATTTGTGTAAATATTGCAGTTTTATTATTTAAAATTGTATTTTGAATTGCATGTACTGTTTCTTCTAATGTATCGTGTAAAATTAGATTATTCTCTAACAACAATATATTTTTTAATTGCATGATGTTTGGATCATCATCTAATTTTGTTTTGGTACCATCTTCAACATTTTCCTCGAAACCCAATTTCAAAATTTTTTCCAACCAAAGAACCCGACTGTCTTGTTTGTTGAACATCAGTGTTTGTTTTATAATTTGGCTATAGTAGTTCACCCAATCTACATTTAGCTCGTTTCTTGTGTTATTTTTAAAATATTTTTCAACATATACAAAGAAGGCATTAATTGTTTTTGCTCGCATTACAAAATTCGCACCAAGGTGTGATAATCCATCTAATACAGACTTAATTAATTTTTCTAATTCGCATATATTTTCACTATTTTCTAACTGTACAATATGTTGCTTTAATTCGTTAGTAAGATAACTATGGTTATTCCTATAGTCATCGAATAATATGAATGATGCTATTTCCAGTAACAGTTTGAAAGATGCAGACAATACGCTTTTTCTAAAAGTCATAAACGGACTTGAAATAATATGTATTAATGTGCATAAAGAATCATTATGATATGTAATTCTATGTTTACTGCTTAAAATATTGTTAATTAACTCAGCAAGAGCATCGCTAACCGCAGTATCATTGTTTTTTCTATAACCGAGTTTAGAAAGACGATTATTCATCTCATGAGTCAGAAACATTCTTTTATATCCTTCGTCCTGCTCAAAAATAGCATCTTTCGTATAATCAGTCACATGATATTTTTTCGCTTGAATGGAAAATGCATTTTTCATAGAATTGGTAGCCGATAGTTTACAGATTTCTCCATAATCATCGTGCTTATTACATAATACGCAAGCGTCCTGATAGTTTCTCATAGAAGAGATTTTTAATTCAAAGTAATCAAAAAAATTTCCCTTAGGCGCATAAGTATACTTTGTGTCAGAAGAGCATCTTCCTAAAAGAATAATAACGCTAGAGAATACATTAACCTTAACACTACCATTACAACCTGTTGCATTGTCAGGGAAAAGTGATTGTACAAGAGATTTTGTTCTACCAAATGTTTCTCCTGTAGTTATAGTGTCATCAACATAGTGAAAATTAATTGTTGCCGGTCTTCCATATTCTATCAAATTGTTATACAATTGTGTTAGATTGCTGAATTTGGTTTTTATATTATCCCTATATTCTCTTTTCACATCTAAAAAAAGTACACTTGCCGGATTGCCAAAAACCTTTTCATTAACTTGCATAACAAACTCAGCATTTGTTGAATGTTGTGGAGCAACAATAAAGTCAAATCGCAGAGAATCCTCATCACTTTTTTGAGAAGGATTTAAAGTTTTTCTAATTTTTTCAAGCCAGCCATTAAATTCTTTTGTGTTGGAGATATCTTTTGCAAGTGTATCGGTATTGAAATAGTATTCGTAATGATTATCTCCTCTTTCAAAATGTCCGTACTTTAAATGCTTTTTTAGTTTTGAAATTTTACCGTGTGGTATTCGTGTGTGATTAGAATAAGGCATTATTTTGTTATCTTCTGTTAAACCCATCATTATCATAGGTATAACAGAAGCTTTATTAACCTTTAAAATAGGTTTTTCTTCACATAAGTCATTTGGAAAACAACAGGCACACTCATCAGGCTTATGCCATTTGTTACTCACACTTACAATATAATCTACTAAATTATTATTGCCAATATCGTAGTTGCCTTTTAGAACGACCGTGGTCTCATCTATTGAATTCCAAAACAAATTTTCAACGCTTGTTAAAGAGTTGTTCTGAGCTTTATCTCTTATTAAAACAACACACAAATTTTCGATAATATTGTCTGTGTTTGTAAAACCGTATTCACGCAGCAATTCAGCAGATATTTTATCATGAGTTGTTAGAGTACTGCCTATTGGAACTATTATAATAAACTTAGAAGAATTGAAATGTGTATGTGTTATGTTTTCAACACTACGGAATTTTTCATTTTTTGCTGAATCGTTATAAATTAAATATTGGGTATTTATTCCGAAAATTTCTTTTAACATTCTTTGGGTTTCTATTATAAGTATTTCGGAGTACGTTTCATAACCTACTAATACAATATTTTCTTCAGTATATTCATCTCTAATGTTTTTTGAAATTCTTTCTGCTAAAAGATATGCAAAGCGAGAAATATAATTTTCTATTCCAAATAATAGTGTTGCTTCGTAAAAATCTTTAGTTATATGGATTTTCGAGCCTACCCGCATATGTACATCAGGTAATCGGCAACCGAATTGATATTGCTGTAAATTTTGATTTAAATCATATGTGGTTTTTTCTTGAAATAACGTATGCTGATTGTTTTGAATTAAAACATCAAAAGGAAAAATATTAACAATATTTGCGGTGTCCTCTGATTTCTCACATTTTTCCGCAATGTTTTCTAAAAGGGACAATTCTGATGAGTATTCCCCTTTATAGTCTGCAATTTGTTTTGACAGTAAAACGGATTTATTAATGTCTTTTCCTTTAAAAATTATTTCAACATTATTATGTGATTGTAATTCGAAATCACCACATAGGTATATTTCTGTGTTAGTCAAAAAATCACAAGTAATTCTTTTATAATATAACAAACTGAAAACACGTATAAACATCGACATAAACTGATGAGAAGCATTAATTATAGCGATTTTTTCTAATTCAATATCTCCTAACAAACAAATAAGGGCTTTTGCAAAAACTTCGCTCTGTGTAGGTGAAACAAATTCTTTAACGTCAAAAACAATTATGCAATTTTTATTTACACCCGTCACTTTATCTTTTAAAATTGCTAAAAGCTTTGTTACGGCAGCCTCTTTATATTTAGGGGTTTCACTTTTAAATTTATTGAAAGGTATGTCATTATCCTTTATATCGTATTTTTCTAAGTTCTCTCTACTTATAAAACGTATAGTGTGCTGATTCCATTTGTTTTTTAATTGTTCTGTATCAAGCTGTACCTTTAAACCAGTAGATTTTTGTGTAAGAACTGCATTTCTTATAGGGAATAAAATCTTATATTGGGTTCCCGGGATGTATGATGAATATTCTTTTTTGTCAACCATTCTGTTGTAAACTTTATCTGATGATAGATATGCCTGGCTCGAAGAAGTTAAAACAAATCTTCCGTGCGAAGAAGTTACAATTTGTTCAAAAATATTTAATCCATAATGTAAGGCAATATTTGAAGTATCCGCATAGTATTTTTGCCAAAACACTTTGCATTCATCTGAAGGGTCAAAAAAATCTTTTAGTTGTAGATTTTTTTCTAACATATCTATATTTTGGGAATTTATTTTAATGTTTTTTCTCTTTTTAATGTTGTCAATAAATTTAAGCGGAATATCATATGTTTCATTATAATCCGATATTATAACTTCCAAATAAAGAGGAGAGGTATCAGAACATACATCTACATTATAACTATCTTTTAAATATGGTCCCTTGTGGATTGAATGGTGTATTCTATAACAGAAATATCCAAATTTTGCATGTTTGAGGGCGTTTTCAAACAATTGCATAGTACCTACTGAAAAATCTTCTGATTGAAGAAGCAGATTTGTTATTTCATAAGTACTAATATTAAGACAATCGTTGGTGAGCGTGGTATGTAGGTAAGACAGAAAGTAACACAAGCCCAAAACGGAAGTATGGGACAATAATTCTTCATATTTGTTCCATTTAAAATCCTTCTGAGTTTTTTTGATATAGGTATTAATTTCACAAATGAGCTTTATGCAAAAATTTCTCACCAAAATTTCTTCTGATATAGTTGATTCATTTTCCTCTTGGATTTCCAAGGTTAGTAGGTTATTAGAACAGAAGGAAAACATATCGAAGACATTTTTTGATAATATGGAGTACACTTTAGAATCTGTTCTTAGAAGAGGTAAAAAATATCTCGACGTGTTATTTTTGCGTGCAAATCTTCTTACTGTTTTTGAAGATGTATCTTTGAAAAAGCGATTGGAATAGTCGTCTTTATGTAAATGACTTTCAATTTGATAAAAATCAGATACGCGAAAATAATCATCATTGCTAGACTCTATCAAAAGGTAAGAATTATTTTCGTATTGTCTTATCAATTCGAAATAGTGAAGATTTACTAAGTCACTTTTTTCCATGTTTTTAATATAAAAACAAAAAGCAGTTTTATCAGTAAAATTTTCGATTGCGCTGGACAATCCGATATTGTCTATTATTTCAACTGTGCTTGTGGTATCATTACATTTCCTGTATAGTAAGTTAAAATCGTAGCCTATTTTGGATTTAATCTCAAAATCATTTATTAACAAAATTTTAACCGGAGAGTCTAATTTAAATGTTTCTCCACTCTTTAGAAAATGAATAATAGAAAAACACTTTGAGTAGTCAGTTTGATTATTTTCGATAAAAAAAGTGATCATTTTTATACCTCCAAAAAACTCTATTATATATACAACAATTCAACTAATATAATAGGTGACAAAAATTGTTGGATTTTGTCAATAAGTTTATAAAAAAACAGACAACCTCGTTAAGAGATTGTCTGTCTTTTTGATTATCTTATAAATTCGTCACCTTTGAACAAGTTAAATTCTGTTCCGGCGTGACTTGTTACTATTAACTTATCGTTGCCATCACGTTGTAGGGTGATTTCGTCATTAACATAATCGCCCCAATCGTTAGTGCATTTTAGTTGAATAGATATTACACCGTTCTGTTCCACAAAACAAGTACCCTCATATTTGTAACACAAAAACCAATAATAATCCGTTCCATCAAATTTTACTGATTGATTTCCGCCAACAGAAAATTCGGGATGATTTTCTGCTTTGTAATAATAATTCCAAACCATTGTTACGTGGTCGGTTTCATCAATGGTAATACAACATTCAGCAAGCTCTGACGGATCGTTAGGAGCTGCATAATCAGGATCAGTAGAATGAAATTTCCACTCTTTTTCGCCCTGCACAGGAGAATTTTTGTTGAGATTTTCGTAATCCTCATATGTAAGCGATGATGAATCAGAAGATGGTGATATATCATCTTCATTTGTCTCAACTGTAACTGATGTTGTGCTACTGTTTTTGTCCTGCGTGTTTTCTACTTTATTACCTTGTACCTGATTTGTTTGTTCTGAATTGGTATTTACTGTATTGGTTTCATCTGAACTTTCAGCGTTTTCACTTTCGATAAAATCAGTATCACTTGAACTGTTTATAAAATCAGAACTTTGAAGTGAACTGTTATTATCTTTAATTGAATTACAAGCCGTTAGTGACAGAGTTAATAACACAGCAAATAAAAGACATATTATTTTTTTCATTTTCTCACTCGCTTTGAGGCTATGTGAGAGTATTTCTGCTCTCACATAGCTTTGTTTTTAATAAACTACAGCATATAGTTTATTTTTCTGACCATCTCATCCTTTTCGGGATAGCCATCGGGAAGATTATTTAACACATTTAACGCTTGTGTTAAATAATATCTTCGTTGCTCACCGGATGCATCAACACCCTGTAAATATAATTTTTTTGCGTGATTCATATAATCTTCGTATGTCATTCTACATTTCTCCTATTTACTTTCTTTAATGATAATATGGCCACATAAATTCGCTTGCAGAGCCAGAATTAGACCAAATTGTTTTCCATTCGGAATATTTCCAAGCACCTGTCGCATCTTTTTTAAAAGTCAACAAATCCCCTGAATCAGAAACATAGAAAACTTTAGCAGCATTGTGAGAATATGAAATAACCCTATAGTATTCTGCATCAGAAAGCATATTTGTCTGTTTCTGTAAACCGTCAAATTCATTACCATATTTTTTAGTCAATATTTCTGCCTTTATATATGGAACGAATAAGACAAGTAGTAAAAACACACAGACAATTATGATCAAAACAGTTTTTTTGATTTTTATCATTTCAGTGCTTCTCCCATTAAATCATAAAAATATTCAACATCATCTCCGAATTCATTTGAACCGGGATTACTATTGGGTGATGTTTTCTCGTGACCAATATTATATAAAGTTCCCAAGATATCAGGTCTTGAAGATATTTCGGGAAATGCATCTTTCCAAGTATCTTCAAAATACTTAATATAAGCCGCAACATACATTATATTCCAAGAATTATCTTCCAATCTTTTTTCACGAGCCATCGTTTCTGTTCCGTGGACAAATCCAATGAAAGGAATATTCCAGCCACCATCTTCGGCAGATGTTTTAGATACATACCCCTGTTCTTCAAGGAACTTTGCCGTTGATACTCTAACTTGTCCAAGCCCAACAGACATATCTATAACACCATAAAAGGCTATCCAATCCGCACAAACATCTTTCCAATCATAATTTGAATACTGTTCTTTAAATATCACTCCGGCAACTATATTAGGATCTACTCCATAGTACCAAGAATACAATAAAATGTCATCTGCATTATCCTGTATTTTCTTGTACGCTTTTGATTTATAGTATTTGTCGTCATAAGAAGTAGTTCCTCTCTCCGCACTCAAACCAAACGGGTCAATATTAGAAACCGGATTGCCGTTTGCATAAGCATAACGATTAAGAGTTACAGCATTTGAAATTTCACCAGCGATTATATCAGCATTGATAAATCTGCGAAGTTCGGGGCTGTAGTAACGGGCGCGCATATAGATAAGTCCGTTATCATCCGTTGCAACACCGTCACGACCGTTATAAAGGAATATTACAACAGATGTTCCAGTTCTTGAAATGAGATTACCATAGGTGTCATATGTGAAAGTATCTGTTACATTACCGTTAATATCGGTAATAGCAGTTGTACTGCCTCTGTAATCAAAGTGATAGGTTTTAAAGCTGCCGCTTGTTTCCTCACCTATAAGACCAAGACCATAAACATATTTTGTAACAATGCCATCTGTTGTTTTAACCAACAACTGACTTAATCTACCGTTTGTATTATATGCATAGGTTGTTTCGCTTTCACCACACAGATTGCGAACACGAACATCCTCAACATTGTATGTGTAGGTGTTTCCACCAGCAGAAATCAAACGGTTAGCCGAATCATATACAAATGACATTTGTGCGCCGTTTAGCGTTGCGGAAAGCATATTACCATCCATATCATAGGTAACAGCTTGACCGTTATACGAGGTTAAACGGTTGTTTTGGTCATAAACAAAGGTATTTGTTCCATCACTTACTGTGCAAGAGGTAATATTTCCTGCCGCATCATAGGAATAGGTTTCTTCGGATGTTGTATTATCCGAAAGATTGGTAACAGTACGCTTTGTTACACGAGATAACTTATCATAATTATACTCGTATTTTATGTTTTCTGCAAGATGTGTTTCAGATAAAATTCTTCCCAAAGTATCATAAGTATATTCATATCCTACAATAACGATGTTAGCGGAATTTCTTTCTACGGTAGAAACAACTCTCTGTGCGTTATCATAAACGGTGGTTGTTATGCTACCGTCAGGCTTTGTTACACCGATAACATTATTATTCTCATCATAAGAATAGGTTGTTACACGGTTCGCCCAGTCTGTAACAGATACAAGATTGTTATTGGCGTCATATGCGTAGGTAACTGCTGTGTTATCAGGGTAAATAATCTTCGTGAGATTTCCTACGGTATCATATTCATATCTAATAACATTGCCTAAAGTATCAGTGTATCTTGTTACACGGTTAAGAGCATCGTATTCTCTTGTAACAGTTCCGTTTTGGTCTGTTGCAGTAAGAACATTACCATTATTGTCATAGGTATAAGATGCCGAACCCTCAACACTTGTATAGCCTGTTATTCTGCCTATTGCATCATAGGTATATGTACGAACCTGACCTTTTGCATTGGTAAGCTGTGTTTTAAGATTTAACGCATTATAGCCATAATTAACAGTACCGCCAGAGGATGTTGTTTCAGAAATCAATCTACCTAAAGTATCATATGTATACTGTGTAGAACCGTTAAGCGGTCCGGTAAGAGAAGTTACATTACCAAGAGCATCATAGGTTGCGGTACTTACATTATCTTGAGCATCCATAACCTTGATGTTATTACCGCTATTATCATACCAGTATTGCTGTCTATTGCCAAGCGAATCTGTTACAATCTCCGGTTTGCCAATATTGTTATATTGGTAGGTGGTAGTATTACCAGCCGCATCTGTAACTGTTTCAACCAGATTAAGCTCGTTATATGTTGTTGTGGATATAACGTTGCCTTTAGCATCTGTTACAGATATAACATTACCGGCACCGTCATATGCCGTATATACAGTATTGTTTTTTGCATCAGTTACAGAAATTTGTCTGCCAAGAGCATCATAACCATAAGTAATGGTCTGATTTTTAGCATTAGTTACGCTCACAAGAAGATTGCGGCTATCATAAGTATAGGTTGTAACATTATTTAGAGCATCCTTAACCGTAAGCAAATTACCGTTCGCATCGTAGGTATAGGTTGTTGTGTTGCCACGTGCATCTGTTTCGGTTAGCTTATTTCCGTATGCGTCATAGGTATAAGAAACTGTGTAACCGAGTGCATTGGTAGATGATAACAAGTCACCGGCATTATTGTAGGTATATGTTGTCACACCAGAAAGTGCATCTGTAACCTTAATAACACGGTTCATATTATCGTACTGATATGTTGTGGTATTTCCATTATCATCAGTAACGGTTAAGACATTTCCCGCAGCATCGTAGATTTTTGTTGTTTCTGCTCCTGCTTTACCGATTTCTTTCAAAACATTACCCACAGAATCATACTCATAATAAACTGAGTTTTTATCAACATCCTGTACGGAAATAACCTTACCAGCATCGTCATATTCGGTAGTTGTAACATTACCGTTTTGGTCGGTTACTTTAATAGCGCGATCTTCACCATCATATTCGTATTGAATAATATTTCCATCAGGCAATGTAACAATATTTGGTTTCATATTACCATTATACGAATACCAAGTTTTGTTGCCGTTTGCATCAGTTGATGAAGTTTGCTTATAATTGGCATCATAAGTGTTGATTACACTCTTGCCGTTAGCATCGGTAGTAACAAGGAGATTTCCGCACAAATCATATTCATAAGTAGTTTGATTATTTGCGGAATCTGTTATTACTGACGGCAATCCAAATGTATTATAAGCATATTGTGTTGTGTTGCCACGAGCATCTATTTCAGAAGTGAGGAAACCGTTAGTATAAGAATACTGAATAGCATTTCTATCGCCAACCTTTTTAGATACCAATAATCCGTTATCGTTATAAGTATATACCGTAACAGTTCCTCTTAAATCTGTATGTTGAGTTACCTGATTACGATTATTGTAAGCATAGGTTTCTTCTACCACAGATTCTCCGTTTTGAGGATAGGTAATTTTGGTAATATTACCGTTATCATCATATGTATAATAAGTAGTATTATTATTTTTATCCGTGATTTGCGTAGGTTTGTTGAAGCTATTATATATAGCAGTAACGGAGTTTCCTAAAGCATCGGTTTCACGAATTAAATTACAGTTTGCATCATATTCGTATGTGCTTGTATTTCCAACCTCATCCGTATAGCTTATCAAAAGCCCGTTATCATTAAACACACGTGTACTCTGACAACCATTACGGTCTGTAACTGTTCTAACATTATTTTCACCATAAGCAAACAATGTTGGAGCACTGTCAACACCGTCAACCTGACTTATAACCCTGCCAAGCTCGTCATAGGTATTTTCAAAATAACAAACATCATCTGTGTCTGTTCCGGTTGCCACAAGGCCTGCATCGTTATACGAATATGTAAGGTTATTTCCGTTCACATCGCAAATATTTACAAGATAATCGTTAATATAAGTGAAAACAACCTCACGTTGAGCGTCATCGTAAACTCGTGTTACCTTACCATCTGCACCATTTTCTATATAAATGTGCTTATTTGTCACACAATCTGTAATAGTGGTAAGCGTATCTGTATGATTAATAAGAGTTACAAAACCGTTTCTATCAACAATTTTAGATAAATAACCATTATCGTCATAGTATTCGGTTCTTTCACCGTTACAATCAATCACATATCCGTAAACTGTATCAGGTGTAATTGTTAGTTCATAACCGTTTTTACCAAGTGTTGTGCAAGTATAAACACCGTCACCATCAATATCTGCATATCTACAATAGGTTGATGGGCTTTCGTGTACCAATACCTCAATATCAGAAAAAGATAAATATTTTTCATAATTATGATACCAGCCTACACCAAGTGAACCTTTAACAAGTTTTGATGAATCATATTTAGCGGTTACGGAAAGATTTTGACCACCAAATAAGGTCATTATATCGTTTGTTATTACATGACTTCCGGTATAGAGGTCAACAGGGTCAGCGGCGTGACTCTTATCAACAACATTGTCAGGCTTCTTCTCTGTTGCGGATGCACTCGGATTTGTGGAAGGAGCTGATGAAATAAAGCTACTTGGATTTGAGCCATCAGTAGGAGCTATAACAACCGCTTGTGCTCCCAAACCAAGATATGCTCTTGTTACATCGTCTTTACCATAGTAGATTTTTGCCTGCCTTTGGGGATCATTAAATATGTAATTGTTATCATCATAACCCACTAAAACCAGACAATGTTCAGGTGCAATCCATTGAATATAACTATTACCGTATGGTATTTTTCTACCGTTGTATGGAGCTTTCATATCTGTTGTTGCCCAAAGGATAACAGGTATATTCTTGTCTATATATTGCGAACACAGATATTCTAATGTTTTGCCTGTTACTGTTGTAGCAGCTAACTTAACACCAATTTTATTCAGATATTGGTTCGCTGCCTCTGTTATAACAGGAGCATAGCATCCCATACCAGCCGTAGTATAAGGATTTCCGCCAAAACATACATTAGGATCAAAACTTTCATAAGAACCCTTATCAAGATAATTATCAATAAATGTTTCAGGACTTATATTTTGATTATAATATTGAAGTACCATAACTGCGCTTATACTTTCACAAGCGGTTTTATATTTTGTTGTCTGGTTTATAAATGGTACATTGATTACTTTTTTGCTACCAGTGTTGGTTGCTTTGGTGGTTAATCCATTTTCTTCAAATACCCTAATTTCAACACCTTCAATGGCACTTCCATCAGATTTTCCGGCATATCCCGAATTTGTATCCAAAACTCCTGTAATTCCATATTTAACCTGAACACTACGCATCCAGTCAGGAGCCGCATTACTTACCCAAGGAAGCCAATTACCACTTACCTTTACTCGATAAATTACAACAACACCAGAATCAATTTTAGCGTTGTCGCTCTTTCTACGAACTTCAATACTTAATCTTGATATTTTCTTTCCGGCCAATCCCGCATAATCATTAACTGTACTTGAAACATAAGAATAATACGAAGTATTTGGAGCATTTAAAGTTCTATAGTTAATATAGTAATCTTTTGATGAATCTGTTTGTATTTTTATTCCATCCATAGCAGCTTCTACTTTAGATGAAAACGAAGTCCAGTTGCTACTTGAATTAACCATATAGCTCATTGTTGGATAAACTTCTCTGCCAGGTAAATTCTCTATTGTTGATGATGGTATAGTACCCTCAAATACTCGGATTTCTATACCTTCAATATTCACACCTGATTTTCCAGCGTACCCACCAGAAGTATCAAGCGTTCCGTCTAAACCAAATTTATTATACACGCTCTTCATATATTCGGGATTAGCATTACTTACCCAAGGAAGCCACTTCCCGTCAACATATGCACGGTACATTACAACAATACCTGAAGTTAGACTTGTGCCGCTGTTTTTTAACGCTCTAATGTTAAGTCGTTGTATCTTTTGATTCGGCAAACCCGCATAATCCGAACCTGTACTACTTACTGCAGGATAATAATATGTTTTGCCTTCATTCAATGTTTTATATGATAAATAATATTCCTTGCTTGAAGAAGTTTGAATTTTAATTCCATCAAATCCTCCGGGTACTGTTACCTTTTTACTAAATGATGTCCAGTTGTCATTTACCATATAACTTAAAGAAGGAGTAATTTCTACACCGTCAAAATTAACTGTTGTAGAATCAGATGCGGTAATATCTGTAAATACTCTAATTTCTATACCAGTGATATTTTCAGTACCTTTACCTGCGTAATAGCTTGAGGTGTCAAGTGTACCGCCCAAGTTATAGTCACTTTGTACAGTGCGCATATATTCAGGATCAGCATTACTTACCCAAGCAAGCCATCCGCTATTTGCAGTTTTAACACGCCACATTAAGACAACTTCATTAACAAGTTTGGTCCCAGAACTGTTATATGCTTGCAATTGTAATTTTTGCATAGCCTTGCCGTTAGAACCGGCATAATCATTAACGGTACTTTTAACAAAACTGTAAAATCCTGAAACACCAGCATTTTGTGTGCGATACTGTATGTAATACGCACTTGTCCCACTGTTTTGAATTTTCAGACCGTCAATATTGGTTGTACCATCAATTCTGCCATTAAAAGTTTTCCAAGTACCATTACTTAAATATTGATAAGTAAAATTAGGCGTTACCTCTTGTGCATTTGCAACAATACCTAATGTTGAGAAAACCGAAAGTAAAATGGCTAAACACAAAATAAGCGACAAAACTTTGTTGAATTTTTGTTTTGCTTTCATATTTGTTCTCCTTTTTGTTATTTTAGGGGAAGAATATATGCGGTTTACTGATTCCCCTCCTTTACAACTCTGCAAACATTAACCCTAAAATACAACATTGCAACAGCGACAAAAGGTGACAAAATATTCCAAATTTTATTATTTTTAAAAATTTTTTAATAATTTGTCTCCTATTTAGTTATTTTGGTTGTTGTATTATTAGGCAGATTTTTAAATCTTGTCAAATCTAAAGAAAGGAGATGAAAAAATGAAAAAAATTATTAAAAGGATTTTTGTTGCCATGTTAATTTTGTGTTTATCTGTTGTTCCGTTGTCGCCAGTTTCCGCTGCTGTAGCAGAGGGTAGCGAGATAATGCCATTGTATAATAATGTTAGTAACGCAAATGCGATTGTGAGCATAAACAATAGCGGTAAAATGACTATACGTTATATTTATAATGGTTCACCATCAATAACAACCAAAGCCGTGATAACAACATATATAGAAAAGAGAACTTTAGGTTTGTTTTGGACACGAGTAGATATCGGCACTACTGATAATGAATGGGTGGATACAAAATATGATTATTCTTATGATGGCTCACGTTCTTATCAATTATCGTCAACAGGCACATATCGAGTAACTGTTACATATAAAATATATGGCACGGGCGGATCGGCTGATGAAATTGAGTGTCGGGTGCAAGATTCTTATTAAAAGCAAAAGGTTGTCTCACTTTTTATTAGTGAGACAACCTTTTGCTTACTTAATGAATGAAATTATTTGTTTTATTTGTTCGAAACTAACATCTCCAACACAATTAATTGAGAAAAGGTATCCATCGCTTATCCAAAATGCACTTTTAGTATCATACCATTCTTTAAACTCAATTTCGATACCGTTAACAAATTCTGTATACAAATCCCCATTTTCATTATCTACAAAAAGTCCTGAATTCCCTTTTGTAATTTGCTGGGAAAATGCAATTGTGTCTCCCAGTTCGTTTTTATAGGTTGTTGATATATAGTCATCATCTGTAATCTTGTCAATTTGTTCGTATCCATCAAGCATTTTTGTTATTGTATACTCTTTGGTAATTGTTTCTACAGTATCACCATCAAAAGAGTAATGTGTAAATGATTCATATACTTGTTTAATAAATTCTATAATTGGTTCACGAATTGCTTTCACACTGAAGGCTGCTGTAAACATCGTAAATATTGCCACGAAAATGATAGCAACACGTTTCGAAGTAGTGCTTACTAAATTCCAATAAACTTTTTTCTGTGCTTTAATAAGCTTTTCCATTCTTTTATTAAATTTTTCTGAAAAAGTATATTGGATGTTGTTTTCATCAGTGGGGATATGAGAAAATTCTAAAGACACAACTTCTCTAAAAGCCTGCTTAAATTCAGCTTTAGTTATTGCCAATATTCTCAACTCCTTTTTATATCAAGTAAATTTAAAAGCATCTTTTTTCCTCTAACTAACTGTTTTTTAGTTGTTGTTAAAGTTTGATTAAGTGATTTAGCTGTTTGTGGTACTGACAATTCCATAACAAAGTGATAATATAACACATAACGATACTTTTCTTCTAAAGAATTTATAGCTTCTACGATCTGCTCATAATCTATTTTATTGCAGAGGAACTCGATGAAACTATCGTCAGACAATTCTTCAATGTTATCCATATTGTACTCAATAACAGTATCTAGTGATACATTATCCTTCTTCTTTTGTTTTATTTTATTAATCACAGTGTTTTTAGTAGCTTTAAGTAAATAGTTGCGCAAGTCGGTTTCATCCTTTATTCCGCGCACCACATCAAAGTACTTTTGTGCTATCTTCAAAAACACATCACCCACAGCATCTTCTGCATCACTTTTATTATTTAACATAGACAATGCTAATGTTACCATCTGATTTTTATATGAATTAAAAATCTCCTCAAACAATTCTTTGTCTTTATCATCATCAAGATAAGCTAAATATAGAGCCAGCATTTGAAAGTCCCCTCTAACCCTGCCTCTGTATATACAACAATTGATACAAAGGAATAGGGTACAAAATTTAATAAACAAAATATCCCAATTTTTTTACTTTGTTGAAAAATAATAATATATAATTGTTTAAATAAAGAAAACTAAGCACCGAATAGTTTTATCAATTACTTGTTTACTTTATGTTTTTTCTTATTATTGTTTTTGTTGTTTTTATAATTTCAATTATAGCACTAATTTCGATTGAAGTGCAATCGGAAAGTAACTCGTTTATTATATTAATTGAAATATGTTCATTTTTGATTAAACTATCATAAACGATTTGATCAAGAGACACTTCTAAAGCGTTAGCTATATTTATAAGAGTAGGTAAGCTGACCTTTGTGGCAGCACGTTCTATATGAGAGATATTTGATGGTTCAACTCCGGATTTTTCCGCTAGAGTCGCCTGATTCCAAGATTTTTTAAGACGAAAACTTCTGATTGTTTTGCCTATAGATACATAATCAATATTCATTTTATCACCTCAAAAACACTTTGAAATTATTGTATATCCTATTAGGATATAACTAAATAACGCAGAAATCCTAAAAGGATATACAATAATATATTGTGCGTTTGAGATGAAATTTTTAGTCTGTAAACAAAATTAAATTTAATAGGTGTATGTAATAAATAGAATTTATACTTTAAATTAATGATTTCTTGAAAGTCATATAAAACCTTTTTACATTTTCATCAAAGAGTCGCGGTGGTCGCGGCTCTTAATTTTTTGTGTAAAAGAGGTTTTTTCTATGTTAGACAGAACGGAGTATGAAAATTATTGGTATGCTTTCCAAAAGAAGTTGGACAAACTTTTGGACGAGCGTAATATGTCCTATCGAGAATTAAGTATTAAGCTTGGCAAATCGCCGGGATATATTCACGACATTCTCAGCCGAAGAATCGATCCGTCCACTATATCTTTGTTTGCAATGGCAGCATATTTTAACTGCTCAATATGGGATTTTTTAAATATTAACAAGTAAAAGTTCCGGTGTATCGTTTGTCAAACAACACATCGGGCAAATCTATTGACGCTGAAAAAATCACATGCTAAACTGACTATACTTCATTCATAATTAAGAAGGAGTGAACACAAAGAGCAATAAAAATGATTGTATATTATTGTTGCTCTTTGCCTACTTTTATGTTTTGTCTTCGGTAAGTGACGGAGCAAAAAAGAACCATAAAAGGAGGATTTGAAAGGCTGAGCAATTTATTTGCTAAATTGTGATGGGAAGTTAGTTGCGCCAATGCATTGTTGCCTTGGTGCCGATTACAGCAGTCTGAGTTCTGCGGCAGACTGTGAATCACTAGCAGAAAACCTTTAGGTTAGGTTTTAACCTCATCAGTCGATGCTCTAAGGCTGATTATCCGTAGGACCAACATATCAGGAAATACGGAATTAAAGAGCTATCACGGTTACGGCAACGAACAGTGTGATATATAGAAGATAGGCGACACATTTTTAATCGACCTATTACGTTGCCCGGTTTTATGATTTCCGCAAAAAATCAGAACCCACTTTCACGCAGCGGTCTGAAGAAGGTAAGTAGGAAAAGCCGTGATATACAAAGCCCTTCACAAGGGTGATGTGAACTAAAATGTGCGGATAGCAGAGCCGTTACGAAACGAGGATTGTTCGACTGCGAACCTGTTTTCACTTATAACAGTGTCTGTGAACGAAAATAAGTGCGTAACTGCGGCTTGGGTTCAGCCATAAGTTATTGACGAAAATTCAGGAATCCACGACGTTTGAGAGTTCCGTCGTAAAATAAAACTGCTCAAGCGGTTGTGCTACCGTCCTTTAAGGGAATTGCATACGAAGTTTCCGGGATTTAATCGTAGTTTAAATACTAAATGAAAATCCCCGCCGAACGAGTTGTTTAGTCTCGGCT
>JAZSOH010000013.1:0-94225 GCA_045536815.1 Acutalibacteraceae bacterium | reverse complement strand
GTGGGGAACAGCAAAACGTCCCTGATAGACGATGAATCGGTAAGAAGCATTACAAGTCTATCCACACCAAAACCAAGGCCTCCTGTTGGGGCAAGACCATACTCAAGGGCGGTTACGTAGTCGTAATCCACCTGAGCTTTGGTTTCAGGTTCGATAGCTTTGCGCTCCTCAACCTGTTTTTCGAAACGTGCCTTTTGGTCGATAGGGTCATTAAGCTCGCTGAATGCGTTACCAAATTCCATAGCGTTAATGAAATATTCAAATCGCTCGGTAAACATGGGATCGCCGGGCTTACGCTTTGCAAGAGGGCTTATCTCTACAGGATAATCATAAATAAATGTAGGCTGAATAAGGTTTTCCTCAACAAATGCATCGAAAAACTCGGCCAAAATTGCACCCTTTGTAGGAACTTCGGGAAGGTCTACATGATGCTCTTTAGCTAGGGCTATTGCCTCTTCATCGCTCTTAACCGCGCCAAAATCAACGCCCGAATATTTTTTAACTGCTTCGCACATTGTCATTCTTTCCCAATGTGACAAGTCAATAACCTTGCCATCATAAGGAATTTGAAGTGTTCCGCAAACCTTATTTGCAACCGATTTCATCATATCTTCTACAAGGTCCATCATACCCTCGTAATCGGTATATGCCTGATAAAGCTCAATGGTTGTAAACTCAGGATTATGTTTTGTGTCCATACCTTCGTTACGGAAAATTCTACCAACCTCATAAACCTTATCAAAACCGCCTACGATAAGACGTTTTAAATAAAGCTCGGTTTCAATTCTAAGTACCATATCCATATCAAGAGTATTATGGTGTGTATAGAAAGGCCTTGCCGATGCGCCAATTTCAATAGGAGTTAAAATAGGTGTATCAACCTCTAAGAAGCCGCGGTTATCCAAAAACTCCCTAAGTGCGCGAAGAATTAAGCTGCGCTTTACAAAAGTTTCTTTAACCTCGGGGTTAACAATTAAGTCAAGCTCCCTTTGGCGATAGCGGGTATCGGTATCTTTAAGACCGTGAAACTTTTCAGGAAGTGGCAAAAGCGATTTTGAAAGTAAGGTAATAGCGGTTGTATGAACCGAAATTTCCTCTGTCTTGGTTTTGAAAACAAAGCCTTCAATACCAACGATATCACCAATATCGTACTTTTTAAAAGCGGCATAATTTTCTTCGCCAATATCATCACGGCGGATATAAAGCTGAATTCTGCCTGTGCTATCCTGAATGTTATAAAAACTTGCCTTACCCATAATTCTACGGCTCATAATACGGCCCGCAATGCGAACTGTTTTACCCTCAAGGCTTTCGAAGTTTGCCTTTATATCTGCGGTAAGAGCATCGGTTTCAAACTTGGTAATTTCAAAGGGGTCTTTCCCCTCACTTTTAAGGTTCGAAAGTTTTTCTCTTCTAACCCTTAAAATCTCGTTTAAATCCTCTTCGGTTTGCGGCATGTTTTGCATTTCTTTAGTTTCTGCCATTTTTATCGTCCTTTTCTGGGGTTATTTTAATTACTGTCTTTCAATAGCAAGAATTTTAAAGCTTGCTTTACAGTCGGGAAGCTCTGCCTCAACTGTTTCGCCTACGGAATGTCCCATAAGTGCCTTGCCAACGGGAGATTCGTCAGAAATTTTATCGTTAAGCGGGTCGGCCTCTGCCGAGCCAACAATAGAATAAACGCATTCTTCGTCAAGGTCAACATCCAAAAGCTTAACCTTAACGCCAATAACAACCTTATCGGTATTGATTTCGTCTTCGGAAATGATTTCGTGATTTTTAATCATAGCCTCAAGCTCGACAATTCTTGCCTCGATTTTAGCCTGCTCATTTTTAGCGTCATCATATTCGCTGTTTTCAGAAAGGTCGCCGTAGCCTCTTGCAACCTTAATACGCTCTGCAATATCCTTTCGGCCATTGGTTTTAAGGTTTTCAAGCTCAACCTCAAGCTTTTTAAGACCCTCTTCGGTGAGTTTATAAACTTTAGCCATAACTTAAATTTCCTTTCAGGTTATACAAAAATTATTCATAAGGGCGAAAAGAAAAACAAACGAACAATCTCCGTTTGCCTTTAGTCTACCCTCGTATATTATATATAACTATATTATAATAATATACCCCCTATTTGTCAAGGTTTATTTTTCCTTTAGAAAAGGTGCTAAAATTTTACTTGAAAAATAAAGATAAATATGTTATGATATAAAAAGAACAAATGTTTTTCGTAAAGGGCGGTGCTTAGCGTGGGTGAAATTTTAACCGAGAAAGAAGCTAGGGTTTTTAAGGTTATTTCTGACTTTTTGGCCGATGGAATTCCCCCAACAGTTAGGGAGATTTGTGACCAAACGGGTATCAAATCAACCTCTTCTGTCCACAAGTTTTTACAGTCGCTTGAAGACAAAGGCTATATCGAGCGTGTCGGTAATTCTCGCGGCATACGCATTGCGGGCGGTACACCCAGTTCGCAAATTCCCGTTTTAGGTAAAGTTACCGCCGGTAACCCAATTTTAGCGGTTGAGGATATTGAAGGTTATATTCCCTTCCCCACTCAAAGCTCTCACGGTCTTTTTGCCCTTAAGGTTAAAGGCCTTAGTATGAAGGATGCCGGCATTTTAGACGGCGACATTATTGTTGCCGATAAAAATCAGGCGGTTAGAAGGAATGACATTGTTGTTGGTATGATAGAGGACGAAGCGACTGTTAAAAGGCTTGGCTTTGAAAACGGCACCCCTGTTCTTTACCCCGAAAACCCCGATTTTGAACCTATAAGGGCAGATAAGATAGATATTTTAGGAAAGGTTATCGGAAGTTTCCGTCAGTACTGATTATGGCACTTAAAAAAGTTTTTCTTTATACAGACGGCGCCTGTTCAGGCAACCCCGGCCCTGGTGGTTGGGGCGCCATTTTACGCTATAAGGATAAGGAATCTCGCCTTTCGGGCGGCGAAAAAGAGACCACAAACAACCGTATGGAGCTTACCGCAGTTATAAAAGGCCTTTCGGCTCTTAAAGAGGTTTGCGAGGTAGAGCTTTATACTGATTCTAAATATGTTTCCGATGCACTTTTAAAGGGTTGGGCTAAGTCTTGGCAGGCTAACGGTTGGCGAAAGGCAGATAAAAAACCCGCTCTTAACATAGACCTATGGGAAGAGCTCTTAACTCTTACCGAAAAGCATACCGTCAACATAAATTGGATAAAGGGGCACGCGGGGCACCCCGAAAACGAGATTTGCGATAAAATGGCGGTTAGTGAATATCAAAAATATTTAAAATAAAACGCACGGCAGGTCATAGACCTGCCGTGTTTTATTATCCAAAAATAATTCTTTTCATCTTTCTTATTACTCTAAAAGGTAGTAAGCTTAAAAAACGTAGTATTTTTCTTAAAGGGTATAGGGCAACCCATAGCCTTGCATAAAACAAATACCCTTTTTCGTCCACTGTTTTCCAGTGGTTTTTTCTTTTAAAACGGGTAACAACCGCCAGTATTTGCCCTTTTGCTACATCACTTTCGTCTAGATATGTATTATCTCCTCGAAAAGTATAAACCATTTCTGAGCCTTTTTTAGTTACCTTAACAATTCTATGAAGAACTAAAAGCCCCTCACCCGTTTTATAAAGAGCCACATCATATTTTTTAAGCGGAAATGACGGCTTTTTAACCGCCACCTCACTTTTTCCACCCAAAAGAAAGGGAAGCATACTTTTTCCATTTGGTATAAAAGAAGCCTCTTTCCCAAGTTCTAAAACCTCTTTAATGGTTGGCAACAGCTCGTAAAGTGACAAATTACTCAACTAAACCCGCTCCCAAAAGCTTATCAATAAATAAATCAACATCTCTTTCGGCAATTTCTTTTGAAACTTCATATTCATTTAAAATTGCCTCGACCAAGGTTTCCTTTTCGGCGCCCAAAACAAGAAGGTCCCAAAGAAACATTCCTGTTTCATTTATTGTCATTATGCCGTTAAACTTGACCTCTTGCTCCCCTATTGGAAGAACAATATTACTACCTGCAACAGTTCTAACAATATACCCTTCTTTAATTTTCATATAAGCTGCCTCTTTTCCAAGTTATTCTAAAACCTCAATGTCGATACTTAAAATTTTAACATCATTTACAGGCTTATCATTACCCGAAGTAACCTCAACCGATGCTATAGCGTCAACGGTATCCATACCTTCGAAAACCTGACCGAAAACGGTATGACGAAAATCAAGCCAAGGTGTTCCGCCAAGCTCTTTGTAGTCCTCAACCACTTCTTTTGGGAAGCCGTTTTCACTCATACCCTCCATCTGAGAAAGCATACTAAAGGGTACTTCCTTAGCCTGAACAATAAAGAACTGACTACCGTTAGTACAAGGGCCCGCATTTGCCATTGAAAGAGCCCCGCGAAGATTATGAAGCATTGGGTCAAATTCGTCCTCAAAGCTTGAACCGAATATACTTTCGCCACCCATACCTGTACCTGTGGGGTCGCCACCTTGAATCATAAAATCTTTAATTACGCGATGGAAAATAAGACCATCATAGTAACCCTCTTTAGAATGTGTAACGAAATTTTCAACCGCCTTTGGTGCAAATTTCGGAAAAAGTTTAATTTTAATATCGCCAAGGCTTGTATGCATATTGGCTACTATATCGCCCTTTTCGGGCAATGATGTTTGAAAACTCATTTTAATTAACCTCGCTTTTATTTTTCTCCAACTAAATTTTTATAAGAAGCTTCGGGGAGCTCTATTCTCTTTCTGCTGTCAAAAAGTTCCCCGTCTAAATGTATTTTATGGCCGTTTATTTCTACCATTTTTTCGTTTACCCAAGAAGCGTTTGTTCTTGTTTCGTCAATACACCAATAAACGTTTTTTATGCTACCGTCTTTTAGCTGAACCTCGCCTCTGACGGCCGTTCCAACACCGTTTAGCTCGGCAACATACATATTAAGCTTTTGGCGCTTATTTGCGCTTATGACCGAATAAACAAGCTTGCCTTCGGGTAGATTTTCCATACTATAGGAAAGCCCATCTATAGCTAAAAAAACCATATTGAATATAAGAACAAAGCACAAAACGGTAGTAACAATAAAATTCGCATATTTAAACTTCATTTTATCACCGCCACTAGTTTCTTGAAACAATATTAACTATAACCTCTACCATTTTTTCTAAAGAATTAGTAGAAATCATTTCGTGAACGCTGTGAAAATTTATTCCACCCGTCGAAAGATTAGGACACGGAAGCCCCCTGAAAGAAAGCCTTGCACCGTCGGTGCCGCCCCTTATCGCCACAATTTGAGGAGTAACGCCCGCCTTTACCATTGCCGATTTTGCATCGTCGATAATACTTATATAGGGCAAAATTTTCTCCTTCATATTGTAATACGAGTCGGTTATTTCGGTTTCAAAAGTACCCGCACCATAAACACTGTTAAGATAATCGGTTAAGCCTTGTATGAAGCTTTTACGCTCTAAAAACTTATCCATATCGTGGTCGCGTATAAGCATTGAAAATGTTGCCGTTGTTTCGTCACCGCAAAAATCAGAGATATGATAAAAACCCTCATACCCTTCGGTGTGCGCGGGTGTTTCGGCGCTAGGCATCATAGAAATAAATTCGTGCGCCATTAAAACAGCATTTTTCATTTTGTTTTTAGCCGAGCCGGGATGAATATTAACCCCGTTTACCTTAACCTTTACAGCTGCGGCATTAAAATTCTCATATTCAATTTCGCCTAATATACCACCATCAATAGTATAACCCCATTTTGCACCAAACTTTTCAAGGTCAAGTAGGTCGGCACCTGCGCCGATTTCTTCATCGGGTGTAAATGCAACCGCGATTTTCGGATGGCGCACATTGGGATTTTTCACCAAATATTCCATAGCTGAAACAATCTCAGCTATACCCGCCTTATCGTCAGAACCAAGCAGGGTTTTTCCATCGGTGATAATAAGCTTTTGGCCAACAAATAAATCTAAAACGCTAAAATCTTTAGGGCTTGTAATAAGACCGCTACGGTGAACAATGTCGCCGCCGTTATATTCGACTATCTCAGTTTTTACATTCTTGCCGCTAACGTCCGGACTTGTATCTATATGTGCAATAAAGCCAATAGATGGCTCATCCTCTAGACCCTTGCTTGCGGGCAAAAAACCGTAAACATAGCCGTTTTCATCTATATGGCAGTTCTCAAGCCCCACCTTTTTTAATTCTTCTACCAAAAACTCACCCAAAACAAGCTGCCCTTTAGTTGTTGGGGAAGCGGTACCCTCGGGGTCTGATTTAGTATCAAAGGTTACATACTTTAAAAATCTCTCGGTAACGCTCATGACTTTCTCCAAACCATTTTGTTAACAACGCCTGTATAAGACTGAATAAGTTTTACTACCTTTGTCGAAACATTTTCTTCTACGTAGGTGGGTACAGGAATTCCGTGGTCGCCGTCACTGTTCATTGAAATTGCAGTATCGACTGCCTGTAGAAGCGATTTTTCATCAATACCTGCAAGAATAAAACAAGCTTTGTCAAGCGCTTCTGGGCGCTCAGTAGATGTGCGTATACAAACCGCAGGGAAAGGCTTTCCAACAGAAGTAAAGAAGGAACTTTCCTCAGGGAGTGTGCCGCTATCAGACACAACAGCGAAAGCATTCATCTGTAAGCAGTTATAATCGTGAAATCCTAGTGGCGCGTGTTGAATTACCCTCTTATCAAGCTTAAATCCGCTTTCTTCAAGACGTTTTTTAGAACGCGGATGGCAAGAATAAAGAATAGGCATATCGTATTTTTCGGCAATTTTATTTATAGCAGTAAAGAGCGAAATAAAGTTCTTTTCGGTATCAATATTCTCTTCCCTGTGTGCCGAAAGAAGAATATATTTACCCTTTTCAAGACCAAGCCTTGAGTGAATATCACTACTTTCGATTTCCCTTAAATTATTATGAAGCACCTCTGCCATTGGCGAGCCTGTAACATAGGTTCTCTCTTTTGGAAGGCCGCATTCATGCAAATAACGACGTGCGTGCTCAGAATAGGCGAGGTTAACGTCAGAAATAATGTCAACAATGCGCCTGTTTGTCTCTTCAGGCAGACATTCGTCTTTACACCTATTACCTGCTTCCATATGGAAAATAGGAATATGAAGCCTTTTAGCCGCAATAGCCGAAAGGCAGGAGTTTGTATCTCCCAAAATGAGAAGGGCATCGGGCTTTATCTGAGCCATAAGCTTATAAGAGCAGTTTATAATATTACCAACAGTAGCGCCCAAATCATCGCCAACTGCATCCATATAAACTTCAGGGTTTTTTAGCTTTAAATCCTCAAAAAATACACCATTTAAGGTATAGTCATAGTTTTGCCCTGTATGTGCTAAAATCGTATCAAAATACTTTCTGCACTTGTCAATAACTGCAGCAAGCCTTATAATTTCAGGTCTTGTGCCCACAATTATAAGAAGCTTAAGTCTTCCATCATTTTTAAAAGATACATCTGAATAATCAAGTTTAATATCCATTTATTATTCCTCCACTTCAAAGACCTTCATCTTCGAATATAAATCTCTTCTTTTAGTAGCAGTTGGTAGCGTTTTTGCAATAGACGGCCTTTTGCCCATAAGCATAAGGAAAAAATACCTTAAAAGCTTATAAATCGCGAAAAAAGGATAAAGTATTTTAACCTTTTTTGTTATCGGATAGTGGTAATAAACCGTCTCTTTTAAAACCGCTAAAACGTTGCCCAGTTTACCTTTTCGCACCCCGTCTTTAGCGTGGTTTGAAACCATTGTTCCGCTTGTTGAATAGACCTCGTCCTTCCTACCGAAATTGCCGCCTGTTAAAATGTCTTCTATAACCTCTTCGGCAAGTTCTTTACCTACCTCTTTAGCAAAATCGGGACAGTAGGTGCCAAGATATAAAGCAGCCGTCTTTGTCATAATCTTAGCATATTCCAAAAGACCAATTTCTTTTAAAACAGGAATAAGCTCTTTGTCCCAAAAGGCTTCTCCTTTTGTTTTGTTATTAAAAAAGCCCCAATCGGCTAAATGTCTAAGACCTATACCCTCGGTTAGCATATGGTGTGCCATATGAAGAATTAGCACCAAACCGTTTTTAGCAGGTTCTAAAACCGCAAACTCCCCGGCGCCGTTATTTTTAAGCTCGGTATTTTCTAAAGCGTTTTTCATATACTGCCTTACTGTCTCGCCCGGTTTCCCGTTTGGAATTCCCACAATTTCAAAATGCATCTCCAAATGAGACTTTGGCTTTTTAAAAACAACGTGGCAAATATGGTCTTCTTCTTTTTTTGTAAAGCCCTTTGCAATAAGAAGCTCAGTAATCTTATCTTGGTCCTTTGGGTTAATTAAAAAATCAACATCGCCCAAGGTTCTAAGCTCTGGCCTTGGGTAGTTTGCCGATGCCGCCTCGCCCTTTATTATCGCATAACTAAATCCGTTATCGTTTAAAAGATTAACCAGATTTTGTTGAGCGGCCAAAACCTCGGCATTTTTTAAGGTTCTTAAAAAGGCGAATTCATATTCACTTTTAAACTCTTCCTCTGGCAGAAGTTCAGGTATTTTTGCCGCTTTGTCCATAACCATCAAAAATACCGATTGCTTTTTTGCCTCTTCCAAAACGATGTGCATATCAAAAGCGCCTAAATGTTTTGAAAGCTCGCCATCATGGTCGGTTCTTAATAAATCAAGTAAAACTTTTTGTTCAAGTGTCATTTAAATTCCTACTTAACAACCTTTTCAAAAAATGTGTCCGGTTTATTTGGGTCAAAGCATTCATTAGCCCACATAACCGTCACAAGATTTTCGGTATCACTCAAATTTATAATATTATGGGTATAACCGGGTAGCATATGTATCGCTTCTATTTTTTCCCCGCTAACCTCGAAATTAAGCACCTCGTCAGTGCCAATTTTTCTCTGCTGAATAAGTCCCCTACCCGAAACAACAATAAAAAATTCCCATTTAGTATTGTGCCAATGTTCACCCTTTGTAATACCCGGTGCCGAAATATTAACGCTAAACTGTCCGCACTTTTCGGTCTTTAAAAGCTCTGTGAAGCTTCCCCTTTGGTCAACATTCATCTTAAGCGGAAAAGAAGCCTTTTCCTTTGGGAGATATGAAAGGTAGGTTGAATAAAGCTTCTTCGCGAAAGAATTATAGGGAATTTCAGGCATAACCAATGTTTGCGGTTGGTTTTTAAAAGCCTCAAGAAGCGAAACTATTTCACCAAGCGTTACCTTATGGGTGATACTCGCTGCGGCAAATTTGCCATCAGCTTTTAAAACAGTCTCTACCCCATCAAACTCGCACCTATGCTCCTTACCCTCAATAGCAAGTAGCATTTCATCAACCAAATCATCAATATAAAGAAGCTCTAAAGTAACCGACGGGTCATTTACTGTAATAGGCAAATCATTAGCTATATTGTTACAAAAGGTTGCAACGGCGCTATTATAATTCGGTCTGCACCATTTGCCAAACAAATTCGGGAAACGGTAGACAAGCACCTTTGCACCTGTATCCTCACCATAATTAAAGAATAAATCCTCGCCGGCTTTTTTGCTTCTTCCATATTCACCATCATAGCGACCAATTAAGGTTGCCTGAATAGATGAAGATAACACTATAGGACAAGTATTACCATACTTTTTAAGAGTATCTAACAGTACCGAAGAAAAACCAAAATTACCCTTCATAAAATCTTCGGTATTTTGTGGACGATTAACTCCGGCAAAGTGGAAAATAAAATCCGCTTTTTTGCAAAACTCATTAAGCTCTGCTTCTGTGTTATCAATATCATACGAAAAAATTTCGCCAATTTCAATTTCGGGATGTGTTCTATCCTTACCATCTTTAATATTGTTTAAAGCGGCAACAAGGTTTTTCCCCGCAAATCCATTTGCGCCTGTAACAAGTATATTCATTATTATTTCTCCATTTTTTCGAGTTCCCCACGAATATAATCAAGACTAAGAAGCTTCTCCTTAACGGCTTCTACATCAAGTAATTCTGTGTTGCTTGAATCGAACTCGGTAAGAGGATTACGCTTTGTATCGCCCTCTTTGAAATATTTATCATAGTTAAGGCCGCGATTATCACAAGGTACGCGATAAAACGCACCAAGGTCAAAGGCCTTTGCACATTCTTCATTAGTAAGAAGTGTTTCATACATTTTTTCGCCGTGTCTAATGCCGATAACCTTAATTTCGGTTTTGCCCTCTTTATCGAAAAGCTCACAAACCGCTTTAGCCAAAACTTCAATTGTACAAGCAGGGGCCTTTTGAACCAGTATGTCGCCCGAAACGCCATTTTCAAAAGCAAAAAGCACAAGGTCAACCGCCTCATCAAGCGACATAATAAAACGTGTCATTGAAGGCTCAGTAATTGTTATAGGCTTACCGGCTTTAATTTGTTCAATCCAAAGCGGGATAACAGAACCTCTTGAGCACATAACATTACCATATCTTGTGCAGCAAATTTTAGTTTTATCAGGGCTTATGGTTCTGCTTTTTGCAACAATAACCTTTTCCATCATGGCCTTTGATGTACCCATAGCGTTTACAGGGTAGGCCGCTTTATCGGTTGAAAGGCAAACTATATTTTTAACGCCTGCTTCAATTGCGGCAGTGAGAACGTTCTCGGTGCCGATAACATTTGTTTTAACCGCTTCAATGGGGAAAAATTCGCAAGAAGGAACCTGCTTTAATGCAGCTGCATGGAAAATATAATCAACACCGTGCATTGCATTTTTAACCGATGCCAAATCCCTAACATCGCCAATGAAAAATTTAATTTTTTCTGCCACCTCAGGCATTTTTGCCTGGAACTCATGGCGCATATCATCTTGCTTTTTCTCGTCACGGGAAAAAACTCTAATCTCTCCTATATCAGTTTTAAGGAAACGGTTTAAAACCGCATTGCCAAAGGAACCTGTTCCTCCTGTAATTAAAAGGGTTTTACCACTGAAACTAGACATTTACTTTTCCTCCAAATAATATGTTTTTATGTTAATCAAGCCCCTATTAATGAGGACCTCTTTCTGCGCTCTGTTTTTTATGAACACAAAGAAGTTTTAATGCCACTCTCTAATGCTCTATCATAGTAAATTTAAAATCTTTTTTACTCGTTTCAACATATCCTCGTAGCCTTCGTTAACTATGTTAAACCTTGGCAATCTATAAAAACTCAATTTAGTTACCACGTTAATGGGCCTTGAAGCAACCGACATTGCATATTTATATCCCTTTGCAAGGGTAAGCGTCTCTCGATCGTAAGCACCATGTGAATATGCAAAGTTTGTTACTTCTTTACCTATAATCTCTTCTATAATCTTTTTAGATAAAGCAAATTCCTTCTTTTTCTCTTCAGTAGACATCTTTGTAAAAACTTTATGATTTAATCCGTGCGACCCGATTGTAACCAAAGGATCACTGGCCAATTCCCTTAATTGCTCTTTTGTCAGATAACCCTCTGTGTCTAAAAAATCTGCAATAATATAAATGGTGAATGGCACATTTTTAGACTTCAAAAAAGGGTATGCAATATCGTATGTATCCTGCAGACCATCATCAAAAGTTACAGCGACCTTCTTTTTTCCGGGTTCTTTTATGGTCTCGTCAAGTGAGGCATAATTTTCAAAAGCATTTATGATATCATAAAACTTTTGAGTATCTAAAATACAACTACTTTTTTTGCATATGGGGTCGTCTGAAACATGGTGAAAAAGCAATACCACCGAGGATGGTAGCCTAAAAACGATATAATCATAAATTTTCATCAAAAACTTTCTCATATTTTATACCCCTATCAACTATTTTTGCGACCACGAATTTTAGAGAGGATTTTTTGTCTATAATCCTTTAGTGAAATTCCCTCAATTATCAATTTTACATTCGGCCTCATTTCTTTAAAAGCACAAGGCAAAAGAATACTAGTGCATATTTCGGTCACCAACGATGCGGCCGCAGCTCCCGAAGCACCTAATAAAGGAATCAGCGCATAGTTAAGCCCTACATTTATAATAATTGCAAAAATATACATATACTTTAAATATTTTTGCTTATCTTCGCTTACTACCCAAGCACCCCTAGCAACACCTAAATAAGAAAAGGCTACATACCAGGTTATAATTTTAAGTGGCATAACAGCCGGCAAATATTCCTCACCGTAAATTATATGAATAGCCTGTTTGCTAAAAATAATAAACATTAAAGATACAAACATCGACATATAAAATACAATGGCATATAATTGCCGGTTCTTTCTATTAAACCCTTCTTTATCAGTTTTATACAGTTTGAAAATGCTTGGCCTCATTGAATCTATTATAGCCGTTAGAACAAACACCCATACCATACAAATAGAAGATGCTAAAGAATAATAAGACACTTCGCTTTCGTTAAGCATATGCTTCAGCATAAGCTTATCGGTTTGACCATATATTGCCACCATTGTTCCTGACATGATATAATGATAACTCTTAGAAAGTATTTTCTTTCCTTGAGCAAATGAAAAACTAAAGCGTGGTCCTTTGTGTGATTTGTAAAACACAAAAAGTATTATAGCAATTACAATATAGTCGATAGAAGTTGCAAGAGCAAACCAATATACATTCATTTTTAATGCTAAAAGTACTATTTTGTATATTGCGGTAATTGTATATCCAACCAAAGATGCGATTGCCGTAATTTTAGCCTTATACTGGGCTTGGAACCAATAATTAAAAGTCTCGAAAATATGGAAAATGAGTCCTAAGCTTGAAAAGGCCGTTACTATTATTGTGGCTGATTCTCCCTTATCCACAACCATAACAATACCAACTATTATTACATTCGAAAGTATGCTTGCTACCGCTCTTAGCACTAAGCTTGTTCCTATTATTTCTCCCTGTTTTTCCGGAGAATCTAAAAAGAATTTTACCAAAACAGCGTTTATACCCAAATTACTTATAGCAGTGAAAAATGTTACATACGCGGCAGCATAGTTAATTAAACCGTAGTTACTTGGGCCCAAAAATCTTGCCATAATTGCGCCAACAATAAAAGAAATAATCATTTGGAATATCTTTCCTGATATAAGCCAGCCCGCATTCTTAACTTCTTTATTTTTTAAGAGCCGTAACATTTTCTCACCCCGCTTCGAACACTCTTTTTTGTCCATAACTATTTAAAATCTTTATCTAATATAAAAACTATATGAAGCTGTTTGTTCTATTTTACACAAGCTTCCATTTTTTCTATAAGCTCGTAATACCTTTTTAATACAGGGAGCCCACCTACCGAGCAAACTCGTTCTATTAAAAACGGTATCATAAAAATCAAAAGATAATCAAACCTTTTATTTTTGTCAAAACTAAGTCCAAAATGTGAAAACATTTTTTCAAGTGCCTCATCTGCTTCGCCATTGATATAGCACTCAAAAGAATCCATATCATAATAAAGCGCAGAATTTACAATATAGAAAAAATAATCATAAAAGAAAATTCTTTCTCCCGCGTGTTCCCAATCAATCCACCAAAAATCCGTCTTTCCTTCGCTCTCGCCAAAAATAAGATTTTCGCGCGATAAATCTCCGTGCTGAAGGCAAATTGGCATCTGAATATCCATTAAAGAAGGGTCTATCCTGTCTACTATTTTTTTAAAATAAGAATTCATCTCGTCATCAAAAGAAAACGTGGCTAGCTTTTTAGTGCACTGTTTATCAAGCTTATTCACAATCGGATTACTTTCAACAGTAGAACGGCAAATATTTTCAAGCGCTAAGCTTTCGCTTACATATGGTTTAAGATTAACCATAGATATTTCAAACGAGGTTTCATACTTGTCGTTTCTTTTAACTCGTGGCATATTATACGCCTTGCCAAAAGTATCATATTGCTCTATTTGTTTGCTTGCCTCTTCCTTGCTGGTGCATATTGTCAGTATTTTGTCGCTTTTAAAGGAAAAAAGTTTTATCTCTCTAACTTTATCGTAGTTATTTGCAATATACAAGCCTTCATATTCTTGTGTAGATTTTTTATTGTTGTTGCGAAAATAACTTATAAAGTTTAAGAATTTAACTATGCTTTTTGTTATTCTTCCTCTGCCGTTTTTATCAAAATATAAAGTAGCTTTTTCTCTTGTTGAAGTCTTATCCAAGGATAAAGCACGAAAACTGTTATGTTGATAATACCTTCCACACATTAAACTATCGCCATAACATTTAAGCACTGATTTGACGTATTTAATTTCACGCAAAATTCTAAAAAGAGCCTCTATCTTCATATTTATCTCCTTGGAACAAATAGTACTAATGTAACAAATTATTTTTGTGTAGTTAGCCTTAACATATCAAATTACATAAGCACTATTTTTAATAACATATACTATGGTTTGTACCCATAGATATTTTTATTTATTGGTTAATTCATCATAAATCTTTACATATTCCTTGAATCTGTCATACATATCATATGTTTTTGCTTTTTCAAAACACGCTTCTTTAGAGAAAATATTATTTTCACAAATTCGAACAATTTCTTTTTCCATGGCATCTACGTCATTAGCCTCAACAACAAATCCACAACTTTCATCAATTGTTTCGGGACTACCACCGGTTCTGAAAGTTAAAACAGGGGTTCCGCAAGAAAGTGCCTCAACATTAACCATGCCAAGAACCTCTTCTCTTGTGGGATTAACAAATAAATCGGCCGCTGTATATATTTTAACAAGCTCAGTTTGGTTGTTAGTGCGATGTATTGATATGATGTTCTCAGGAAGGTATTTATCTGTCTCTTCATCTGTTCCAACAAGAACTATCTTGTATTTATTTTCGTCAAGCCTCTTAGAAAGCTCACAAAAAACGTCTATGCCCTTGCTATATCCCCAACCAAACGAAACGCCAAGGATTATTTTTTGACTTGGTAAAATATTATATTTTTTTCTAAAGTCACTTTCTGTAGGAGTGAAAATCTTTAAATCAACACCACTTGTTAATACCTTTATAGGATATTGCGCTAAAAAAGATTCTTTCACAAGCCCTGCAAGCCAATTTGATGGAACAACAAGTGTTAAATCTTTAATCCCTGTGAACCACTTTTTCTTAAGGGTATACATGAGGTTTGTTGAGTCAACAAACACCTTAGGATACTTTTTGTATTGTGGACATTTATAACAACCTGTCTTCCACTTGTAGCACTTAGCCAAAGTAAAATGTGTGCAATGCCCCGTTAAAGCCCAACAGTCATGCAAAGTCCAAACAACCTTAACGCCCTTTCTCTTTATATATTTAAATAAAAGCGGCAAATTTATAAACCAGGCATGAAGATTATGAAGATGAATAATATCCGGTGAAAATTTATCTATTTTATTTAAAACTTTTTTTGTTGCAAAATAAGAGAATACACCTTGAAGCCCAGTTATCTTAGAGAGGATTTTATGAAATGATTTTGAAATAAAACCACCTATTACTACGCTATTTTCCGGTCTACGCGATTTATTTAAAACATAACCTGAAATTGGCAAGGTTTTATGTCCGCTTTCCTCAGCAACCTTGTTTATCCCAATCATAATCTTACCAGTACTACCAAAGAAAACAGTGTTTATCGATGCTATTTTCACTTAAATTTTCCCCTTTCGATTCTAAGGGTTGGTGCTCTATCTTTATAATAACCGGTGGTTATACCATGAATTAAAAGTAATGTCCAAAACAAAATAGGATAACCCGCAGCAACCGGTTCCAAAAGGAGCTGTGTGAAGACAATAAGATAAACCGAAACAAGAGTATATTCTATAGGTTTTTTATATTTAATCATAAACAATTGTACTAGTTTAACAAGTATAAAAATAGTAACGATGACAAGAATCATTGCGGCAAAAATGCCATAAAAGTCATATATCTGTTGCCAAAGGTTATGCGCCTCATTGCCGACAACCTCAAGCGCATGCTTTCCGCCCCAGGGATATACAAACATTTGGTCAACATACTTCATAGCAATTTCGCCACGAGTGGTTTCCATACCCGCTCTTGAAAACCTTTCCATAAGCGGACTTTCCATAACCGCAGTTTTTACGCCAAAAAGGTTTATTTGAAACAGGAGGAATAGGAATATTCCAATGAAGGCGAAAATGAGAAGATGGCTATAATTTCTATTTTCGTTAGCAGCAAAACCCATTATGAACAAAAGAACAATTAGAATAGCCATTAACAAGAAGGGAGTTCTTGTTGCTGTCTGCATATTGACAAGAATAGTAGCAATAACGCCCGCTACTCCCATCATCTTAATAAATATACCCGGTGTGTAAATAAGGGAACTAACTGCATAGGCAATAACATAAGCAGAAAGAAGACCAACGAGTGTAGCAGCAACCTCTTCCCCTGTCCAAATGTTTATAACCTGTCTATCTTCAATACCGACTTGCATATTGCTTATATAGGTAAGCAGTATGTGAATAAAGTATCCTATATAAAGTGAAAAAAGAGTTCTTTTTATATACTTCTCCTTGTTTTCAGCCTTAAAATAACCGCAATAACCTACTATATAAGGTAGTGAATAGTTGAAGGCCTTAATAATCTTTCCGCCTTCTCCTCCTTGCGGAAACATTAAAATTGAAATTATCATAGCAAAAGACATAAAAATCAAAAGAACGCCTTCGAATGAAAATTTTACGTCTTTAATATAAAACATATTAAAAACACAAAACAGAACAAGAACTATGCTTCCCCTACTGAAAATATTCATTGTAACGAGGGCGAGCATAATATAATTAATAATTATGTCCTCGTATTTTTTTGACATCGTAATAACTCCACCTACTTAAAAATTACCCGTTTAATTAACTCACAGTTTTTATTCGTTCTATGATTTTTTTTGGCTAGTTCAAGCTGATTTTTAACTATGTCTTGCCTTAAAGCTTCATTTGAAATAATTTCTTCCAACTTCTGCACCAGCTCTTCTTTTGAGTTAATGCAAAATGCTGCATTATTTTTGGCTAAATAATCGATTGACGCTATACCCTTTGGACCATAGGCCAAAAGACAGCTTCCGCTTGAAACAGAATCGGCAATTTTTGTTGAAACAGAATAAGCAACCCTTTTTTTTGTGTCTTCATCGAAAGACTCGGTATGCACTAACAACATACTTTCACTAATGACCTTTTTCACCTCTTCAGGCCCGATTGCTCCGCAAAAATTTATGCCATTTTCTTTGGTTAGGTCTTTTAAAATTTCCGGTCTTTTTTCAGTAGTATAAAGATCTATAAACTCCGGTTTGTTTTTTACCTCAACCTTTAAAAGTGCTCTGCCTAAATCAATAATTTGCTCAAACCTCTTATAAGAAAGATTTCCAATATAAGAAATTTTATTTTTTCGTTCGCTCTCAAAAGGCTTCTCTATTTCACTTCCCGTATGCAAAGTATAACAAGGAACTCCAAAAAGCTTAGAATAATCCTCACTCATTTTATCACAAATGGCAAATATTCCCGAGGCGTATTTCATTGTTTTTCTTACCTGCCTCATAAAGCAGCTGTAGACTACCTTTCCTGACAAACTATTTTCATTGCGATTATGAAAATAAAAGTCATCCATACAGGAAACATAAAGAGGAATATTCTTTCTTTTAGCGATTTTAAGAGCTATTTTATATATAAAGGCATAATCGCCCGAAGCCAAAAAAACTGCTTCGGGAGAAAACTTGTCCACCCATTCCTTTAATTTTTTTGTATTCCACTTTCCAACAGACCAAATAAGGTTTCTCGCAAAATAAATAAAAGGCGTTCTTTTTCTCGATTTTTGATATATATTGGCAGTCGCACCGGTATCTGTCCTAGTGTTGTTAAGAGTGGTGTCTATATCCTCTTTGTGAAATACCTTTCCGCTTTTTCTTTTAAGAATAGATCTTAAAACTTCTCCATCGGTAACGCGATAATAATTTGTGCATACCGAATCATCGTTCGGCACCTCAGAGTGCACATAAAACTGAGCTATGTTCTCTATGCCAAAATCTGCAAAGTAGGCCGAAAGAGTTTTTCCCATATTAGAATTTTTACAAAACACATTATGACTTATAAGTAATACTTTCAACGTTATTCACCCTAGTTATTTAATATATTAACTCAACCGCCCACAAGAGACAATAATAAACAAAACCGCTTAATGCCCTTAAAGGCCAGCATTGATTTAATCGCTCAACCTACTTTGTTCTTGCAAAATGTTTGAATATCCAAGCTCTTAAAAAGTTTGGTGCCAAAACCTGAACAATAAACCTTTTTAAAATATTTGACGCAAATGTTCCAAAACCAATTACTTTATGCTTAAGCAAAAACTTTTGAAGTTTTGCTTCACTTTTAAAATATTTGAAACCGCCACGGCGTTTGTACATATCGTTTCCAATCCTTACGTTAACCAAAACATTACCCGTATTGGCAAAACGGCAGCCAGCAAGCATCATTCTAATCCAAAGGAAATAGTCTTCATTGAAAAAGATTTCTTCGTAACCGCCAACCTTTAAAACCGAAGATTTTTTATACATTACCGCTACATGGTTTATGGCGCAGCGTGTCTTCATATAATTTTTTATTTCCTTATCCGAAACGGGAAGTTCCCTTTTTGATACAATATTTTCTTCATCGTCTATAAACTCTGTTATGTCGCCGCTTATAATGTCTAATTCCTCATCTTCTTCGAAAAATTTAAGCTGTTTTTCAAAACGATCAGGGAGCGATACATCATCACTGTCCATTCTGGCTATAAGCTCACTGCTACTATTTTCAACAGCTATTTTAAGAGCATTGCCAAAACCTACATTCTTCTCAAGGCGAACTATCTTAAAAGTAGAGTCTTTCTCGTACTCTTTAATTATTTCATCTAACTCACTTGATACCGGTCCATCGACAACCAAAACAACTTCCGAAGGTCTTACTGTACCATTTAGTACACTTTCAACGGCAATTTTAAAATGCTCAGGATTATCTTTCCCGTATACACTCATTGCAACAGAAAATTCCTTTGTGTTCAAAACTCTCACCTACACATTCAAAAGTTTTTTTGCTTCTTCCAAACCTTTATCATAGGTTTCTTTATCGATGCTACCAACACTTAACAAATAATCTCCTAAATCCGCTGCGGTAGCCATGCCTTCTTCAGAAATACCTTCCCTCGCAAAAACACATTTAATGGTGTTAAAAATTATCTTAACATCTCCCCAAAATGTGATTTTTTCTATGTATTTAAGGTCAAGCTCTAATTTGTTCTCCCACGAAATTCCGTTGCGGCCGCTTGACTGGGCTAGTCCTGTAAGGCCTGGACGAACCATATGTCTTTTTCTCTGTTCACTTGTCATGAAAAGCATATCCCTTACAAGCAACGGTCTTGGGCCGATAATGCTCATTTCTCCTATTAAAATATTTATAAGTTCAGGAAGCTCATCAATGGAGGTGTTTCTTAAGAACTTACCGTAAGTAGTAAGCCTATCCTCATCAGCAAGAAGCACTCCGTCTTTATCTGTTTCTCCCGTCATAGACCTAAATTTAATAAGCTTAAATATTTTTTCGTCCTTGCCTGGTCGCAACTGCACAAAAAAAGGGTTTCCCCTCATTACAAGCGCACTAATAAGTGCTACCACCACAAGTATTGGGGAAAGCACTACAAGAGCTACGAATGAAAATATAATATCCAGACCTCTTTTAACAAATTTGTAATACATAGACACCTCTTAAAAAACATGATTTTATAATATCAATGATTTGTTTTTATTCCCGATTTCCCTATTAAAATAGCAAAGGTTAGGCAAACACTAATAATGACATAGATTCATAGTAAAGGAATCCAATTATCTCCTTATTATATGTATAATAAATTTCTTCCCTTTTATTACTAGGTTCACCAAGGTTTCCTAGTCTTCCACTACATTTCGCCAACGAAATGTTTATGTTATGTAACCGTGCCCAAATAACTCAATATTAGCTATAGATAGTAAGCGAATAAAGTATGAATCTTTTTATTTCAAACCGCATTTTTCACAGTATATCTATACACCATAAATTATATCATTTTAGCGCAAATATGTCAACATTTATATTAAATCATCTATTTACTATATTATATATTGTGCAGCCTAAACAATAAACAATAGGTCGTGGTCAAGTTAATCTTGACCACGACCTATCTTAATCTAAATATCCATTGTTTAAATCCAATAATTCCTTATCATGATGAGGGCGTCTTTCTTCTTCAGGAGGCAAAGTCATATAATCTCCATATAAGCTCGAAAGATATTCGTCAGGTTTTTCTACACCATTAACTATATATTTTTCAAACTGTATGGGTGTGGGATTACCGTAAATTTCTTTCTTTATAAGATTTTTTGCTCCATATTCATCCAAAAGAGAACCTACATATTCACATTTGTCGAAATCTCTTTTCTTACAAAGAGAATCCATTTTTTCTATCAGCTTAGTTCTATCTATAAAAAGAGGCGAAATAATTCTTCCCACTAATATCAAAGCATTTTTGTGCCACGGACGACGCCTTAAAATAGCGCAGCTAATCATACTATTTAGAACTCTATGCCTCTTAATTGGCTTCAAAGTTTTTAGAGCTTCTTCATAAGTATTACCGGCGCCGTCTAGCGGAAAAATATCAATATTGATACCACGTTTAATAGGATTCCTTTGTTTTTCTATTTGTGTAGTTGTTGTATCGAATAATTTTGCCCATCTATACGGATATTCAGGATTGTCCAACCCTGGAAACTCAAATATGTATTTACCCTTTTCCTGCGACGACGAAAGGTTTCTAAGCCTTTCATAGTCGGGGCGCGGCATACTAACGTCTATATCATCATCCCAAGGAATAAATCCCTTGTGTCTTTGTGCACCGAGCATTGTACCATGCACAAGATAATACCGCAAATTATTACTTTCGCAATAGCTGTGGAACCAGCCTAACATTTCAAGTAAGTGGTTTTGCAACTCGTCCATAAAAGGTCTCCTTTATCTTCATAGATAAACATTTTTCACTCCAATATATCTTTAAATGTAAATTGCTGGTGATAGCAAAATCACTGCCGCAACCAAATATTTTTAGTTGCGGCAATGATCATCTAATTATGCTAATCTCAAATATAGTTTAGTAGAGTTCGAATGTTATTCCTTTTGCTATCGCAAAATCATGAGCATATGAACCCTCCGCTACTTTCATTACTGCGTTTGCATTTGAACCAGATAAAATGCTCGAACTAATATAAGTTACACTGGCAGGAACATATATTGTTTCAATAGCAGGACAATAGTAGAAAGCATATTTGCCGATAGTTGTTACAGTTTCAGGAAGAATAACAGAAGTAAGATTATTCATATAACCAAATGCTGCTTTGCCGATTTCAACAAGCGAACTTTCGTCTTCGAACTCAACTGCAGCAGCTGTGTTTTTGAAGAAAGCATAGGCGCCAACATAAGTAATGTCTTTTCCGATAACAACCTTTTTAACCTCAAGATTAGCCCAAGGAGCAGTGCTATAACCTGCAACTGCAGCGTAATCAACCATTGCGCCTTCGCCAACAATCTTAAGAGTTCCGTCAGAATAATATTCCCAAGAAACTGTATCGGTAATCTTGCCACCATTAATAACCGCGTATTCTTCACGAGTTTCAAACTTGATGCCCTTAGATTCTGCATAGCTGTGAGCATAAGAATCTTTTGCTACCTGCAATACCGCATCGGTGTTTGAACCGGACAAAATGCCTCCGCCGATGAAGGCTACTTTAAGCGGAACATATATTGATTCGATTGCGGGACAGTAATAGAATGCATACTTTGCTATTGTTTCTAAAGATTGGGGAAGAACAATACTCTTAAGTTTGCTCATATAACCAAAAGCAGCCTTGCCAATTTCGATGAGTGCACTACCATCTTCAAACTCTACAGAGCTTGCGTTGGTCATAAAGAATGCAAATTCACCAATCTTTGTAATATCCTTACCAATAACTATTTTGTTTACCTTTAAGTTTCCCCAAGGTGCAGATGTTGTGCCATTAACTGCGGCATAGTCAGGCATTGCACCTTCGCCAACAATATTAAGTGTACCATCAGAATAAAATTCCCAAGAAACAGTATCGGTAAGCTGACCGCCATCAATAACTGCATATTCTTCACGGGTTTCAAACTTGATGCCCTTAGATTCTGCATAGCTATGAGCGTAAGAATCTTTTGCCACCTGCATTACTACATCGTCATTAGAGCTATATAAAATACTGCCGCCAATGCTTGTTACCTTAACAGGAATAAATACTGTTTCAATAACAGGGCAATAGTAGAAAGCATATTTTTCAATTTTTTCTACTTTTGAAGGAAGCGTGATAGCGGTAAGATTATTCATATAGCCGAAAGCTGCTTTGCCGATTTCGGTGAGTTCGCTACCATCTTCAAACTCTACAGAGCTTGCGTTGGTCATAAAGAATGCAAATTCACCAATCTTTGTAATGTCCTTACCAACAACTATTTTATTTACCTTTAGATTTCCCCAAGGTGCAGATGTTGTACCATTAACTGCGGCATAGTTTGGCATTGCGCCTTCGCCAACAATCTTAAGAGTTCCGTCAGAATAATATTCCCAAGAAACAGTGTCTGTGAGTTTTCCGCCATTAACAACTGCATATTCCTCACGGGTCTCAAACTTAATTCCGTTTGTTTCGGCATAAGCCTGAGCGTAAGAATCTTTTGCTACCTGCATTACTACATCGTCATTAGAACCGTACAAAATACTGCCGCCAATACTTGTTACCTTAACAGGAATAAATAATGTTTCAATAACAGGACAATAATAGAATGCATATTTTTCAATTTTTTCTACTTTTGAAGGGATAGTAATAGCTGTAAGATTATCCATATAACCGAAAGCTGATTTTCCGATTTCGGTAAGTGCGCTGCCATCTTCAAACTCTACAGAGCTTGCGTTGGTCATAAAGAATGCAAACGAACCAATTCTAGTAATATACTTATCAACAACTATTTTCTTTACCTTTAGGTTGCCCCAAGGTGCAGATGTAGTACCATTAACTGCGGCATAGTCAGGCATTGCGCCTTCGCCAACAATTTTAAGGGTACCATCAGAATAAAGTTCCCAAGTAATCGTTTCGTTAAGCGAACCGCTATTTAACAAAGCGATTCTTGTTTCGTATTTATAACCCTTGTTCTTAGCCCAAGTTTCGGCCAAGCTGTCTACAACAACAGTGTATGTTGCATCAATAGAATCAGCGAAAGCTGTACTTGCTATATACGAAACTTTTGCAGGCATCTGAACCTTTTTAAGTGCGGGACAAAGTTCAAATACACCATTGTCTAATAGGGTTACTCCATCAGGAATAACAACTTCTTCCAAAGAAGAATGCTTCGCAATACTATGCTGTCTAAGTGCGGTAAGCTTGCTACCCTCTTCAAATGTGATGCTTGTGAGTTTCTTCATATTATAGAAGGCTCTTGTACCAATTGCAGTAATATCCTTACTAATTTTGATTGATGTGATAATGTCTCGGTAATCGTTGTACCAAGGAGCAAATCTTATAGCTGCGTAGTCATACATCGCTCCTGAGCCGTCAAGAATTAGACGTCCATCTTGGAAAAGAGCAAACCAAATATCGTCGCCGCACATACCGCCAAACAAAACGTCTTCGGTTGCGATAAATTTACCATTATCAAAGGTTAAAGATGTTCCGCAAACATTATATTCGCCATCACAAGCAAATCCGTTTTCATCAAACAAATAATAGTCAGTCATTATTCTTTGATAACCGGTGAGATATTTGCCAGCTGCAAAGTACATTGTTTTGCCATTAAACTCAACAAAACCATCAGCACTGAATTTCTTACCACAATCACAAACAAGCTCATTATTAACCGCTTTATAATCATGTCCCTTTGCGGGAACTGTTGTACCCCAATCGATTACAGAACCGCAACCAGCATCTGTATCACAAACGTGATTATAACGTTTAACTGTATCACAAGTACAACCTACGCAGAACACTCTGTCAGTATAACCTGCTTCAGTACATGTTGCAGCCTTGCTTACGGGCTCGCCTGCTTTATGAATATGGAAGCTGGCCTTATCTTGATAGAAGTTTGTGTCGCCTGCATTCTTGGAGTTACGATAACGGTTAAGTTCGGTTGTAACTACATACTCGTTAGAAGAGAAGGTAGCTTCTGTTCCATCAGTATATTTAACCAAACCTGCGTCTGCGTCTACAACAACATTAATCTTGAAGACACCGTCAGAAAGCCACATGCCGTAAGGAGTCATAGCAAAATATTTATCCTGCTTAGCGGGGTCATCCTGAACCATATCAAGAGCAATATATTCAGGGTCAAGGTAAGACTTTGTCATCCAAATACGAACGGGGAGCTTTGCAAGAACGTTGGTTGTTCCTTCAATCTCGTCAAGAACTCTCTTGATAGTAACCTTAGCATTGTTATTACCATCAACAGTATAGGTTGCCTCAAATCCATATGCAACCTCCATACCCTCAAGTTCCCACTCGTTAACCTGGTCAAGATTGATATTGGTTGTAACTTCATCAATCTTAGTAATATCATCAGCAACAAGATTTAGGTACATAATTGCACCTGCAGGAATCTCAGTGGCTGTGGGGTCTGCAAGTTCTAAACGAACGGGGCTCTTTTCTGTGTTAACAGTAACCTTACGTGTAATTGCACCAAGGTTGCCCTGCTCATCGCAAATTTCAAATCTGATGGTATGAACACCATCAGCAAGATTCAAAGCAGCAGAAATTTTACCACTGGCATTTGTTGTAATGCCTGTTGTAACCTGTTTGCTGTCAACATAAACCTTAGCTGTCTTGGTGTTAAGACCTGTGTAATTAACCTTTGTTGTATTTTCTTTAGCCTGTGCTAAAACAGTGATGGCATTTTCTGTAATAACTGCACCATCTACAATTTCGTTAGCGCCGTCTTGGTCGTTAGCAATACCCATGCTTGTAAAGTAGGGGTTTTCTCTATCGATAACTGCCTCAGAATAGTCAACAGTTACATCATCAATGTAGAAGGTATAATCGCTCATTGAGTTGAAACCTGTTGAGTTATCTACCATCATAATTTGGAAGTAGTCGATTACATCCCATCCGTTAAGAAGAACGTCATAGTTAACGTAAATCCAACCTTCGTCAGTAACGCCACAGTTAGCAAGCAAATTACTGAACTTAATATCCTGTGATTTGCCAGTTCCAATAGGACTATTTACAGGATCGGGAATTGTACGACCTTGAAGTCTAAAGGTTGCACAATCTGCCAAAACTTCGTAATTTGGAATGTATAACCACATACCAAAGTTAGTTGCCTCAGAAACATCGATAGCTTCAGGGAACCAAATGTTAATCTGCTTAGAACCCATTGAAGTTGTCCATGTCCAGTCAAGGTGTACTTCTAAAGCGTTATTGCCGTTGCGAACCTTGCCTGTAGTTTTATCAACTACTTTAAGCTCATGCTTTGTACCAATACCGATAGGAGACCTTGCTTTGTAGCTGGTCCAACGGTATGCGAAGTGCTGATCTCTTTGTATATCATTTACATGCCAGCCGTAAATATAGCTGCCATCTTCGTTTTTACCTGTAGTACTTTTATCGACAATAAGTTCATAGTTGTTTTCAAAATCGAAAACTATTTCTGAAGCCTTACCAAACTTAACTGTTGCAGATACAGTCTTTGTTGGGTCGCATGCGAGAGTTGCAGTAAGTGTACCACCTGTAACTCCGCTTTCCTGTGTGCAGGTTGTAAATAGGTTACCATCTATAGTACCCATTTTTGCATCAGAAAGGGTTAAAATGATATCCCCTGCTGAAGTAGTTACTGTATTAAGACCTTCATTAGTTGTAACAGAAAGGTTGATTTCTGCTGTTTCGCTATAAGGCAAAACAAGCTTATCCATTTTGAAAGCAATATCAGGAACTACGATATTGATTGTTGCTTCGCCAACAACCTCATCGTTATATACCATTTGTACGGTAACTTCGCCTGTTGTACCATTAGAAGTGAATTTACCATTGCTATCAACAGTACCAAATTTGCTATCCTTAAGCTGCCAGATAACATCCTCGGGGATTTCAGCAGCGTTACCTGCAAGGTCAGTACCTATAACGTCAAACTGAACCGAGCTGCCGGGAGTGTAATATTCATCCGCAGCAGTGATGTGGGCGCGGTTGAAGGTACCATCTGCGGGAGCGGTAGAAATAAATACGATACCATTTGTAGTAGGACGAAGGCTACCGTCAGAGGGAGAGTTTTGAACAGCAAGCTCTTCACCGGGTCGTTTTGTAACGAAGGTCGAAGAACCACCACCATCGCAGTTAGCGGCATATGTACAACCGAGAGAAATCATAACCTCTGCAAGCTCGTACATATTCATACCCGAAGAATAAGGCGACTGACGACCGTCGTTCTCCATAGCTACAACTGTACCATCAGCTTTAATACCAACAACAGAACGGGGTTCACCACCGGTGTGGCTTTCTGTGTATTGGTTTTTACCGTCTTTTACAATGTATCCGCTAGAGCAAGGGATAACCTGCTCTTCCCAACCGTCAAGGTCGGCGGTAGATGTAACAGTTACCATTTCTACCTTGGGAATATCTGCAGGACGTTTTACACCATCTTTTTCATCGTAATTGATAACGATACATGTGGGGAAACCTACAGAATGGTCAAATAATACCTCACCATCAAGCATCATAAAGCCTAAAGGCTCGCCGATTCTGTCGGGATTTTTAGTATATGTATCACCATTATACCAGCTAAGACATGTGTTCATACCACCAACAACGTTAAGGCCCCAATTGTCCCTAATCCATGTTGTTTGTGCATACATATCAGCTGTTTGATATTTTTGGGTGTTCATTTCTGCGTAGCTGGTGATAACCTTTGCGTAAGGGTTAGTCATATCAGCCTGCATAACATGAATAACCTGACGATATGAACCTGCATCGTTATTAAGAACGATTTCAGATTCAGAAATACCGGGAGCAGTCTCCCAATCTTTTTTGCTGACTAGATTATAATAATCATCTTGTTTTGTTGTTTCGTCATAAATAACAGCAGCAGAAACATTTACAGAAAAAACACTGATAAGCATTACTGCAGCAAGTAAAACTGACAAAACCTTTTTGAGACTGTTGTGCATTTTAACACCTTCCTTTAAAAATTACTTCATATAAGAACATTTTCCTAAAGGGCAATCGAAGCCTATGCCCTAAAGAAATCGAATTATCCGAATCATCCCTCCCCATAAATATTTATAAATATGTTTCTATTTTATATGTTTCAAAACGGAATTTATTCCGTTCTTCATACCGTTTTAATAAAACGTTAAAGCTATCTGCTTGAAATTATTTTAAATAACTGTATAGGTGAAGCAAAAAACGCTTTTAAAAAATTAGAAACAAACTTCTTTAGTTTTCTCGATTTAAAATATGCATATGCCAAAACCAAATGATGTCTAGCTTTTATATATTTCACTTCTGAAGCTTCTAAACTATCAAAAAAGCCTTTTTTAAATTCAAATAGTTTTTCTTCACCTGCAATCTTGCCTTCCCCTGCGGATATGCCTTGCTCTACAGAATGTATATACGCTTTTACAAAGCATTCATTTAAATATGAAAACCTACCATCACCCAAAATCGCCTTTTGAATAAGGTAAAATTCATCCCCCACGTCAATAGGGTCAAATCCGCCAATCTCTTCCAGATAAGCTTTTTTAAACATGATTGTATCAGTTCCGGTTATATGATGCATAAGGTGATATTTTAGCAAAGAATCCTTGTCTGTTTTTTTTATGTATGAGCGAATTCTTTTATCAACCAAAAAATCCACACTATTATATAGGTATAAATCAGTAACACCAAAATCCGCACCGTTTTCCAAAAGATTTATAAGCTGGCTTTCAATTTTTTTTGGCAGATAAATATCATCATCGTCCAAAAAAGTAATATACTCGCCCGAAGCTTTTTCAATACCTATATTACGCGCCCTTGCAGAACCTTTGTTTTCTTTATTGACAATATGGTATAAAATAATATTTGGAAATTGCTTTCTGAATTGCTCAACAATTTCTAATATCTTTGAATTCCAATTCTCATTAGCACTATCATCTACAATTATGATTTCAATATTTTTATAGGTTTGTTCCGCCAATGAAAACAAAGCTTTTTTAAAAGAGGCTTCACGTCTATAGGTAGCAATTACAACGCTAACCAAAGGTGTTATCATTTTAAAACCTCTTCTCTCTCTTTCTCGTTATTTTCCAAGAAACCTTTTGCCTTTAAAACATAAGAAACTGATTTAACTAATATCATAATATCAAATTTAAAGGAGATGTTCTTAGCATATTCGCCATCAAAAGCAGCTTTTTGATCTAATGATAATTCATCACGTCCATTAATTTGTGCCCAACCGGTGAGCCCCGGTGTTACATTGTTGGCTTCGTGATTTTCTCTTTTTTCTATCAAATCGTACTGATTGTATAAAGCCGGTCTGGGCCCTATAAATGACATCTGACCCAATAATATGTTAATTATTTGTGGCAGCTCATCGAGACTTGTCTTTCTTAATATTTTACCTACTCGGGTTATATATTTATCCGGTTCTTCAAGCAAATGTGTCGCAACATCTTTCGGAGTGTTTTTCTTCATACTACGAAATTTATAAAGATTAAAATATGTAATTTCGCCGTTTTTACTGTTCCCTACTCTTCTTTGCTTAAAGATAATTGGTCCTGGGTCATCAATAAATATCGCTAAAGAAATTATAACCAACGGGACAGGCAGTAATAACATTAAGGTTAGCGATAATAGAAAGTCTATTATCGGCTTTATTACATTCTTATAAATACTAACCCCTCCCCCCTCTAAAAATACGTTTTTATAACCAATTATTATGCCGCTTAAAAACTAATCTACCTTTTTATAGACTGCACCTATTATATATCTATTATTAACAATAATTATAAGCCTTATTGAAGTTATATGGTAGATACTGCACATTTAAAACATATTTTCTTGGTATAAGGGAGTAAAAAAACATATATTTTTAGCATATAATTGCCTGAAGAGAAAAATAGGCATTTGTTTTTTGAGCACTGCTAAAATTGCAATGCTTTTAAACAAATGCCATTAGTTTTTGTATGTTTACATGTCCAAAATTTTAATAGACTCGGCTAAACCCAACCTAGGTGCGTTAGTTATATTTAACACTGACATCTTGGTAAATTTAGGTAATGAACTTACTGATAGATTTATTTCTTCAACGCGTGGCTCTATTAATGGATAATAAAATATCGGCTTGTTTTCCGCAAGCCACTTCTTCGCACCTTCTATCGAAAGTTCGGAAAGTCTCTCTTTTTTTAAAATAATATACTGATAATTATAGTACTGAACCGAATCACTACTGGTATGCTCGTAGTGTGCAGGAGCAGATGAAATACTATAACCATGCTCTGACGAAAACATGTTGCAAATAACCGAATTTGAGGTTTCGTATTGGTCAACAAAAGCAAATCTATCGATGAAATCATCAAATCCTATTCTATAATAATTATCGCCCATTACAGTGCAGTACTTCAAAGTCGCATTTTCGTCTACTACCCTTTTTGCAATGCGCCTTATAATTTTTCCGTCGCTGAGGCTGTCAGCTATATAATACCTAGTAACACCCTCCACTGTTTCCTTATAATTATATGGTGCCTTGGAGCTAACCTCAATGCCATAAAGTTCGGGAATTTGATAATCCACAGTTTCGCCATTCTCTCCGCTGACTGTTATGGTTCCGCTGGCGTTTAATATTTCTTTTATGTTGTCGGGCGAGGGTGGAAGGATATTATCCTTATACCCCGTTTTGCCATAAACTGTAATAAAAGAATCTAGCGTACCACTGAATTCTGCAGTATCCTGTACAGTGCCTGTCATTTTAAAGTTTTGGAGCTCTTTTCCATTTTTAAAAATATGCAAGGGTTCAAACGCACCTTTTAAGAAAATAGCTTTTTTGTTCTCTTTAGTAATCATAAAATCTCTCCTTTATTTTTCGCCTGAAAACCATATGAATTATACAATTTTTTAAAAAAGATTTCCCCCCACTATGAAAAATCTATAAAAATAATGACAAAATTAACTTTATATGATATAATTTTAAAATGATTTGTAAGTCTGTTTTAAGGAGTTTTGTATGAATAATAATTTAAAAGAAAAATATGGTCTGTTTACCGCGATTTCAATGGTAATAGGCATAGTAATAGGCAGCGGTGTTTTCTTCAAGGCGGAAAAGGTGCTTATTGCCACTAACGGAAATCTTCCGCTTGGAATTTTGGCATGGCTATTAGGCGGTCTCATTATGGTTATCTGCGCTTATACCTTTTCAATAATGGCAACCCGTTATAGCGGTGTTAACGGTCTTGTCGACTATGCCGAATCAATTGTTGGAAAGCCATATGCTTACCTGGTAAGCTGGTTTGTTTCCTTTATTTATTATCCCGCTATTGCCTCTGTTTTGGCTTGGGTATCAGCGCGGTATACAGGTGCACTTTTAGGCTTTGCGCCGAATGAAGCAAACGTTATGGTTATTTCTTTTATTTATCTTATAGTCTTTTTTGCAATAAACACGCTCTCCCCCATTTTAGCAGGCAAGCTTCAAGTTACAACAACCATTATTAAGCTTATTCCTTTGCTTTTGATGGCAATTATAGGTACTGCGGTAGGCCTTAAAAATGGTATGACGGTAGCGAACTTCACCGCCACTGTAGAGGCGCCTGAAGGCGGTTTTCTTGCCGGCACTTTTGCAGCGCTTGTCGCTTCTTCTTTCGCTTATGACGGTTGGATAGTTGCAACGAGTATAAATGCCGAAATTAAAAATTCAAAGAAAAATCTTCCCTTAGCTCTGATTTTTGGAACTCTGACTATAGTGGTTGTATACATTCTTTATTATATTGGCCTTTCGGGAAGTGTTTCGAATGCAGAGCTTATGAGCAGTGGTGAACAGGGCGTAAAACACGCCTTTGAAAAGATTTTTGGCACTGTAGGCGGCGTAGGACTTTATGTTCTTGTTATAATTTCCTGCCTTGGCACACTGAACGGACTTATGCTTGCAACAACAAGAAGCGCCTATTCTATGGCGGTGAGAAATAAAGGCATAAATCCTCAAATGATGAGTGAGGTAAGCAAAAGAACAAATATGCCAACGAACTCTTCTATAGTAGGACTTTTGTCGGCGCTTTTCTGGCTTGTTTTTTTCTACGGAACAAATCTCGCGCCCAAAAGCTGGTTTGGAAAATACGGGTTTGATTCTTCTGAGCTTCCTATAGTTACTCTTTATGGTCTGTTTATTCCCATTTATATAATGCTTATGGTAAAGCAAAAGGACCTTGGTATTGTAAAGCGCTTCGTTGTTCCGACTCTAGCAATAGCCTGTTGCCTGTTTATGATGTTTGCGGCAATTATATCTCACGGGATTACTACCCTTTGGTATTTAATTTTATTTGCCGTAGTAATGCTTGCTTCTATTCCTTTTTATAAAAGTAAAAAACAGTAACTTATTTTTCTAAAAAAAGACCGGAGCTGCGTTCTATTGAACACTGCACCAGTCTTTTTTTATTTTGTTACTGAGGGTAAATTGCTCAAATTATCGCTTTCGTTTTCGTTGGGAACGGATTTTAAATACTCATTCCCTTTTCTATGCGCGATACCAACTCCGTTTATTCCGCCCCTTTTTGCTAGGTCTACAGCCTTTTCTTTTTCAAGTATTTGCCCATCAGAAAGCTTGTAGCCTGTAACTTTACCGCTCGTTTTAACAAGAGCCACAATGTTTTTCGCATTAGCGCTCGGCGTAGGAATAGAATCTAAAGTGTTTTTTACAATGTCAGTTCCGTCCATTTTTATATCATCCTTTCTTTTTAGTAGTATTGCGCTATTATGAAGGCTTTATAAAAGTATAAATTTGGTTTAAAATTAAGCGTAATAGAGATTTTATTAACTTTTAGAATTTTTGCTCAATAAAATGTTTTGTTTTTTAAAAAAACACTTGATTTTTGTTTTGCCTTCTATTATAATATTTAGGTCAGTTAAATATCTATGGAGAAGTCGCCTAGTCCGGTCGAGGGCGCACGATTGGAAATCGTGTAACGGTTAATCGCCGTTCGAGGGTTCGAATCCCTCCTTCTCCGCCAAATTAATAGCCTACCCTTTAGGGTGGGCTATTGTTTTTACTTTGGCGAGGGATGAGAACCCGTGGGGTTCGTCGAAGCAGTCCAAAATGCGCGATAGCATTTTGGGGCTGTGTAGTCGGGAGCACGAAGGTTTTGCCGCTAATGGCTCGGAGCCATCGGCATAAACCGAGAGTGCATCGTATCCCTCCTTCTCCGCCAAAACGAAAATCCTGTCGACTTTTGTCGATGGGATTTTCGTTTTGTATTATTCATTTTTCATTATTCAATATTCATCATTCATTAAAACGGATTTTCGTAATGAATAATGAAGTCGCTTACGCTGATGAATAATGAATAATTTCGGTGCTTTGCTTCGCAAAGCGTTGATTATAAATATGATTTATGTTATAATCTAGCCGATAAATGATAATTTGGCGAGGAGATTACTTATGGAAAAGATTTGGACTGAAATGTATGATGCGGCGAAAGGTATCCTAAATGAACGTAGAATTTCAGAATATGTTACCTGCGGCGAGGTTTCTGCTGCAGTCTGTTCAAAGTCTGGGAAAATATATACTGGTGTTTGTATTGACACTTGTTCGACACTTGGCATTTGTGCGGAAAGAAATGCTATTTTTAATATGATTACTAATGGTGAACAAGAAATCGATAAAGTGTTATGCATTCTCCCAGATGGTTCTAACGGTGCGCCATGTGGTGCTTGTCGTGAACTCATGGTGCAACTTATGGCTGGAAAATATTACGATATTGAAATAATGCTTGATTATTCTACAGGTCGTACCATAAAGCTCGGTGAAATAACTCCGGAATGGTGGATTAAATAATTCCCACATACAAGCACACTAATAGAAATATGTAGTGGCTCGAACACATAACACAAAAAATAAAAGTGCATCGAATTTGTGCTACCTTTCCAAAATAATAGCCTACCCTTTAGGGTGGGCTATTGTTTTTATCCATATCAAAGTAATGGCATTAAAAATAAATCAGAAGTTATTTCACAGTGAAACATTTCCCACAATATCATCTACCATTTTGATTTTTATATAAAAAAAGCGGGGACAACATCTTTACGAAGTGTCTCCGCTTGGGTGGTCTTTTACTTTTGAGTCTTACTTTTTAAACAACCCTAATACTTTATGTTTGATTTTAGACAAACTCTTTTTAATCGTTAAATGTGTTGGGGTTTTAGGGAAATTCATAATCCTATAAATAGTTTCGTTTTTTGGCAATTTTTTATTTTTCAAATAATACTCAAAAAGCTTTATAAACCCTCTTTTTTTCTCTGCAGGAAGATGGATAATCGAAACCGGATCATACTTATAGTTAGTTGCCGCGAAATAAAAACTTCCTGTCCAATAAACAGTTGCATAGGGACCTGCATCGCCAACGCGCATAGGATATAATGCGCAATATATAGACGTATATAATTCGTCACCTATATTTTTATCAACGGTACTTTCATTATACTTTATGTAATCATAAATTTCATCGCATACCTTGACGAAATCTAACAGCATGTCTTTTCGTCCTGCAACAAAACCTGCTCCCGTTTTAACTATTGTCTGCTTAGTATTATTTTTATAAATTTCATGGAACAACTTGCTATATAATACTCGATTTGGATGATCTACTCTAAAAGGACTATATATCATTAAAATCTTATAGTCTAACTCTCTCCACATATCATCAAAATTAGATATGCATATTTCGTCGCTCTCCAATTGTAACGTATATTCATAGTCAGTATTTAAAGTAATAAACTTTAATGCCGTAATCTTAAAAAACGCCAATGACCAAACAAAATTCGCCGGAACCTTATAATCTTCAAAATCGATTTTGTAGACTTTTATATCATTGCTTTTAAATAATTCATCAAAAAATGGTGATAGTTCAAAATTAACAACAACTGCCAAATCTACATCCTCATTAAATTTTTGAACAGATTTTAATGCAACAAATGCATTTTTAAGATAACCTCTACGCCTTTTTCGTTACTACCTGTAATATTTGCTGACATATTAAAACCCGATTTATATGATATAGGTATATATACCAAACGTTTTTTCATGATGCCACTCCTCAACTTTTTCCTTTTTATAACCCAAAAAATGCAGGAGATTCCATTATATAAGCCCAAATTTTACTCTCCGTGTATATTATACTTGCATTATTTTTAAATGTCAACTTTTTTGTTTATATAAACATGAACAAACTCGAATGTTAGTATAAATGTTGACTGATTTTTTAATGTAATGCCTTTTTGTTAAGTGCTTCATTAACTACATCTGCAGGCAACAGTAATTTGAGCCTATTTGGTTGCGACCATCACAAATTGACCTTTTACCTTCCCGATATCTTTTTGTTTTTGATAGGCTTTCTACATTTACGAGCATAGTCAATCATTGACTTTGTACCCTTTCCTTTCTTGTCCAAAAATAAAAGGGATTGCAAATGTTTATTTGCAATCCCATAACTTTTATTTTGAAAGTATAACCTTGTCGCTTGTAAGCTGACTGCCGCTGGATGCTTCGAACATTTGAAGAAGCTGCTCTATGGTGAGCTTTTTCTTCTCCTCACCCTTAACATCAACAACAATTCGTCCTTCGTGCATCATAATAAGTCTGTTTCCTACGCGAATGGCATCGGCCATATTGTGCGTAATCATAACAGTAATCAAATTATCTTTAGCAACAATTTCTTCGGTAATATCCAAAACCTTCTTTGCGGTTTTTGGGTCAAGCGCTGCTGTGTGTTCATCAAGAAGCAAAAGCTTTGGCTTTTTAAGTGTAGCCATAAGAAGCGTAAGTGCCTGACGCTGACCACCGGATAAAAGGCCTACCTTAGCAGTAAGTCTGTCTTCAAGACCTAAATCAAGAATTTTCAAAAGTTCCTTATATTCTTTTCTCTCTTTAGCTGTGATACCTGCGCGAAGTGTTCTTCTTTTGCCTCTGCGCGCGGCAAGAGCAAGATTTTCTTCAATTTGCATATCTGCAGCCGTACCTGTCATAGGGTCTTGGAAAACACGACCTAAATATTTTGCGCGTTTATATTCGGGAAGGCGTGTTACATCAACGCCGTCAATAACAATACTGCCACTATCAACAGGATAAACACCGGCAATCATATTAAGCATAGTAGATTTACCTGCTCCATTACCACCAATAACTGTTACAAAATCGCCCTCGTCAAGATGAAGGTTAATGCCGCCGAGCGCCTTTTTTTCATTTATAGTTCCGGGGTTGAAGGTTTTTTCTACGTTTATAATATCAAGCATTTGCCTTGCCCCCTTTCGCCTTTACCATATGATTTTCAGAATATTGTCTTTTCCAATACGGAATGGCAAGAAAGATTGCAACGATTACCGCAGAAAGTAGTTTTAATAGGTTGGCATCAAGACCCATTGTGATAACGGCTTGGACAACGATATAGTAAATAATCGAACCGAGGGCAACAGATAATAATCTGAGCGCAAAGTTTTTGAAAATTTTCCCAAATAACGCCTCGCCGATAATAACAGCGGCAAGACCAATAACGATGGCGCCTTGTCCCATTTTAACATCTGCAAAGCCTTGATACTGAGCAAGGAAAGCGCCCGAAAATGCTACAAGACCATTAGAAATCATAATTCCAAGCACCTTATTGAAGCTTGTGTTAATTCCTTGTGCGCGACTCATATTAAGGTTGGCGCCTGTCGCACGAAGCGCACATCCCATTTCGGTTCCAAAGAACCAATAAAGAATTGCGATCAAAATAATCAAAACAATACCAACTGTAATAAGCGGATTATGCAAAGCAAATTCCTTAACCCAACGAAGTGAAACCAAAAGATCGGTTTGATTAACGTTAACCGACTGATTTGCTTTACCCATAATTTTAAGATTGATAGAATAAAGCGATAGCTGTGTTAAAATACCTGCCAAGATGGGCGGAATTCCCATAAAGATATGAAGAAGTCCCGTAATTGCACCCGCAAGAAGACCTGCGATAAAAGCTAGCAGCATAGCTAGCCATAAATTGCAACCATTTAAAATGAGTATAACGGCAACAGCGCCGCCCGTTGCGAATGAACCATCTACAGTAAGGTCAGCAACATCTAAAATTCTATAAGTAAGATAAACACCTATTCCCATAATTCCCCATATAAGTCCCTGTGAGACAGAACCGGGCAAGGCGCCTAAAAGTTGACTAAAAATTTCCATATAATTTCACCTGTATACATAAAATAGTTAAGCAAACACGAATAATCCGAACCTGCCTAAAATGGCAAAATTTCGGCGATTTTCGGTTTGTTATCATTCGTAGGCGCTAGCCTTACGAATTCTTTCGCACCAAAAATCACACAAAATTTTGCTCATTTTAGGTTGTAGAATTTTGTGGGTATAGGATTTTTGACTGTGCGAGGCATAAAACGCAGTGAATCCTGACGGATTCGCGAGTATTTTAACAAAGCAAAGGCGAAAATCCTACCCAAAAAACAGGTTCGTATTATTCGCGTTTGCTTAGTGTGACAGGTTAAATTCCTGACACGCTAAACAGCCGGAGAGAAGATATGTTCTCCCCGGCTGAAAAATTTATTATTAGTTTGCTTCAATAGCAGTATAACCGTCAAGAGGTGTAATTCCTAAAGCTTCGCAGTTCTGCTTATTGTATTTTGGAGTTTGCTTCTCGGCATACTCAATGGGCATTGTAGAAATATCTGCGCCATCTTTCAAAATCTTAACAGCCATTTTACCTGTGGTATAACCAAGGTCGTAGTAGCTGATAGAAAGAGTAGCAATACCACAACCGGAGCAGATACCTTCTTCACCAGCAACAACAGGAACCTTCTTAGGCTCACAAATATTGTCAATGATACCGGTGTTTTCTGCAACGGTGTTGTCGGTAGGAACATAAATTACGTCGCAATTATCAGCAGCATTAGTGCAAATTTGAGCAAGGTCGTTTGAATCGGTAAAGGGATAAAGTGTAACTGTGAGATTTTTCTTCTCAAGCTCTGCCTTTATAACGTCTACTTGGTACTGGCTATTTGCTTCCTTAGAGCAGTAAAGAAGACCAACTTTCTTCGCCTCAGGGCACCATTCAGTAATCATAGCAGCCTGCTTGTCAAGAGGAGCGAGGTCAGAAGTGCCGGAAATATTGCCACCGATGGTACCGTTAAAATCTTTAATTTCAAGAGCAACACCATATTCGGTTACAGAAGTACCAAGAATCGGAATGTCGCCTGTTGCAGCTGCAGCCGCTTGAAGAGCAGGAGTTGCATTTGCCATAATTAGGTCAACATTATTAGAAACGAATTGATTAGCGATAGTCGAGCAAGTGTTCGGGTCGTTCTGACCGTTTTGGAAATCGAATTCAACCGCTTCCTCGCCAAGCTCATCAATGATGGCCTGCTTAAAGCCTTCTGTTGCGGCATCAAGCGCAACGTGTTCAACTAGCTGAACAATACCGATTTTATACTTGCCGTCGGTTTTTTCACCTGAGCAACCGGTAATCGAAAGCACACAGCCTACACAAAGGCAAAGTGCTAACAAAATAGATAATACTTTTTTCATTGTAAGTTCTCCTTTTTATTGGCTCATAAAAGCCTTGCATTTTTTACAAACCTATTATATAATACACTTATGCATTAGTCAAACGAATGATTTAAATCTTTGCTATCGAAATTTTAGATGTTAGGGGCTGCCTTATGGAATTACGAAATTTGATTACCTTTATTCACGTTGCCGAGCTTGGAAGCTTCACAAAAGCTGCCGAGCAGCTTGGCTATTCGCAGTCAACCGTTTCCTTTCAGATAAAGCAATTAGAGGAAGAGCTGGACTGCCTTTTATTTGAAAGAATCAACCATACGATTACCCTTACAGAGCGTGGGCGGGAGCTTGTTTCTTATGCTCACCAAATTCGCGTTATTACCGACGAGTTTAAAGAAAACATAAATCGTGAGGAAGAGCTTTCGGGGCATATTCATATCGTTGCCCCCGACTCAATTTGCGATGATATAATAAACTCTTATTATATGAATTTTCACAAGAAGCACCCGTCAATCTCAATTCGTTTTACCACGGGCGACTCGTCGCTAATGCTTGATATGCTCGACCACAACAAAGCCGACGTTATAATCACCCTTGACAGACGTTTATACAACAAGGATTATATTATTGCCAAAGAGCAGCCCCTTTCAATGCACTTCGTAGCAAGTACAAAATCAAAGTTTGCAGGAGCTAAGCGGCTTTCGGTTAAGGATATTATGAGTGAGCCTTTTATTTTGACCGAATATGGTCAAGGCTATAGGCGCGTTTTTGATAGAGAGCTTGCAAAAATGTCTCTCGAAATAACCCCGGTGCTCGAAATTGGGCGAACCGATATCATTACCAAAATGCTTGCCGAAAGTAATATGATTTCCTTCCTGCCCGATTTTGTTACCAAAGATTTAATCGCCTCAGGTAAGCTTTGCTTTCTGGATATATGCGATATAAAGGTTGATATTTGGAAACAGCTTATTTACCACAAAAACAAATGGATGTCAAAAAGCTTAAAAGCTTTTCTTGACTTTGTTAAACAAGAAGAGTTTTCAGATTAGATGATGGTACCTTCTTTTAAAAGAACATATACAACACTTTTTTTATAAAAGTAAAAGGCTTGGGAAAATTCCCAAGCCTTTTAAATATGCAAAAACATTACTTATTAAGCGCTTGCGCTACTGCAACTGCAGACAACAGTAATTTGAGCATGTTTGGTTGGGCGCTCATCACGAATTGCTCTTTTTACTTCCCAATATCTTTTTGATTTTGACAGGCTTTCCACACTTACGAGCATAGTCAATCATTGACTTTGTACCCTTGCTTTTCTTGTCCCAAAAACAAATTACATAATCGCTTAACTCTGCCATCTGCTTATTTCGTCTTGGTCCAGCGCTTTTGCCGTATATTTTCCAATCGGCAGGGTATTTTTCAACCTCAAACCCGTTTTCTTTTGCATATCGTTCCCCGATAGCATCAGCCCCACTTGCACAACCCGAAAGAATAATAATCTCATTCTCATTTCGAATATTGGATAAACAAAAATCAATATAAGATTTTGCCTCGTCATAATTATAGTAATCTCTGCCACCTGCAATTACAACTCTTTTTATGGGTAATTTATTATTAACCATTATGCACATCCTAACATTATGGGGGTTATATCCCCTTAATATTTAGGATTATAACCCCCATAATATTATATGTCAAGGGGGATTGTTATGATTATTTTTGATAAATTATGGATTACAATGAAAAGTAGAGGCTTTTCTACTTATAAGTTAAGAGAGGAATGTGGGATTGACAGTAAAACAATACGAAGATTAAAGGCGAATGAAAATATCGAAACCAAAACATTAAATAAAATTTGCCAAGCATTAGATTGTGGTATTGAAGAAATAGCAGAATATATAAATGAAAAATAGCAAAAGTGCTTGGAGAAATGTCTTATGATTAAATTAAAAGTGTTGGATTTATTAAAACAAAAAGGACATACAAAATATTGGTTATATAAACAATTAGGTATGAGCTACCAAAATTTTAACAAGATGGTAAACAATGAAACAAAATCTATTCGTTATGAAAACATCGAAACAATTTGTTTACTTCTTGAATGTACTCCTAATGAACTTTTTGAAATTACAATAGATTAAAACACAATGTGCCGCATCTAAAAGATGCGGCACATTTCATGCTTTAGCATTTCATTCACAGAGTGAATTTCATTTGCCGTAAGGCAAATTTCATTACAAATAATCTTAGATTATTTGTTTAAAGCTTCGTTAACTGCAACTGCGCATGCAACAGTCATACCAACCATTGGGTTGTTACCTGCGCCGATAAGACCCATCATCTCAACGTGAGCGGGAACTGAAGAAGAACCTGCAAACTGAGCGTCAGAGTGCATACGACCCATTGTATCGGTCATGCCGTAAGAAGCAGGACCTGCAGCCATATTGTCGGGATGGAGTGTACGACCTGTACCGCCGCCCGAAGCAACAGAGAAGTATTTCTTGCCCTGCTCTATACATTCTTTCTTATAAGTACCTGCAACGGGGTGTTGGAAACGGGTGGGGTTAGTAGAGTTACCTGTAATGGAAACGTCTACACCCTCTTTATGCATAATAGCAACGCCCTCGCGAACATCATCTGCACCGTAGCAACGAACCTTTGCGCGTTCGCCGTTTGAATAAGCTGTTTCTTTAACAACCTCGAGCTCACCTGTGAAATAATCAAACTTTGTTTGAACGTAGGTAAAGCCGTTAATACGGGAAATGATTTGAGCGGCATCCTTACCAAGACCGTTAAGGATAACTCTAAGAGGCTCTTTTCTAGCCTTGTTAGCGCTTCTTGCAAGACCGATTGCGCCTTCAGCAGCCGCAAAAGATTCATGACCTGCAAGGAATGCGAAACATTTTGTTTCATCTCTAAGTAACATTGCGCCAAGGTTACCGTGGCCGATACCAACCTTACGGTCGTCAGCAACTGAACCTGGGATACAGAAAGACTGAAGGCCAAGACCAATTTTTTCAGCAGCTTCTGCAGCAGATTTAACCTCGTCTTTAATTGCAATAGCGCAACCTACAACGTATGCCCAAGCAGCATTTTCAAAACAGATAGGTTGAATGCCTTTAACGATATTGTAAGCATCAACACCTGCTTTATCGCAAATTTCTTTAGCCTCTTCAATAGAAGCAATGCCGTGTTTTGCAAGTTCAGCGTTAATTTGTTCAATTCTTCTTTCGTAACTTTCAAATAAAGCCATTATATTTCGCCTCCCTATTATTCTTCACGTGGGTCGATAAGCTTTGCAGCATCATCAACACGTCCGTACTGGCCACTTGCTTTTTCCAAAGCTTCGTTCGCGTCCATACCTTTTTTAATCATATCCATCATTTTGCCGAGGTGAACGAATTTATAACCGATAATAGTACCTTCTTCGTCAACTGCAACCTTTGTGATATAACCTTCTGCAAGTTCAAGATAACGGGGGCCTTTAACCTTTGTTGCATAGGTTGTACCTGTTTGTGAACGAAGGCCTTTACCAAGGTCTTCCAAACCTGCGCCAACCGGCAAACCGTCTTCAGAGAAAGCTGTTTGTGTACGGCCATAAACAATTTGAAGGAAAAGCTCACGCATAGCTGTATTGATAGCATCACAAACAAGGTCAGTATTAAGTGCCTCTAAAAGAGTTTTGCCAACCAAAATTTCAGATGCCATAGCGGCAGAGTGAGTCATACCCGAACAACCGATTGTTTCAACCAATGCCTCTTCAATAACACCCTCTTTAACATTTAAAGAAAGCTTGCAAGCGCCCTGCTGAGGTGCGCACCAACCAATACCGTGAGTAAGGCCGGAAATATCCTTAACTTCCTTAACCTGTACCCATCTTCCCTCTTCCGGAATGGGAGCAGGACCATGATATGCGCCTTTAGCCAAAGGACACATTTTTTCTACTTCGCTTGAATACTTCATATATGTACTCCTTTCATTTAGTCGAATTTTGCATTCGACCACTGCTAAATATTATAACAATATTAAACTAAGAATTCAATACCGCCAAACAAAAAAAGTAGGATTTTGTCTATTTTTTAACAATATTTTTTTATTTTACATTATAATAGAACTTATCCCCCGGAGCTTTTGTCCCCATAACCTTCATTCCAACCGTGTGAAGTGCTTTTATTGACTTACGGAAACGTGTTTTCATATCGCTTCCTGTAACGAAGCCGATTTCAGAATTTTTAAGTACGCTTTTTGCGATTTCTTCGGTTTCAAAAATCCCCTCAGTAACGCAGAGCTTTGCGGTAGTGGCCGTATCTGCACTTGCCATATAAACGGAAGTTTCTGCTTCTTTGAGGAACTTCTTAACCTTACCTTTATTTTTCTTTAAAAATTCCTCTCTAACAACAATAGAGCCCTGTATAATGCCTGAACTGTTGGTCATTGAGTTCCAGTCGGCCGTAATGCCCATAACCGTGCGGGTGTCTGGCACCTTATTTATAAGAAGCGTTTTTGCAGGTTCCCCTACTACTGCAATTTTTGCGGCGCCATCATTAAATTTTTCTATAAGCTTGTTATCGTCGGCAACGCTTGTAACCTTAACAGTATCAGGTGTGACTCCGTTTTTAAGCAAAATGTATTTTAGCATATATTCAGTGTCGGTGCCTCTTCCCGAAACGAAGATTTCTTTGCCCTTTAGGTCCTCATATTTTGTAATATTTTCGCCTTTTGTTACCAAATTCATTGAGCCCGAAGCAGTAAGTGCCAAAAGTGTCATTGCCCCGTCAGTCTTATCATACAGCGTAGCCGCAACGAAGGAAGGCACAACCGCAATATCTACCTCACCCTTTGTAATTTTAGCCGCTACGGCAGAAGCAGAATATACCGTAGTAAATTTATATTCATTTTCAGCACTACCGTTTTTTGTTTTATCAATAAGATTTACAAAGGTTGCAGAGTTTAGGTCATCCATAATAATTATATTTATAGGCTCTTTAGCCTTGCAACCACTAAAAACAGTAATAGTTAAAACAAAACCCAAAAATAAAGCTAATATTTTTTTCACTTATCGCACCTCCACATTTAATTAGCGCCCGCTTTTTTGCCTAGTTTTGAAAAAAACTTAAAGGTTAGTGGCCATACTGCGCCTGCTACCAAAACTAAAAGAAAATAGGTTATGCCCTTTGCAATATGGGTCGGCAAAAAGGCACCGAAAACCTCATATCCCAAAAGCTTAACTCCCATAATTATACCAAGCCCCAATAAAACCTTTAAAACCTGAGCCCACCAAACCGCCTTTGTTTCAAATTTTATATAGGCAGTATCTAGCTCATAAATTATATACATACCGGTTATGGCGCCCAACATTTTATAAAAATTTTGAAGCGCATTCAAAACATTTTTTTCGGTCTCTGATTTAAGGGTTATTGTCATATAAATAGTTGTTGCTAAAGAGATTAATATCAGGGTTAAGAACAAAATTCTCATACCCTTTTTACTGCCACCGATTTTTTTGAAAATAAACCCAAAAAACAAAACAAGCAAAATGGCTACGCCAAAAGAAACACCTACATCAAGCGGAGTGTGGACACCGAGATACATTCTTGAAAACGGAGTTAAAATACAAATGACAGCCGATAAAATTCTAACCCACTTATTTTTAAACGCCGCAAACAAAGAACCATAGGTGCCCACCGCAGTTTGAGTATGTCCACTTGGGAAAGAATAACCTGTTGCCTCAGGTAATGCGGCATCAACCGCCTTAAAATTAGGGTCTATAACCCACGGGCGTGGCACTCTATAGCTTACCTTCAGAAGCTGATTTATCTGAATTCCCGAAAAACCTACAAACAAAAGAAAATACCCTTTTTGCTTATCAACGCACCACAAAACATAAACTGCTATAAGCATAAATATAAGCTCTTCGCCGAATTTTGTTATATTTAGCATTATAAAATCCAAAACAGGATTTCTTATTTTTTCAAGCAAATATAAAAAGTCCATTAGGTCGCCTCCTTTTTCCCAAAAATTATACCATAAAACAGACAAAATAACAACAGTAAAACAAAAAATGCTCTTCCATAAGGAAGAGCATTTTTAATTTATTAAGGTCTATTAACCAACAATACCTACTCTGTCAATACTTTGAATGAACTTCTTCTGTAAAACAAGGAACATTGCAAGCATTGGTGCGATAAAGAGAAGGCATCCTGCAGAGATAATTGGGCCTGCCATAAGTTCGCTATATCCGCTTCCCTCCATTGAATAGGCCGCCGAGCGAATTCCGGCAAGTTTAACCGAAAGCGGCATATTGGAGTTGAAGAAGATAACCGACTGATAATATTCGTTCCAGTGCCAGATAACCGAGAAGATAGTAACGGTTAAGAAAACAACACCTGAGGAAGGAATAACAATCTTAAAGAAGGTTTTGATAGGTCCGCAACCGTCAATCCAAGAGGCTTCTTCAAGCTCTTTGGGAAGTCCAAGGAAGAACTGACGGTAGATAAAGATAAATATACCTGAACGTAGACCAACACCGAAAAGTGAAGGCAACCAGAAGGTTAATGGTGTACCTGTAAGGTCGAGGTATACAGGCTCTGCACCCGTAATGTTATAGAATAGCTTCATAATTCCCAAAACATCAAAATAGCTATAGTTGATGAAAAGCGGAATAACGAGAATTTGAACAGGAACAATAGCGGTTAAAAGAACCAAACCGAAAAGTAAATTCTTTCCTTTAAATTCAAATCTCGAGAAGCCATAAGCAGCAATAGCGCAAGAGAAAATCTCAAGTGCGGCGCTTATACCATGAACAAGCACAGTGCTAAGAAATGATTTGGGATACTCCAAAATATTCCAAGCGGTTTTATAGCTTGCAAAGGAAGGAGCCTTTGAAAGCCAGGTAACACTTGTGTCAACAATGTCTTCCTGTGTCATAACAGAAAAGGCAATCATTGCAAAAAGAGGATACAAAATAATGTAACCAACAGAAAGAAGGAATACCCACCTGAAAATTGAAACAAAACCTTTAAGTAGGCTGTTTTTAGCCTTGGTTTTACTTATTTCAAGCTTAGGAAGGGATTTTTTGTTTTTTGTTTTTACATCTGTCATTATCTTCCCCTCCTTAGTTCCATTTCTTAAGACAGGTCTTAGAATATACAAGAATAATAAGACCGATTATACCGCCAACAATTGCAAAGAATGTCCAAAGCATTGCGGCACTTGTATAGTAGTCAAGGTTATTTGTCATAAGCGAGTAAGCCTGTTCAATAACCGCGCTTCTTGATTGGGTTAAAAGCTCGATAAGTGTAAATACAATTACAAGAAGGATTGTTTGAGAAATCATTGGAAGTGTAATATACCAGAACTCTTCCCAAGTTGTGGCACCCTCAACCTTAGATGCTTCGTAAAGCTGTGGCGGAATTGTCTGAAGTCCTGCAATATACAAAACAACAGGTATACCACAAGTCCAAACCGTATTAAATATGTTTGTAATCATATTTGACATTGGCTGAGTAATTTCGGGCGGCAAATCAAGAGAATTGAGAAGCTGAGTAAAATCAAGACCGCTTGCCGTACCCGCAGTTGAATAGGCATCAGCCGAAACGGTTGCCGACATCTTAATGATAGCACCGTAACCGCTATAGTCAACTGTAAGGTGATTCATAACAACACCTGTCGCAACAATAACAGGAATGAAGAAAATTCCTCTAAAGAAGGCTCTTCCCTTAAAGTTGCCGTTAAGCACCAACGCCAAGATAAGACTTACAACAACGATAATAGGCATTGATGTAAAGAACTTACTGAGCGAAGCAGTAAGATTATCAACAAAATTTGGGTCTTCGTTGAAGATGTACTGATAATTTATAATGCCTGCCCATTCTGTATAAAGGTCACCAGGGTTGGGTTCAACGTATGAAAATGAATAAATGAATGATTTTGCAAGAGGGATGATGAAGAAAAGCAACATACCAATACACCAAGGTGTAATAAACATTCTTCCGTATCCACTTTTCTTCGATTCAATACCCTTAACGTGCTTTTTGTTAAGGTCGGGCATAGCCGCGCGTTTTTCGTCGTAAATAATACGTCCGGTATTATCGTAAACTACGCCTGCCTTTTTCTTTCTTTTCTCTTCTTTTCTTTTTGCTTTAAGTTCTGCTTCTTCAGCTTTGAGAATATCTTTGAGACTTTTAGAGGAGTCTGTGGTGTTATTCTCTTGAAGATTTACTTTTTTATCTTTACTCACAGCTACCCCTCCTTATTTCGTAATAAAGCTTTCGGCCTTAACTGTGCCGTAGCTTTCGCTCGTAAATGTTTTCTCGCCATGGTTTACAACAACGGTAACGCCGTTATCAAAGGTTGTTACAGTAACCTCATCAGCAATATATTCATGCGATTTAATACTTGCGCCCGAAACAGATGTTAAGAAATCTTTAGCCTCATTTACATAAGCCTTGATTTGTTCTTTATTGTCTTCATAAAGCGCAGTACCTAAACCTCTCTCAATTTGCTTTCTAAGCTCGGTAGAGTAGTTTGCGATTACTGTAAAGTAAAGTCCACTACCTGTTTCGATAGCCTTAAGAAACTGCTTTCTTTGATTACCTGCACCGTTAATGGAGCTTGTTGTATTAGCTTTTAGACCTTGGAAAACAATTTGATAAAGCGGAATATCTTTATCGAAAGCAAAGCGTTTTTCAGAGCTTGTCGGACAGGCTACAAGAAGATCTGCAGCGGCTGCTGCATAGTCAAATGCGCCGTCAACCATAACGGTTTTGCCGCTTTCGGTTTTTACGTTTTCGATGATGCTCGAAACCTGAGCGCCCATCTTTGCTTTAACGGGATAATAATCCTTCTTGTCATTATCATCATTATAATCTGAATAGCAGTAATTACCAAGTGTGTTATAAGCAATATTGCTTATTCCGTACTTATCGGTAACACTAACTGTGTCGCCTACGCTTTGTGCCAAAAGTCCTCTCGAAATCATAGCTCTTCGAACACCGCCGATTCTACCGCTTGAAAGGGTCGAACCAGTTGCGGGACTATAGTCTTTTGTGGCTGAGGTAAGCCCTAATGTGCTAAGAGCAGATGTTCCTTTAAGATTATATCCGTTGCCATTGGCAGCATAAGTAATACTGTCGAAATTGAAGAAGGCTTTAATTCCCGAATCATTTGTGAATTTTACAAAGTCTAAAAGAGCCTTCTTGTTTCCTACCACGCCTGTTAGCTTATTGTCGCCATTAAGCTTAAGGCCGTTCAAACCGCCCTCGCCATAAGCGTACATATTAGCTGCAAGGTTGCCGCCGGAAATTTCACTAAGCTCGGAAAGAATTTCCTTTGCCTCTTTATAAGAGGTAAGTGAAACCTTTTTAGTTGTAGGTATACCAAGGAAAAGGTCGTCCTCTAAATAACTACCAATTAACTTAACTGTTAAAAGAGTGTTATCCTGAGATTTTTTAAGCTGACCCTTCTTGGTCATAACCTCACGGTATTTTTTAGCCATACCTGTATAGTTTGCTTTGTCGCCGGTAAGCGGATAATAAGCAACTACGAATGGCTCTATTTTATCTTCGGCATATTTTGTATAGCGATAACGGTGATTTGCTCTATAGAAAACATTTTCAAAACCACGCGCATTATAATAAGCAGAAACATAGGAATAACCTGTGCTTACATCACCTGTCTTAGTGTCGATACCTGAAGATTCAACACCGCTTTCGAAAATGGCGCAAAGCGCATTATCACCATTTTTAATGCCATAAAATCCCATGTTAAGAGGTGTTACAACATCACCTCTTTGATAGTAACGAACCGCCTTATCAGAACCATAAAAGTCTGCAGCATAGCTTCTTACTGTTTTATCGCTTCTAAGGTCGGTATAAAGAAGTGCGCCACTACCTGAAGGAACAACTACATACGAGTTTTTATCCCCTGCTTCGGTATTTTTAACCGAGCACAAAAACTGTGCAGGTGTTACCTTAGTAATGAAATATTCAGAATATGATTTGAGCTGACTTGGGTCAACCTTTACCTTGAAAACATCATCTTCAAGATAAATATCAAGACCTGCAACTAGCTGTGCCTCATCAAAGTAAAAGGTAACTCTGATACCATTATCAATTTTTTCAGAGCTATAGCGGTTATTTACCACACAAGCAGTGCTTGAATAATGGGTAAATGCCTGAAGCTCATTACGGCAGGTAACAACCAAAAGAGAATTAAGCCTGTCATTATTAGGTATATCTTCTCTGGTTGTTGAATCCAAATATTCTTTAGGGGTTGTGCTCCAAACGGTTCCATCCTTCTTAGAAGTGATAGAAACTGCTGCACGGTCTTTATTCCACTCTATTGAATAAAGGCTATTTTCCGCAACAATACCGCTTGCTACATTAACCATTTCTTTGTTTGCATCGTACTTTTCCAAAACTTCCGGTTCTTCAGAACTACAACCTGCAAAGGTACCGAAGATAAGACATAAAGCACAAATTAAAGCAAGATACTTTTTAAGGTGTTTCATTTTATCTCCTCCTTCGGTTATCTATAGATTAGTTCGTTATAAAGCGAACCGATAAAGCTTGTTGCCTGTTGAATTAAAACAAATATCATAAGTACAACAAAAACTACAACTAACATTGCAAGAATAACAACTATTGTCATTACAAGGAATTTAAAGAAGCCATATTCATGCACAGTCATAATGCCAACTACTAGCATAATAATTGCAACTGCCATTAAAACTACGTTAATTGCATTCATCACAAGAGCCTCTTCCGGTGTTACAACATTAGAAAGAGCTGCTTGAATAAGGTTGTTTGCAATAATAGGAATAAGTGCATAACAGGTTACTATATAAACGTGTTTCATAGTACCCTTACCTTCAAAGAGGGTTGACATACCCCAGTTGGCCACTGTCCAAAGCAAAACAAGACCAAAGTTTTTAAGAAGTGGGAAGAAAACACTATATGAGCTCTTATCAAACTCTCTATACATAAAGCCGTAGGTCATATCTGAAATAACGGTTGTAATGAAGAAGAGCACCATACATATAGTAGCCAAGGTCATAGAACCTTTATTATAATACCTAACCTGTTGTGAACCCTCGAACGGATGCATTATAGAATTAAACATGGTTGCAACCTGTGGGTTTTTAATAAGCTTAACCTCGTGTTTATTTGAATAAACCATAAAGAAGATAAGCCCGCCAACTACAGCTATTATAATAAGGAATATCCATACGAAATTAGCTGAAATCCAATCGTTTCTTACGAATTTGAATGCAGACGAGTATGTAGCCTGGTCAACACCAAGTTTTGCATACTCTATACATTTATCGTAATCCTTTTCAAGCAAAGCTGCCTTAGCAAGACCTCTATATGCTAGCTGACAGTTACGGTCTTTTGTAAGAACCTTTTCCCAAAGTGGTTTAGCTTCAATATAAGAACCATCTATTGTTAGTTTTTGAGCCTCTTTAACCATTCTGCCGAACTCGGTTTCCTTAAAGACAGTAAGGTTAATATTGGTAGCATCTACAACATAAATATCGTTTGTTCTTTCATCATACTGAATTGACGAAGATCTGGCGAATGTTCCGTCCTGGTCGCCCGCGGTAAAGCCGCCACCGAAAACTGTAAGAGGATTACACTCCTGGTCATAAATGAAAATATGACCAAAGTTACGGCAAAGACCGTACATATAACCTTCGCTGTCTACGTCCATAGAATAAATATCGGTTACACGAGCAATATATGTTCCGTTTGGAAGAGCTAATGTTGTAGCAGATATTGTATCAGAAAAGTCTGTGCTTTCTGCACCCGCTGCGTTTTGACCTGTCTTATTTGACAAAACGTTTGTACCCTTAGGTGCCATCTTCTTGAGCTGGCCTGTTGTAGTAGTTGTTGTTGAAGTGGCGCCTGTAGCGGTATAAACAAAATCTTCATCATCAACAACAATATCAGAGAAGCTGTATGGAAGCTTTTTCTCTCTGGTATCGAGCTTACTCTCACTTACGAAAATGATTTCATAAAGTCTTTGAAAAGCACCGAGAATTGAAGACTGCACCGAGTTGGAACCGAAAAATCCCATAAACTCGCCGGTTGGCTTATACATAAGTGAACCGTAATATGAGCCTTCTGACAAAACGTATGTATATCCCTCTGAATCAATAGCAATTTTAGAAGGACGATATGTAAAGTCGTCAGGGATAATGTCCGCACTAGGTAAAACTAAGATTTTCGAAACAACACCTTCAAGGTTTGTTACAATAACTCTTTCGTTTTCTGTATCTGCTATATAAATTTCTTGTTTAGGTGTTACAAATACACCGCCGGCACCCGTAAAATCAACAGCCTCTTCTTTAAACTTGAGGTCCTTAATGACTTTATTTAATGTAAAATCAGGATTTATAACAACAAGTCGGCCGTTGCCGCTATCCATAAGATAAATAAGTCCTTTTGCGTCAACATAAACATCTCTTGGGTCGTTAAGTGCCGAAATGCCCAAATCTGCGCCTGTAATAACGCGGTCAAGCTCGTACATTGGAGTCGAGGAAACAGGGAAAGAATCTCTGCCCTTTGCACCCGACCAATATGTATAAGTATCATACGCAGGTTTTTCAATTGCTTCTGCAGATGCGCTTACGCCAAAAACTGAGGTAAGCATCAATAAAACAAGAAGAAAAGCGGATACTTTACACAAAGCTTTTTTAAAGCTGATTGTCTTAATCATATTAACTTTCCTCCTATGTTTATTTAATACCAGAGCTACTCATTGTCTGGGTAACGCTTCGCTGAGAAATTAGGTAAACTATAATCGGCGGAATCATAAGAAGTACAGTGATTGCCATCGCCGCGCCCTGTCTTGAAAGACCGCCCGCCGCAACAGTAGCTGCCGCTACGGGAAGGGTTTTTAGTTCCTCTGTAAAGATTGTACCTGCAGGTTGCAAAGCCCACATATCCCTGAATGAGAAAAGTGTTAGGGTAAGCCACGCAGGTTTAACGTTAGGCATAGCAATTGACCAATAAATTCTAAATGGTCCTGCGCCATCAATTTGTGCCGCCTCAATAAGCGCATCGGGAATGTTTGAATCCATAAACTGCTTCATAAGGAAAACACCCATTGAAGAAGGAATTGCCGGTAAAATATAAACCCAATATGTATCAATAAGACCCATATATGAGAAAATAAGATAACGCGGAATAGCCAAGGTGTAAGCGTTATAAAGAAGTGACATCTGAATAATTGTAAATATTATTGCCTTACCTTTAAGTTTTGTTTTCGAAAGAACATAAGCAGCAGCGGAACCAACCAAAACGTGTAAGAAGGTTGTAACAACGCTTATAAAAAGGCTGTTAAAAGCATATCTCGAAAACGGAACAGTAAGGTTATCCATTATGCTTGGAAGTAAAACATAGTTTTCGCTTGTGGGGTTAACCACATAAAAACGAGGTGGGAAAACCAAAAGTTCATCAAGCGGCTTAAAGGATGTAATGATACTGTATATCATCGGCAAAACCGAGAATGCACCAAAAACTATAAGGAAAAATGTATAAAAGAAGTTACTTGCTCCCGAACGGGTATACCTTTTATACTGGTCGCGACGGGTGGCTTTTAAACGGAGCTTTTTAAGTCTACGCTCATCCGATTTGCTAAGAATAGAATCCATTTAAACCTTACCTCCCCGCCATATTAACTACTTTACCAAGCAACTGCTTAGAAAGCGACATCATAATAAACAAGATAACTGACATTGCAGCAGCATAACCCATTTCGTACCTTTGCGCACCAACGTCGGCAATAAGCGAAACCAGTGTATCGGTTGCATTGTTAACGCTTGGATATCCGCAAAGCTGTTCAGGAACGGTACTAATTGAGAATGCCGACTGAATTTGCATAACAACGCCGAACATCAAAATACTCTTCATAGAAGGAATTGTTATGTACCAAAGCTCTTGCCAACGGTTTCTAACACCGTCGATGGCACCGGCTTCGTAAAGTTCGGGGTTAACGTTTTGAAGACCCGAAATATTCGAAAGGAAGGTAACACCCATACAAAGCCAAAGCTGAACAATACATATAACAGGCATTGAATGGTCCGCACTTTTTAGCCACTGGATTGGCTCAACAATAAGGCCAAGTGACATAAGTGTACCGTTTATGTAACCGTATGAGTCACCGCTGAAAAGCATCTGCCAAATGAAGAGCGAACCGCCGCCAAGTGCAGGTGCATAGAAAAGGAATGATAAGAAGGTTCTAACCGAAGGACCAAACTCATTTACCATCCAAGCGAGGAAGAAGGCAAGAGCAAAACCGATAGGACCTGTAATAATAGCAAGAGTAAGGGTATTGCTAAGCGCCTTTGGGAAAACATCGTCCTCAACAAACATACGAAGATAGTTGTCAAAGCCTATAAATCTCGGAAGTGAAACCGAGTCGAAATCGAAAAAGCTGAGTAAAACTGAGGTTACAACCGGCAAAATTGTAAAGATAAAGAAGAGAATGAAGAAGGGAGCAAACATTGCATAATGCACTGCATCACTTTTCATTTTATCTCTTTTGCGCAATTTTGCGAGTTGCGCATTTGAAACATTTGCATTATTCACTTGTTACTACCTCCTTATTTAACACCATATTGTTCACGTTTACGTTCAATTTCGCTATCTGCAACTTCTGCCCATTTAATAAGCATATCTTTGGGGTTCTTGCCGTTACTTACAACGTTCCAATATGCTTGGTAAATTGCCCTTGAAGTGTAGTAGCTACCGGGAACTTCAGGAACTTCCTGAATCATTCTGATCTGAGCTAAAAGCTGCTTAACAGTCTCGTTTGTCCAGCCCATTTTGGTAAGCGCTTCTACGTTGGAAGTGGGTATACGACCTGCAACACCAAGAATAGATTCGCAGTTGTTTGAATATCTAAGCTGGGTATCTGCTGAAGTCCACCATTTAAGGAACTCCCAACCAAGCTTAGGCTTCTTTGCGATTTTAAGGATACCACAACCGGTACCTGCACCAGCTTGAACATTATTAACTGTGCCGTCTTCGTTCTTATAACCGGGAATCGGAACCATTTTCCATTTACCGTTAACTTCTTTTGCAGCCATTTCAAGTTGGATATAAAGTGTATAGGGTTGGATACCCATAGGCATAATACCAAGCTTAAAACGGTTATAGAACTCTGCAGTAATCGGGAAACCATGTTGTGTATAGAAATCTGTCCAGAACTCGAAAGCCTTTATAGAAGTACCTGTTGCAAGTAAAGTGCCTGAAAGATTTTCGTTATAAATGTCTCCACCCATTTGCATAATAAGTGTTGGGAGGATACCTGTATCAACAGTTGTTGAGTTAGGCATACATGCTTCAAGGTTATTTCTATAGAAGATAGAAGAAACCTCTATATATTCATCCCAAGTTGTAGGACATTTAAGACCATACTCTTCAAAAATATCTGTACGATAGAAAAGCATGTTGAAGGTATATGTGTCGGGCATAGCATAAATGCCGTCCTGGAAGGTATAAGGAAGAGTGGGATTCATTTTCGGGTTTGCGCCATCAGGCTTAAATCTCTTTATAGTGTTAGAAAAATCTCCCGTATACTCTTCGGTTATTTCTCTTGTTTCGGGATTATAATAATCAAACTGCTTAAGGTCAACCATAGCTCCACGAAGAGCAAGGTCAACAGGAGAGGTTCTTGCCATATTAAGCGAACAGTCAGGTCCGCGGCCCGAAAGTATAGCCTGAACATACGTAGCATTTGAAAGCTGTAGGTTAACACCAATTCCAGTGGAAGGAGTGAAAGAAGATTCAATAAGGTTATTTAAAACACGAATCTGGTCACGACCCCAGTTAGCCCAAATGGTAACTGTATCTTTTGTCTCGGCACTACCTGAAACCTTGTTGTAGTTTGCGCTGAAGGAGGCAAGGAATCTTTCAATGCCGAATATTGCTTTCTTCCATCCGCTAACAGAAGGGTTAGTAAACTTATAGTCAGGGGCAGCAATTTCAAAATAGTCAATATTAACTGCCATTTCCATCATCGAATAAGCAAGTGCGCTAACACTAGTGTAGTTTGAGAAGTAAGAAGACATATACTGATGAGCTGAATGCTTGTGGTTAATCATTTCATCAATAATAACCTTGAATGCACGTAAAGAAGCGGCATTTGTACCACCGGTTTTACCTGCAAGCTTTTCAGTCTCTACAGCAATTCTTTCAAGCTCATCGCTATATTCCTGTAGCATCTCAAGGAAGCCGGGAATTTGTTTGAAAAGCTCATAGTCACGGCTTGTATCAGGTGTAGAACCTGTAATCATAACCATTTTACGATAAAGGTTACCAACCTTGAACATAAGTGCGATAAGGTCATTAATCGGCTGTGTAAGATCGCCTAAAACAACCTCCATCGAGAGAAGATGTTCGCCTTCTTTAAGATATACAAGGTAAGGGTTGCCTTCGTCATCACCAAATTGCTTATATTCCCAGTCAAGACCATATTCAAAACCGATATTACCTGCTTCGGTAAAGGGTTGAACACCATCAATGGTAAGTTTACGATAAGAAATACCGTTAACTACTAGGTTTTGTTTATAGCGCATACCAATTTTGTAGTATCCGCTTTCTGGAACTGAGAATTTCCAAGTGATTTTTTCACCCGGGGCTTTCCAGTTAAGGTCACCCATATAATTGATTCGGGTTTTATAAGGGTCAGAGCCATTTTTAGAAGAAACGCTCGGGTCACCCTGGTCATACTGAGGAACAAGAGAATATGTGCTCTTGAAATCGGCTTCCTCACCCTCTATTTTTATAGCATCCTTTATGGTTGCGTATTTAGACTCATCATAGTTAGATGAAACAGTATCATAATCTTCAATTACAGCGGGAACGCCAAAAACAATTTCATTTAGAGCAAAAGGCTCTGCTAAAGAGGAGATTTCAAGTGTGTGCTTGCCCTTTGTGAGCGCCAAAGTATAAGGCTCGGGCAAAATTGAGGACGGATCTTTGAAATAATTTTGTTGGAAAGCATAATGTTCAACCTGAGCAGGTGCGAACTCGTTACCGATACCATCAACACGGATTTCGCCGTCATCAACGAAAATTCTAGGAATCTCAAAGTCAAGCATAGAGTCAAAGAGCGCTTTTCCATCTATTTTCATTCCCAAAGAAATAGGATTGTTTCTTTTAGGAAGAGCATAGTAGTCGAACATAACTGTATAAAGACCATCTGCAGGAACATCAAATTCATAAAGAACCGTACCAGCTTCGTTGGTCCACTTTAAAACAGTGTCCTTCCCTTCAAAAGTGTCAACCTTTTCCAAGGTAGCGCCTTTAGATGATATGTAATCAACAGCGTCAACTACAATTTTGTTTGTTGCGCCGGAAAAATCTTCAACCTTGGCCAGATATTCGTTATAGGCTATTTCTTCAGAGCCTACAGTGGTAACCTGGTTAGCCTCGGGAAGAGCGGCTGCTTCCTCGGCAGAAGTACCGAAAACAGTAATACTTGTAAAAAGCATTACTACAGCCAGCGCAAGACATAACTTTCTTTTCATTAGTTTTCCCTCCGATTGTTGTGTGGAAATTGCCACACTGAAATTGTTTCGAATTCACCCGCGTTTAATCTTTTATATAAATATATATAATATATAAATAAAAGATACATACCTTCGGGATACTGTAACCGAAAGTATAGGAAGATAATATTAACTTCTGGCGAGTAACATTTACCAAAAGGACAACGATGTCCTTAAATTAAACTGCTTGTAGTTACTTACGACCCGAATTTTATAATTACGAACAAAGTAAAACGCTCAAATTTATGCATTTTTTGGTAAATACAAGTAAATTTGCATAATATTTGGTAATTTTCACCAAGCATTTTGAGCCGTAGAGACACTACCACCAATTACTATTTTATTTTACCATATTTTAAAGACAAATAAAGTCTAAGATTTTACTAATTTTCATTCAAAATTTAAACCGATTTATTACATTTTTTTCCATTATTCAATTATTCCTACTTTTTACTGTCTAATTATGTTGTTTTTTCAGATTTTTTTAACCTTTTAGTAACAATTAGTCAATAAATAGTATATCTGCTCTTTACAAAATATTCGAAACTAAAAAAATAACGGTTGGCATTTCTGCCAACCGTTATTTTTAAATTGTCTTATTGAGTGCAATTAATAAGAACAAGGTTTTAGCTAAATATTACTCAGCAATCTTAAGGTCGTAATATTTCTTAAGAGTTTCAACAGCAGTTTGTACGTTGCCTTCGTGTGCTTCTTTAGCAGTATCGAAGTAACCAACATAAGCGTTGCCTGCTGCTTTATTAGCGTTCTTATAGAACTCAGTACCGTCAGCATCGGTCATACCCATAGCAACGAAAGAAGATGCAGGGATTTCACCGGCTTGAGATACGTTTTCAGCAATGTGGTTACGGTCAAAGAGAAGACCCATTGCTTTACGGATTTCTTGCTGAGCAGCCTCTTTTTCAGCACCTGTAAGCTTAGAACCGGGGAGAAGGTCCTGGTTGATGTTCCAGCATACATAGTAGGTACCGATTTGACCAGCTACAACGAAGTTGTTAGCATAGTCTTTCTTAAGGGTTGCGATTTCGTTTGTAGGAACGTCATCGATGAACTGCCAGTCGCCATTCTTGAAGTTAGCAAGCATGTTGTTTGCATCATCAGAAAGGTAGCAGTTGATTTGCTCCATAGAAACCTTATCCTTATCAATGTAGTTATCATTCTTCTTAAGAGTGATAATGCTCTTGTGTTCCCAAGAATCCATTACATAAGGACCATTGCAGATATAGGTAGCTGCATCGGTAGCCCATTTCTCGCTGTCATAAGCAGAGCTATGAACAGGGAAGTAAACGGGGAATGCCAAAAGCTCATCCCAGTAGTTAACTGCGTTAGAGATAGTAACTGTGATAGTTCTCTTAGCATCGTCAGCAGTAACTGCTAATTCTTCGCCTTCTACGCCGTAGCCTTTAACGATTTCAAACATATAACCGTAGTCAGCACCGAGGTCAGCAGAAGCAGCACGTTTCCAAGCTTTTTCGAAGTCAGAAGCTTTGAGCTCGTCGCCGTTAGACCATTTGAGACCTTCGCGGAGAGTGTAAGTATAAGTTACAGTACCGTCGTCGTTTGCAACACCTTTAACAAGTTCTTCAGCAGCATCAGCAACGATGGTAAGTTTACCATCAACCATTGCCCATTTTGCAAGACCTGAGAAGAGGTGAGCAATCATGGTAGCACCGTCAACTGCAGAGTTGAGAGCAGGGTCAAGTGTGTCAGGCTCAGAAGCAAGACATACGTTGATAGCATCAGTTTTGCCGTTAACAGTTGTGTTCATGAAATATTTGTAGCCAAGAGGGTTAGAGAAGAAGCCTTCAACGCCATCAGCGATCATGTAAAGGTCTGTATAGTAGTAAATAGGAGTAATACAGCCTGTCGCCATAAGCATATCTTCAGCAAGGTGCATCATAGCATAACGTTTCTCGTTATCTGTGCAAGCTTTGATAAGGCTGATAAGTACATCATAGGTCTCTGCCCATGTGCCGTCTTTAACGTTTTCACCACCGTAAGGTGTGAGGTCAACACTGTACATTTTAAGGTCTTTGTGAGCGCCTTTACCGAACTGTACATCGTTGTTACCCGAACCGCTGGTCCACATATCAAGGAAGCAGATAGGGTCGTTGTAGTCGGCAATCCAACCGTTACGAGCTACTGTGTAGTCGCCATTTTTACGGGTGTTAAGGAATGTGTTCCATTCCTGGTTTTCAAGGTTCATGTTGATACCAACAGAATTAAGTGCACCCTGAAGATACTCAGCAATAGCCTTGTGAGAGTCATTAGTGTTGTAGATATAGTTAAGAGTAGGAGCCTTAACTGTAGCAGCGCCGCCGTTATTCGAGCCACAAGCTGCCATGCTGAAAAGCATTACAACAACCAATGCTAAAGCAAGAATCTTTTTCATAAAAAATCAATCCTTTCATATTTTGTTACAAACTGCCCAAACGGCTGCACTCTTTCCGCAGGGGCATTTACAACCTAAATTAGTTTATTTCCGCAACCTTATGACAGGCTACGAAGTGGCCCTTTGAAACCTCTTTGAACTCTGGTACTTCCTCGGCACACTGTTTAGATGCATAAGGACAGCGAGTTCTAAATGGGCAACCCGAAGGAGCATTAAGGGGGCTTGGAATATCACCTTCAAGAGTGATTCTTTTGTTATTCCTTGCAATTTTCGGGTCGGGCACGGGAACAGCAGACATTAGCGCCTTAGAATATGGGTGAAGCGGCCTTTCGTAAATCTCTTTAGCGTCGGCAAGTTCAACCATTTTTCCAAGATACATAACCGCAATTCTGTCGCTTATATGCCTAACAACCAAAAGGTTGTGGGCGATGAAAAGGTATGTGAGACCAAGCTTATCCTGAAGCTCGTCAAACATATTTATAACCTGAGCCTGAATTGAAACGTCCAAAGCCGAAACAGGCTCATCACAAACGATGAATTCGGGATTAACCGCCAAAGAACGCGCAATACCAATTCTTTGCCTTTGTCCACCTGAAAATTCATGAGCATAACGACTTGCATGTTCGCTATTAAGACCAACATGGCCCATAAGTTCTAATATTCTTTCTCTTCTCTCCTCTTCGGTTTTGTAAAGAGAATGAATGTCAAGCGGCTCACCAATAATATCAGCAACCGTCATACGAGGGTTAAGCGATGAATAAGGGTCTTGGAAAACCATTGTGGCTTTCTTTCTAAACTCGGTAATATCAGCCGGAGTTACAATCTGCTTTCCGTCATACCAAATTTCACCTGCAGTTGGCTTATAAAGGTTAAGTAGGGTTCTACCAACTGTTGTTTTTCCGCAACCGGATTCACCAACAAGACCAAGTGTTTCTTTTTTGTTGATAGCAAAAGAAACATCGTCAACCGCCTTAAGCGGTTTTGTTTTCATAAAGCCAACATTTATATTAAAATATTGCTTTAGATTTTTAACTTCAACAAGAGGTGTGTTTTTAATAGTTTCACTCATTTTCACTACCTCCTGCATTTTCTAGTTCAATTTCGCCCTTTTCATAGGCTTCCTTTACATTCATCCAACAAGCCGCCCTATGATTCTCGTTAATATCAAGCGGACATGCCTTTTCTGTAAGGCAAATCTTCATAGCGCCCTCGCACCTTGGTGCAAATGGACAACCCTTTGGCATATTTAAAAGGTCAATAGGTGTACCTGTAATGGGTTTTAGCTTTGTTCCTGCTGTATTTGCAGTTGGAATTGAACGCATAAGACCTTTTGTGTACTCGTGTTTGGGGTTGTAGAAAATTTCATCTGCAGTACCCTGTTCGCAAATTGAACCTGCATACATAACAACAACCTCATCACAAATTTGTGCAACAACACCAAGGTCATGAGTAATCATAATAATTGCCATGCCAAGCTCTTTTTGAAGGTCTTTCATAAGCTCCAAAATCTGAGCTTGAATGGTAACGTCAAGGGCAGTAGTAGGCTCGTCTGCAATTAAAATGTCAGGCTCGCAGGCAAGAGCCATAGCGATAACAACCCTTTGTCTCATACCGCCCGAAAACTCGTGCGGATACTGTTTCATTCTTTTTTCAGGCTCATTAACATTTACAAGGCGAAGCATTTCAACCGCCCTATCATAAGCCTCTTGTTTATTTCTGTTAGTATGAAGAAGAATGGCCTCCATAAGCTGATGACCTATTGTGTAGGTCGGATTTAGTGAGGTCATGGGGTCTTGGAAAATAATTGAAATCTTATTTCCCCTAATCTCCTTCATTTCTTTTTCACTGGCGCCGATAAGCTCTTTTCCATCGAACTTAATTGAGCCGCCTACAATTTTACCTGTAGGAGCAAGAATTTGCATTATAGAGTAGGCCGAAACAGATTTGCCCGAGCCCGACTCACCAACAATGCCCAAAACCTTACCGCGCTCAAGGTTGTAGGAAACGCCGTTTACGGCCTTAACCTCACCTGCGTCGGTGAAAAAGGAGGTGCGAAGGTCTTTTACTTCAAGTAATGCCATTTTTTTACCCCCTTAACTATTAAGTTTCGGGTCAAAAGCATCTCTGAGTCCGTCGCCGAAAAGGTTTAGCGACAAAACAATAAGCGAGATAACAATTGCCGGAATTATAAGTCTATACGAATATGAATGAATTCCATTAAGCGCTTCAGAAGCCAAAGAGCCAAGAGACGGCATTGGTGCGTTAACACCAAGACCTAAGAAGGAAAGGTAGCTTTCTGTAAAAATTGCGCTGGGAATTTGAAGAGCTGTTGAAACAATAACAACGCCTATGCAGTTGGGCATAAGGTGTTTTGTGATAATTCTTTTACCCTTTGCACCCGAAGCACGAGCAGCTAGAACATATTCCTGCTCACGAAGGGTTAGAATTTGACCTCTTATAAGACGGGACATTGAAACCCAGTAAAGAAGACCAAAAACTATGAAAAGGCTTATGATGTTGGGGCCTATTTTTTCTAAAACAGTTCCCTCAATAGCTTCAGAAAGACCCGAGACCTTAAGTGCAGATGCCAAAAGTATAACCATAAGCATATCGGGCAACGAATAGATAATATCAACAATTCTCATTATGATAATATCAACCTTGCCGCCGCAATAACCCGCAACCGAGCCTACCGTCATACCTATTACAAGCACTATCAAACTTGCAAAAAAGCCAACCGCAAGTGAAATTCTTGTACCGTAAACTACACGTATAAAATAGTCCCTTCCAAGAGAGTCGGTACCAAAAATGTGTGGGAAAACCTTCTCCCCTGCAGCGATTTTTGCCTGTTCTGTTTCGCCATATTCAAAAGGCATAAGGTTTGCATAAGAAGGGTCTGTAGGCTTGCCAAGCGAAATTCCAAGCTGCTTATCATAAGAGTAAGGCCAGAAAATCGGCAAAATTATACAAGCCAAGGTGATAATTACAACAATAAAAAAGCTTACTGTTGCAACCTTATTTTTAAGTAGTCTTTTAACACCGTCTTTAAAAAAGGTTGTTGACGGGCGCATTTGAACCATATATTCCTTCTCAGCATCGGTTGCCGGAATGAAGGAATCAACATTCAAATGAAGATTTATTGGAAATTTTTTCATTTTTAACTTCTCCTACCGCTTAAATTATTCAAGATTGATTCGTGGGTCAACTACCTTATAAAGCAGGTCGCTTATAAGATTCATCGTAACAATTAAAATTGCAAGAATAATTGTTGTTCCCATAATAAGCGGATAGTCGCGGTTTGTAATACTGTTAACAAAGTCTTTACCGATACCAGGAACTGCAAAAATTTGCTCAACAACGAGTGAACCGGTTACAATATATGCAAGCATTGGTCCAAAATATGTGATAACGGGGATAAGCGCATTTTTAAGAGCGTGTCCAAAAATAATCTTAGGCTTAGAAACACCCTTTGCTCTTGCAGTTCTTATATAGTCCTGACCCAAAACATCAAGCATACTTGAACGGGTAAGACGGGTTATATTTGAAAGAGGTGATAACGAAAGGGTTATAATCGGCAAGATAAGACCCGACGTGGTGGTACCATTTGCGGGCAACCACTTAAGCCCTATAGCAAAAACAATAAGCAGTATCGACCCCATTATGAATGAAGGCATTGAAACGAAAGCCGTGGTGAACACCATTATAACTCGGTCTATAAACTTGTTACGTCTAAGAGCCGCAACGGAGCCAAGAACTACACCGGCAACAAGAGCAATAACTGCCGCAAAAACGCCTAGCTTTGCAGAGGTTTTAAGACCATCGCCGATAATTTCAATAACTTCGCGTCCACGTTGTTTAATAGAAGGGCCAAAGTCAAATTTAGTTACAATATCTTTAAGATATGTACCATACTGAACAATAAGCGGTTTGTCAAGACCGTATTTTGCCCTAAGCGCCGCCTCAACTTCTGCCGAAACGGCCTTTTCACTTGTAAAAGGACCGCCCGGAACGGCATGCATTACAAAAAAGGTGATTGTAATTACAAGAAAAACCGTAAATATTGCAAGAAGCACTCTCTTTACAATATAAAACGCTAATTTAGAATCCAAAAAATTCATCCCCTTAAAAATTACAAGACATTCGCCTGTGTTTAATTTGAAAACGGACTTTTTGTGCCGTTTATCAATTTATCGCTTTAGCGCGAGAAATTATAGTTGTATAAAATAATTATAACCGATTTTATCCCCCTTGTCAATCAAAAAGGGGGATAAAAGGTTGAAAAATTACATACAAATTTTAGAACTAAAAAATACTTGATTATTTTTCCTCGGCTATCTTTCTTCCCATTAAAACACCCATAACCGAAGCCATCATAAGACCCCTTGTCCAACCGCTTGAGTCGCCAAGACAATGAAGCCCTTTTATATTTGTATTAAGATTTTCATCCATTTTAACTCTGTTGCTATAGAATTTAAGCTCAGGTGAATAAAGTAAGGTTTCTATAGAAGCAAAGCCCGGAACAACCTCATCAACCGCCAAAATAAAGTTGATTATATTGGTCATTGCGCGGTAAGGCATTGCCGCTGTGATGTCGCCTGCCACCGCATCTGTAAGCGTGGGACGAATATTAGACTGCGCAAGTTCCTTTTGCCAGGTGCGTTTGCCGTCTAAAATATCACCAAAGCGCTGTACCATAATATGACCGGCGCCAAGCATATTTGTAAGCTCGCCAACCTTTTGTGCATAAGCAATAGGCTGATTAAATGGCTGGCTAAAATTGTGCGAACAAAGAATAGCAACGTTTGTATTGCCTGATTTTAGTTCCTTATAAGAATGACCGTTAACAACCGCAAGGTCATTGTCGTAGTTTTCCTGACTAACAAAGCCACCGGGGTTCTGGCAGAATGTGCGCACCTTATTTTTAAAGGGTTTTGGATAACCAATAAGCTTAGATTCGTAAAGCACCTTATTGACCTTTTCCATAACCTCATCACGAACCTCAACACGAACACCAATATCAACCGTTCCGGGTTGATGGGCAATTTCGTGTTCAGCGCAAAGGCCTTCAAACCAATCCGCCCCGCGCCTGCCTGTCGCAACTATTGTCTTTTCGGCAACTACTTCTATATTTTCTTTTCCGTTTGTGATTAAAGCACCTTTACACTCGCCATTTTCTATAATAACGTCGCAACATTCATAGCCAAACATTATCTCAACGCCGTTTTCAATAAGAAAACGTTCAATAGCATAATAAATGTCCTGCGCCTTCTCGGTGCCAAGATGTCTTATCGGACAGTCAACAAGCTTAAGACCCGCCTTGATAGCGCGTTTTCTTATATCCTTAACCTCTTCATCGTTACTAATACCCTCAACGCGAGTATCAGCACCGAATTCAAGATAAATTTTATCTGTATAATTTATCAGCTCCTGCGCAAAATCTTCGCCTATAAGGCTTGGTAAATCTCCGCCAACTTCATAGCTTAAAGAAAGCTTTCCGTCAGAGAAAGCGCCTGCGCCCGAAAAACCAGTAGTTATATGGCAATATGGTTTACAGTTTACGCATTGCTTGGTTTTATGCTTTGGGCATTTTCTGTTTTCTATTGCCGCACCCTTTTCAACGATTAAAATATCTCCCTTATACCCTTTTCTAAGAAGCTCTAAGGTTGTAAAAATACCTGCAGGGCCTGCGCCGATAATTACTATATCCTTTCGCATAGTAACTCTCCTTTAGATTTTTTAACAAAGACAAAAATATACGAAATAAATAACCGCCCACAGGGGAAATCCCTGTAGGCGGCATAAAACCAAGTACTTGGTATTCCCAAAAGGTAAAAACTATCTCTTGGAGAACTGAGGTGCACGACGTGCGCCTTTAAGACCGTATTTCTTACGCTCTTTCATTCTCGGGTCACGAGTGAGAAGACCGGCTTTTTTGAGTGTAGGACGAAGCTCTTCATCGAACTGTAAAAGAGCACGGCTAAGTCCGTGACGGATAGCACCGGCTTGACCGGTAACGCCGCCGCCTGCAACACGGCAAACAATATCAAATTTACCCTCAGTAGCTGTAAGGTTTAAGGGCTGACGAACGATAAGCTTTAATGTTTCAAGACCAAAATACTCGTCGATATCACGGTCGTTGATTGTGATTTTTCCTGTACCGCTGTAAACGCGAACACGGGCAACCGAACTTTTACGTCTTCCGGTGCCATAGAAATAAGGTTTTCCTTCAAACATAATTTCTGTACCCTCCTACTTAAAATTCCCAAACTTCGGGTTTTTGAGCTGCGTGCTTATGTGCATCGCCGCTGTATACGCGAAGTCTGGTAAGAGCCTTGCGGCCGATGGTAGTATCGGGAACCATACCCTTAACTGCCAAGGTCATCGCAAGTTCAGGACGGGTAGCCATAAGGGTTTTATATTTAACCTCTTTAAGGCCGCCAACATAACCTGTATGACGACGATAATATTTGTTTTCAAGCTTCTTTCCGGTAAGAACAGCTTTTTCTGCATTGATAATAATTACATGGTCACCACAGTCAACATGAGGTGTGAACTCGGGTTTAACCTTTCCTCTTAAAAGGTCAGCAGCTTTTGCTGCAACACGTCCGAGAGGTTTTCCGGCAGCGTCAACAATATACCATTTGCGCTGGATATCAGCCGGTTTTGCCATAAAAGTAGACATTTTTATTCCTCCTAAAAATTTTTCAGCTTGATTATAATACCACAACCAAACACCCTTGTCAACACTTTTTTAAAACTTTTTTAATTTAAATCTCACTATCTCTTGTTTTCTCTTGTTTTCTCATTTTTTCTCGTTTTTTCTCAATTATGATTTTCGTTTTTTAGCGCAAAAAAATTCCCGCCCTTTCAAAAGGCGGGAAGATTTTTACATAAAAGGAGCAAATAAATGTAAGACTGTTTGTTTTATTTTTGTCTCAATAGGTCTATTTTTCCATTTTTCATGAAAAATTTCTTCGCTTTCCCCTTGAAGAGACAAAAAATGCTCCTTGATTTCGGCTATACTATCTGTCTTGCAAAGCCAGACTCCGCACTCGAAATGAAAATAGAAGCTCCTATAATCCATATTCACAGTACCTATTGTCGCCGTACTGTCATCAGATACAAAGATTTTAGAATGAATAAAACCGGGTGTATATTCAAAAATTCTTACTCCCGCCTCCAAAAGCTCGCCATAACTGTACTGAGTTACGGGATGAACATAGTTTTTGTCGGGTATTTTAGGGGTAATAATTCTAACGTCTATGCCCGAACTGGCCGCAAGAGTGAGCTCCCTTATCATTGTATGGTCAACAATAAGGTATGGCGTTACAATATATACGTATTTTTGTGCAGTATTAAGAAGCTGCATATAAATTCCCTCTGCGGGATTTTGGTCATTTATCGGTCCATCGCTGTACGGAAGCACAAAGCCACTTGCCTCTACCTCTCGCTCGGCGACGTAACGATTATATCTCTGATATTTTTTTGTGCAATAGCCCCACATCGCAAGGAACATAACTACAAAAGATGTAACGGCCTTGCCTTTAAGCATTATAGCGCAATCCATCCAATATCCGTGCAGGGTTTTTCGGTTGATATATTCATCCGCTATATTCATTCCGCCCGTAAAGGCAACCTCACCATCAATAACTATAATCTTTCTATGGTTGCGGTTATTCATAAATATATTTGCCGAAGGTTTTATTTTATTAAAGACCTGAACCTGTATGCCTAAAGCTTCAAGCCTTTTTGCAAAACGGCGATACTGTCTTGTGATGCTTCCAAAATCATCGAAAATAACCCTTACCTCAACGCCGTTTTTAATCCTATCCTTTAAAACTTCAAGTATTTCTTCCCACATACTGTCTTCTGCAAGTATAAAAAACTCTATAAAAATATATTTCTTTGCTTTTTTTAGTTCCTCTAAAATAACAGGAAAGGCTTTCTCGCCGGGAGCTAAAAACTTTGTGTCGGTGCCATCGTACACAGGAAGACCGCAGGAATTTGTGAGAAACGAAGCCTGCCTTGCGTGTAGCATATCATCATAAATTAGACGAGCTTTTACATTTTCGTCCTGCTTCATATACCTGCTCGAACCACGCGCAAACTTCACCATTTGCTTTTTGACGTGTGGAAAAACTCTTCCTCCACCCCAAAAAAGATAGACAAGTCCACCCACAACAGGGAAAATTAAAATATATGCAATCCACATTATTTTATAGCTGGGGTTACCCTTTTTGCTGACTACAAATACTGCAATTATAATGCTTATAGCTTCAAGTAAGGCGTATACCCACGCCCTTTGAGATGCAAAAAAATAAGCCACTCCCAAAATAACAGCAATTTGAAGTAAAATAAAAAAAGCTATTAAAATAAGTCTAGACTTAATTTCAACACCCCTTCTGTGCTGCTTTTTTTCTCTGTCAACCAAGTTCTGTGCCCCCCTTTTTTAGCCAAAGCATTTAAACTTGAACCTGTCACACTAAGGTTATAGCAGTATTATTATAGCACCGTACCAAAAAATTGTCACTATTTTTTGTAAAGATTCAAATTATTTTAAAAAATTGTTCAAAAAGTTGTTGGAGTATTGAAAGATTTGTGGTAAAATAAATATAATATGTTTAATCTAAAAATGGAGGAAGAGATTTTGAAGATTTATCCGCTCGGCGATGGCGTTGAAGGACTTTTTATACAAAATGAAAGGTTTTCTACAACCCGTATTTCAATAAACTTATATATACCGCTTAAAAAAGAAAAGGTTGCCGCCTTTGCTTTGCTTCCCTATATTCTTTCCTCCTGCTCGGCCGATTATCCCGATTTTACTGCCCTGAACTTCGAGCTCGCCAACCTTTACGGCGCAGATGTAGGCGGTGTTCCCGATAAATTAGGAGATACTCAAATTCTTAAATTTTTCTCCTTCTGCATTAACGATGACCTGGTGCCCGAAGACTTTTCGGTTGTTCGCAGTGCGACTGATTTGCTGCTTAAAATGATATTTGAGCCTTCTACTGAAAACGAAGCCTTTAAGCCCTACGACCTTGAGCGCGAAAAAAGGCTTACTATAGAAAAAATAGAAGGCCTTATCAACGAAAAACGTAGTTATGCTATAGCAAAAACTCTTCTTGAAATGTATAAAGATGATGAATTTGGTTGTCTTAAATGCGGCAGTATTGAGGACGTAACCGCTATTACCGAAGCTTCGCTGTATAAAGCCTGGAAAGAAGCTCTTTCCACCGCCACAATAAGAGTTCAGGTAATAGGCAAGGCTCTCCCCGAAGGTCTTTTTGAGGCTATAAGCGATAAGCTTAAAGATGTGAGAAGAAATCCTATAAGTCCTAAGGCGGCTGTGCCTAAGAAAAAGGCAAAAGAGGTTAATTTTATAAACGAATATATGGATGTAAACCAAGGGAAGCTTGTTATGGGCTTTACCAGTGATTTTGTTGGTGATGATAAATCCTCTGCCCATCTTACCGTTTTTGCCGACCTTTTGGGCGGCGGCCCGTACTCGAAGCTTTTTAAAAATGTACGAGAGAAAATGAGCCTTTGCTACTACTGTGCGGCAAGGGTTGACAGAAATAAGGGTTTTTTACTTGTAGATAGCGGTGTTGAAGCCGATAAAATGGATAAAACCTACAGGGAAATATTAAACCAAATCGACTCACTTAAAAAGGGTGAGTTTGACCAAGAGGAATTAGAGGCATCTAAAAGAAGTATAAAAGATACCCTTTTGGGACTGAGTGACTCTATAGCCGCTCTTGACGGTTTTTACAGTTCTCGCTTTTTGGGTGATCCTACCTCCCCAGAAGAGCTTATAAAGGCTATTGAAATGGTTTCAAAGGAAGACGTAATTGCCGCAGCTAACCTCTATACGCTTGATACAGTTTACAAACTAATGCCGAAGAAGGAGGGCTTATAATATGAATGCACAAATAATTAAAAGCTCTCTTTTAGGTAAACAGTACACTTACTTAAAGCACGAAAGCGGACTCGACATTTACCTGTATGAAATGCCGGGCTTTACAACCTATTACGGCCTTTTTGGTACACGCTACGGCTCTATTGATAACTCCTTTGAAAATGAAAAGGGAGAAAGGGTAGATTTGCCCGAGGGTATTGCCCATTTTTTAGAGCATAAGCTATTCGAAAGTGAAGATGGCGATGCCTTTACAAAATATGCCGCTACCGGTTGCTACTCAAACGCTTACACCTCTTTTGACCGAACCTGTTATCTTTTTTCTTGCTCAAACAGGTTTTATGATAATTTAGGTATTTTGCTTGACTTTGTTCGTTCCCCCTATTTTACCGAACAAACTGTAGAAAAAGAGCAAGGGATAATCGGTCAAGAAATAAAGATGTATGATGACCAACCCTCTTGGCAGGTGCTTTTTAATATGTTGCTTTCAATGTACCATAACCACCCCGTTAAAACCGATATTGCGGGAACCTGCGATTCTATCTCTAAAATAACCGCTCCTCTTCTTTTTGAATGTTATAATAAATTTTACGACCTTTCAAATATGTTTATTGTTTTAGGCGGTAATTTTAAAGCTGATGAGGTTTTGGATTTTATAAACAAAAACCTTAAGGTTTCTAAAAATACTTCCTTTAAGCCCGCCGCCATTAACGAGCCTAAAGAGGTTGTTAAAAATTATACCGAATGTGCACTAGATGTGTCTATTCCCCTTTTCTGCCTAGGGTTTAAAGATAATATCCACGGCGTTTGTCCCGATACAAAAAAATGGCTCGCCACCGAAGTTCTTTTAAAAATGCTTGTTGGCTCGGCATCACCCCTTTATAAAACTCTTTTAGACCAAAAGCTTATAAATGAAGATTTTGCGGCCGAATATTTTACAGGAAGAGGTTTTGCTATTCCAATGTTTGAGGGCGAATCGAAAAATCCTAAAAAGATATTGGCTCTAATTTTAAGCGAGATTGAAAACTATAAGCAAAACGGTGTTCCAAAGCCCCTTTTTGAAGCAATAAAACGTGAATTTTATGGTAACACACTAAAACGTTTTGACAGTGCAGAAAGTGTTTGCGCTATGCTTTCGGATTCGGCAGTTTTAGGTTATAATATTTTTGAGCAACTGGAAGCCGTTAGTTCTCTTACAGTAGACGATGTTACGGCTGTGCTTTCTATATTTAATGAAGAAAACGCAGTTTTGTCGGTTGTAAACAGACATTAGAAAGGAACGTAAAGCCAAAAATGAACGAAATAATTCTTTTCGGAATTACATTTAAAATTGACCCCGTCGCCTTTACCCTACCGATACTTGGCGGGTGGTCGGTTTATTGGTACGGTATTTTTATAGCTGTAGGCGTTTTTTCGGCACTTCTTTATGGAATGAAAAACGGAAAACGCTTCGGCATTGACCCTGATGATATTTTTGATGCTTTTGTAATTATTTTGCCTCTTAGCATTTTGTGTGCAAGGGCATACTACATAATTTTCGACCCAAGCGGCAGTAGCTTTAAAGACTTTTTTAATTTTAGTGGGGGCAAAGGCTTTTCAGGCCTTGCCATATACGGCGGTGTTATAGGCGCGGCTATTACAACCTTTATAATGCATAAAATTAAAAAATTCAGTCTTTTGGCGGCCTTCGATGTCACTGCAGTTGGCTTTTTAATAGGTCAAGGCATAGGTAGGTGGGGCAACTTTGTAAACCAAGAAGCCTACGGCACCTTTACAGGCAGCAGCTGGTTTGGTATGACAGGAAATGTTATCGAAATGGAAATGGGCAGCAGTGCTTTGGTTCACCCTTGTTTCTTATATGAGTCTTTGTGGTGTCTTTTGGGCGCAGTTTTACTTCACCATTTCAGTAAAAAACGTCTTTTCAAAGGGCAAATTGCTCTTATGTATGGCGCTTGGTACGGTTTTGAACGCACCTTTATTGAACTTCTCAGAACCGACAGCTTAATGATTGGCCCCTTTAAGGTTTCAAGTCTTCTTTCGGGAGTTTTGTTCCTTTCGTGCTCTATAGCCCTTTTGGTTCTTACAAAAAAATATAAAGAGAAAAATGAAACCTATACCCCCGTTTTTGCGGAAGTAAATGATGAGGAGAACTAATATGCAAATTATCAACGGTAAAGAAATAGCGGCAAAAACCAAAGCCGAACTTAAAGAAGAGGTTTTAAAATTAAAGGATAAAGGCATAAATGTCGGTCTTGCAGTTATAATTGTAGGCGATGACCCCGCCTCAAGAGTTTATGTAAATAATAAGAAAAAGGCCTGTGCAGAGCTTTCTATTTATTCTGAAGAGTATGCTTTGCCTCAAGATACTAATATGGAAGAGCTTTTAGACCTTATTGATACCCTTAACAAAAGGCCGGATATAAACGGCATTTTGTGCCAAATGCCTCTTCCCAAACATTTAGACGAAAAAGCGGTTATAAATGCCATTTCTCCCGAAAAAGATGTTGACGCATTTCATCCCATAAATGTCGGTAAAATTATGATAGGCGATTTCGACTTTTTGCCTTGTACCCCCGCAGGTGTCATGAGACTTTTAAAAGAATCAGGCATTTCGGTTCAGGGCAAAAACTGCGTGGTTATCGGCCGCTCAAATATAGTTGGTAAACCAATGTCAATGCTTCTTCTTCACGAGCATGGCACCGTAACAATTTGCCACTCTAAAACCGTTAATTTAAATGAAATAACAAAGAAAGCCGACATTTTGGTTGCCGCGGTGGGTAGGGCAAACTTTGTTACTGCCGATATGGTAAAAGAGGGCGCGGTTGTTATTGACGTTGGTATGAATCGCCCCGAAGGCGGAAAGCTTTGCGGCGACGTAGATTTTGAAAACGTAGCAAAAAAATGCTCATTCATCACCCCGGTTCCCGGTGGTGTAGGCCCTATGACAATCTCAATGCTAATGGCAAACACCGTTACTGCGGCCAAGCGCCAAAATAATATTTAATAATCCGAAAGGACTGAAAGCATTATGAAGGGCTTTTTAAAGAGCCTTGCAACAGTTTTTCTCATAATAGCAGTTTTGTCACTTGGAACCTTTTCGGCTCTTTGTGAAGAAAAAACCTTGCAGATAAAGGAAGAAAATTTAACGCTTAGCGTATCGGAAGATTATATTCTTTTAAACGACGAAAATGCTGCCAAAAATTCCGAAAAAATAGAAATACTCGGTTATACCCTATCTTCCTTCAAAACATATCTTTCTCAAAATAATATCGTTGTATTTGGCCTCGACACAAAAAATAAAACCCAACTTATTTTAAAAAGCTTCGAGACCGATTTTTCTAAAGATATAATAGAGCTTTCTTTATTAAACGAAGATGCACTGCTTGAGGTTACAAAAAAACTCGTTACAATTCCCGAAGCCAGTTGGCGAATTGTTAAAATAAATGATATGCAAATGATTGAGGTTCGCTTCTCTGACCAAGACCAAAACGGCGAGTTCTATACCGTTATGTATATCACTATAAGAAACGGTAAAATTTATTCTCTTTCGCAGATTTTTTCGGGTGAGAAAAGCGAAACGAAAACCTCAGCCGCCTTCAGTACCGTTAAGGGTCTTGAAATTAAAGATGTTAAAACCTCAGCGGCTTGGGACGCTTCCTCGGTTTTTGAATTTATAATTATTTGGATTATGATAATAGGCGCTTTTGTTGCGGCAGTTTTTATAATTGTCTCATTTGTTCGCGACCGCAAAAAGTATAAAGAAAATCTTGAAAACGGCAAAGAGGTTATTTCCAGAAGGCGCTAAAAATAAATATTTAAACTAATTTTTGATAATACTTTTAGTAATTTTTACTTGACATAGAGGAAAATTCGTTATACAATATATATGGTATAGTTATAGTAAGTAATACTGTAAACTATTGAAAATATTGTGTCCCTTTTGGGCAGATGCTTTTTTCTACTGGCCTTCGCGCCATTTATATAACGAATTTTTAATATTAAAAGGCAAACACTACCCGTAGTGTATTTTGCCTGTATTATAGGTTTTATTATATAAACACGAAAAGTCTTTCTGTTTTGGGACAGGTCTTTTCGTGTTTTTTGTTTGCTTACTTCTAATTTATGTATCAAGGCTGGCGCGTGGCCTTTCTCAACACGCTATAAAAAAGGGAGGTGCTTTTATGCCCACAGAACCGCTTTTTTATATTATCGGCGCAGCTCTTGTTGTTTTGGTTGCCGTTTTGTTTTTCGCCTTCGGTTCAGCTTTCAGAAAAAGGGCTGATAAAACCGCTTTAGGTACCGCAGAAGAACAGGCAAGAAAAATTTTAAGCGACGCTATGAAAACTGCAGAGGCCAAGAAAAAAGAACTACTTATTGAAGCTAAAGAAGAAATTCACAGACAAAGAAGCGACTCGGAGAAAGAGCTCCGTGAACGTCGCAGTGAAATTCAACGTCAGGAGCATAGGCTTCAACAAAAGGAAGAAAATCTTGACCGTAAAACCGATAATCTCGAAGCAAAAGAAGAAAAACTAGCTAAAAAAGTAAAAGAAGTTGAAGACCAATTAGTTGAGGTTGACCGCCTCAAAAAAAGTCAGTTCGAAATGCTTGAAAAAATTTCAGGATTTACTGCCGAACAGGCTAAAGCACAACTGCTTTCCATTTTGGATAGTGAGCTTGATCACGAAAAAGCAGTTAAGATTTTGGAGTTTGAACAAAATCTTAAAGAAGAAACTGACCAAAAGGCTAAAGAGCTTGTTTCACAAGCCATTCAGCGTTGCGCGGCAGACCACTCTTCCGAGGCTACAATCTCGGTTGTTGAGCTTCCAAGCGACGAAATGAAGGGCCGTATAATCGGCCGCGAGGGACGTAACATTCGCGCCCTTGAAACCGCTACGGGTGTTGACCTTATTATTGACGATACTCCCGAAGCAATCACACTTTCTTGCTTTGACCCTGTTAGAAGGGAAATTGCAAGGCTTTCTCTTGAAAAGCTTATCCTTGACGGAAGAATTCATCCCGCCCGTATTGAAGAAACGGTTGCAAAGGCTACTGCCGATGTTGAGCGTACCATTAAAGCTGAGGGTGAACGTGCAATGCTTGATGCAGGTATACACAACCTTCATCCCGAGCTTATCCGTCTTTTAGGTAAACTTCACTACCGTACAAGCTACGGTCAAAATGTTCTTAACCACTCTTTAGAGGTTAGCTACCTTGCCGGTCTTATGGCGGCAGAGCTTGGCGAAGATGTAACCTTGGCACGTAGGGCAGGTCTTCTACACGATATTGGTAAAGCCCTTGACCACGAGCAAGAAGGTTCTCACATTCAGCTTGGTATTGAGGTTGCTAAGAAGTGTAAAGAAAGCGAAGCCGTTGTTCATGCAATTCACGCTCACCACGGCGACGTTGAAGCAAAAACAGTTATCGCCTGTCTTGTTCAGGCGGCCGACGCTATTTCTGCTGCTCGTCCAGGTGCCAGACGTGAGAACATTGAAAACTACATTAAACGTCTTGAAAAGCTTGAAGAAATTGCAAATTCTTTCGCAGGTGTTGAAAGCTCATACGCTATTCAGGCAGGACGTGAGGTTCGCATCGTAGTTAAGCCTGAGGTTATTTCAGATGACCAGATGATTATTATGGCTCGCGATATTGCAAAACGCTATGAAGACGATTTGGAATATCCCGGACAAATTAAGGTTAATGTTATTCGCGAGAATAGAGCTATTGACTACGCAAAATAATATAAAACTAAAATCCGATAAGCCTAAACGGTTTATCGGATTTGTTTTTGAAAAGTATAAGGAAAAAGGCGGGTTTGTCACCCGCCTTTTTCCTATTCGTTTTTAAGTTCATACGACCTTACTTTTATTTCTTCTAAAAGCTTAGCCGTTTGAGGGCTATTTGGGTTTATCGAAATTATTGTTTCGTAAACGTTTCCTTCTCTTTCAATACCTAAAATTTCTGCGCCCTTGTCCTCAATACACACATTATAAAGATATACTCTTTGAATAACTGCCTCATTGTCGGTGGTTTTGTGTTCTTTAATTGCGCTGCTTATAAGTGCTTTTGAATCCTCTTTTGATATTATAAAGCGCTCATACTTATCGTTATAGTCATCAGATTTGTAGGTTATTTCCATTCTAACACTTGCCTCGCTACCAAAGAGAAAACCGGTGTTGTTCATTTTTTCTTCTTTTTGGTCCAGCAGCGCAAAGTTGTTACTTGCAATATGACACGCAACATCGTAATTTCTTATGAATAGGTTGCCGTTTTTCATCTTATAAACAACCCTCAAAGTCTGTCCGCGTTCGTTTTCGTTAATCACCCTGTTTTTGATTACATTTTTTTGTACCTCAATAAGAGACTCAATATCCTCTCTTTCGGTAAAGGTGGTCGACGCAAAGTCACTGTTGATACTGTATGACGAGCCCCTTACAATGTAGGTGGCCGATTCTATGTTATCAATGCTTGGAACTCTTTCTACGTAGCCAAAGCCGCCGGTTGCCAAAATAATTAAAAATGCCGAATATACTATGCCCGAAACTGCACCAACAATTATATTGCCTGTGATATTTTTAAAATTTCGGTTAAAGACTGCTCCCAAAACGGTTGCGGCGAGCAGTGCGCCAACTAGGGCAAAAAATACAAATGTAAAGCTGTAATTTATGCCTCCCGTAAAAATAACGCCGAATAAAAACGCAACCAAAACGCTTGATATTGCGGTAATAATTATGGGCATCGCCTTGTGGGCGAAAGCCGAAGCGGCACTTTCGCTTTTTCTTTTCTTGACGAAAATTAAAGAGATAACAAAAAGAATAGCCGACAGTATTAGCCAGATTATAGTAGATACAGGCATAATGAAATTTATCTCTAAAATGGTACTGTCCACAACCATAAAGGCGGCATAGCCGAGAGACAAAATGGGAGAAAATCCAAGATAAAATTCAGTGTCAAAGGTTGACATTGGAAGACCGTAGAGATTATTTATCATTTGCTCTACAATAACTAACGCCATAAGCGGAAGGCCGATGTTAACAATTAAAAGAGAGGCGACCGCCTCAAAGGTTCTTCCCGCAAAAAGCATAAAAAAGCTTCCCACAACCGCGAAAATAACCGAAGCCAAAAAGGACATAAGTAAAAGCAGTAACGCGCCTAAAGAGTAACTCTCATACCCATTTGCAGAGCACATAACCGCGGCAGATATGCTTGGTATTATCATTGGGATAACCCCGCCTATCGCCGAAGACAGAAGCCTTGCAGTAAAAAGCTCTCTTCTCGTCATTGGAATTGCAAAAAACAAATCCGAACCGCTCTTTGAATGCATAAAGCTAAAGTTCATAGCGGTTAAAAGAAGGGTTGTTCCTGCCGAAATAAGAAAGCTAACAAACAAAGCCGCAAGAACTACGTCTGAAATATAGCTATAGCTTTCATCACCCCTAACAACAGTGAAAAGAGGAAAAATCGGCACCGCTAAAATACTTAAAATGGCCGAAAAAATTATAAATGCCTTATTTTTGTTTAGGGTAAATAGTATCATATTAAATATATTGTTTTTAGTTTTAACCGACGATACCGCTAACGTCATAGCCCAGCCCTCCTAACTCAAATATAAATAGTTCTTCCAAAGTGGGTGAAAGTGATTCATAAAAAATAGGCTCCATTTTCTTTATAAAGCTTTCAATTTCATCATATTCTCCCCTAATAACAAGCTGTAGCATACTTCCCGTGCGCTCAATTTTTAGAAGATTAAGCTTTTTGAAAACGGTCTGTTCCGGTACAGTTTTAAATACCACCTGAATTTTATGCACCTGTGATTTAATATTATCAAGCTCGCCGCTAAAAATAATCTTTCCTTTGTGAAGAAGACCAACCAAATCGCACATATCCTCAAGCTCGCGAAGATTGTGGGATGCAATTATAACGGTTGTTCCAAGCTCTTCAATGTCGTCTGAAATAAGACGTTTTAAAAGCTCTCGCATTACAGGGTCAAGGCCGTCAAAGGCTTCGTCTAAAAGAAGATATTTAGGTCTGCAGGAAAAAGCGAGGGCAACCGCCACCTGACGCTGCATTCCCTTTGACATATTTGAAATTTTGCCCTTAGGATTTATTGCGAAAATTTCGCACATTTTACTTAAACGTTCATCTGAAAAATCCGGATAAAAGCTTTTATAAAAAGAAGCCATCTCTAAAAGATTCGCCCCCGCAAAGAAAAAGGGTGTATCACTTAAGAAGAAAATTTTACCCTTTAGCTTTGGGTTGTCAAAAACCTCTTCATTTTCAACCGAAATAAATCCCTCTTCGGGCCTGTAAACACCCGAAATAATTCTAAGAAGTGTAGATTTTCCCGAACCGTTTGAACCAATAAGTCCAAATACGTGCCCTTTTTCTATTTCGAAGCTTATCCCGTCAAGCGCGGCAGTTTCCCCAAAATGTTTTGAGAGATTTTTTGCAATAATCATTTTTCTTTTCCTCCCTCTTTATATGCTTTATCTATTATTTCCGAAAGTTCATCTTTTGACAGACCCAGCCTTGCAAGTTCCTTTGCGGTCTTTTCAAGCTGGTCTTTAAAATTCTCTATAACCGTCTTAATAGCATCGTCGCCGTCGCTGACAAATGAGCCTTTGCCCGCAACACTGTAAATTATCCCCTTTTCCTCCAAAATAAGATAGGCCTTTTGAATAGTGTTGGGATTCACGCCAAGCTTTGATGCCATAGCTCTAACCGAAGGCATTTTGTCCCCTGCCGCCATAGCGCCAACGGCTATTAGCTTTATGAACCCTTTAACTATTTGGTCGTAAGCGGGAACGCCGCTTTGCCAATCGATTTTAAGCATTGTATCTCTCCTTCCCTAAACTGTATTATCTGTCCTAGTACAGTTATAGTATAACTACTCTTTCTTCCTTTGTCAATAGTTTTTTAAAATTTTTTCAAAAAACGAAAAGCAAAAGAAAAAGCCCTTGCGGAAAAAATTCCCGCAAGGGCTTAAATTTTATCTTGAGTTTTCTATAGATTTTAAGGGTTGGTAGCTTTTTTCTTTAAAGTGGCCGCCAAAATGTTTTGACTGTTATTTTTCGTATTAAGGGATACTTCAAAAACAGCCTTCTCTTCATATTCTTTTCCCGCCGAAACGGTTACCGAATATTTTGAATATTTAAGGCCCTCTACCGAAGCTTTGCCATTTTTGTCGGTTTTACCGAGGGTTACTGTTTTTCCTGTATCGCTGTTTTTTGCAGTAACAGTAGCGCCCGAAATTGCCTTACCCTCTTCATCTGTAACGCTGACGGTAAGGTTTGCCGCCATACGAATATTTGAAGGAGGTGTGATAACCGCATAAGGCCACTGTGGATCAGGCCCGTAAAGAACACGTTCAATAGCACACATTTCAGGGCCGTTCTCGTTGCCTACGTGGTAAATCCAGTTGTATCCGTTTTTGTAACCGCCGTAAATGGCAACGTGACTTCTTCTTTCCCAATGAACGCTACCGTCTTTTCTAACAGTTGAGAAAATAACAATAGAGCCTATGGGAATTTCTTCGCTGGGTTTAAAAACAATATAGTTCGATGAATCTTTTTTCGCGGTAAATGAAATTTCTTTAGAATAACCAAGCTTAACCCATTTCATAGCCGCTTTGTACCATTCGGCTGCCAAGGTGCTGTCTTCGGGGCGGGGTAGACTTGATGTGTCAATACCCGCAACGTTGGGTAGGTAGTTAAAATAAACGTAGGTTGCATAAGAGGCGCAAACTAAACCGCCCCTTGCAAAAGCCTTAAGGTCGGGTTTGCCGTTTTTGGTTTCATAACCACTTGAACCGCCGCCGTAAGAAATATTTGAAAGATAACCAAGCCCTCTTTTTCGGGAAGCCAAAATATACTTCCACATATTTCCGTCTTTTCTATGCTTTTTAAGGTTATATCCCGTATAAACCATTGAGTCCATAAAAACGTTGTCTTCAATGTCAAGATTTGTATTATACTTATTTTCCCAACCCGCCGCATTTGAGGTAGGCTTTTTAGAAGGTGTAGGTTTTTTAGAAGAGTTATCCTTCGAAGAAGTGGGTTTTTTAGAGGTTGTAGACACCTCTTTTGAGGTGGTAGTGGTCGTTGTAGTCTTCTCTTCTGAAGAACTTTCTAAAGATGTAACCGGCTCTTGCGACGGTACGTCACTGCTTAATATAACAGAAACGCTACTATCAGGCGAGACAGTCTCTATGGTATTGTTTTTAGTCTTTGGTGTCGAAAGAACTACGCTAAGTGTTATAGCCAAAACAAGCATTAGGGCTATGGCTGCCGAAAGAACCTTATTTTCAAGCACAAAGACCAAAATGCTCATACCAAGCGTAGCGAAAAATTTACCAAGTCTTTTTAAAACTGATTTTAACATTTAAAAAGCTCCTATAATATGTTTTTAACTATTTTATTTCTTTTTACATCTTTTGTCAACTTTATGTTTGTTTTTTTATTTGCAAAGTTTTTCCGAAATATCCAAAAATTCGCTTTGTCTTACCTTTAAAACACGCCTGTCGTAGCTCAGTAGCCCATTGGTTTCATCCTCAATATCCGAAACCTGCGTATAAACCGTAGCGCAAAGACCTTTTTCCTTTAGGGGCAAAATTTCGTCGATATAAAGCTTTCTTAAGGCTGCTACAAAATCCTCGCGGTTTTCAAATTTGCCATAGCCATAAGTTTTTTCGGTATTAAAAACGTGCCCCTTCGGTTTGAAGGAATAGCCGCCAAATTCTGAAAGCACAAAAGGCTTGTCGGTTTTAACTGCTTTGACCCTTTTAAAATACACGTGTCTGCTTTCGGTGTCGGTCTTGCCGCCCAAAAACCAACCCGAAGCCGAATCAATAAAACGGGTTTTATCTATTTTTTTAAGCCTATCATACATTTCACTGCTTGAGAACTGTCCCCAACCCTCATTAAAAATTGTCCAATAACAAATTGAGGGGTGATTATAAAGGCTTTTAACAGTCTTTTCCATATGCTCGATAAAGTTTTGGCGAGATATTTTATTTTTGTGCATACCTTTGTCCGAGCGACGTATAAGGCCTATGGTTGGAAGCGCCGTATCTCTGATAAAAGAATAGTCGCTAGAGTTAACCATATCCTGAAAAACGACCATACCTAGCCTGTCACAGTCAAAGTAAAACTGCTCCGGCTCAACCTTAATGTGTTTTCTAAGCATATTAAAGCCAAGCGATTTCATAGCCAAAATATCATCTTCGAAGCATTTTGGAGTAGCAGGGGTAAGCCCACCATCACTAAAATAACCTTGGTCCAAAAGTCCGTGGAAAAAATATGGCTTTCCATTTAAAAACAAGCGCTTTTGCCCTTTATATGACCTTATTTCAAGGTCGCGAAGCGCAAAATATGACCTAACCTCGTCCTTTTTTGTTACAATTTTAAAATAATAAAGATACGGGCTTTCGGGAGTCCACATATTTGGGTTTAAAACCGTAAAGCTGGCCTTGCCCTTTATAAGCTCAAAGCTTTTACCCAAAAGTTCTACCCTTCCGCTCAGTTTTGGTGTAACAATTATCTCTACCTTGTTTTTCTTTGTTGTTATTTTAATATTTTCTATATATTCTTCTGCTACGCTTTCAAGCCAAACTGTTTGCCAAATTCCGCTTGTGGGGGTATACCACATTCCTCCTCGCTTTCTAGACTGCTTTCCATACGGAAGCAAATGGTCGCTTAACGTGTCAGTAACATAAACGGTAAGTGTGTTTTTATCTTCTAAAAAATCGGTTATATCAAAAGAAAAATGGTCGTAACCTCCGCTATGATGCCCCACCATTTTACCGTTTAAAAAAACGGTTGCATACTGGTCGACAGCGCCAAAATGAAGTAGCACCTTATCCTTTTTAAAATCTTTTGGAAGAGAGAATCCTCGCCTATAGCAAAGAACACTTTTTTCACTTGGCACCTTTTCTACCCCCGACAAAAGAGTTTCGGGGCTAAAGGGCACTAAGATTTTCCCATCAAAGCTTGACGGAGCTTCTATGTTTTCTTCTATAGAAAAATCCCAGTCACCATTAAGGCATAGATAAGAGTCTCTTTCAAGTTGCGGTCTGGGGTATACATTCCAGGGAATTTCGCCTATATTTTCACTTTCCTTTGTGTAAAGTTTAGCAAAGCTAGACATTCTCTTTCTCCTTTTTAATCTTTTTAAAAAGAGGTATTAGCAAAAATGATAATAAAACTATAACTATAAGCGCAAAAAGAAAAATGTTTTCATTTGGAACAAAAGAGCTTGTTCCGTCGTCGTTTATAATTTTTTCGGCATTTTTAAGCACGGCGGCACCGATTATTGGTCCTAAAATTCCGGGAATAAGCACTTGGGATATTATTCTAAGTCCTTGAAACATTCCCGCCTTGCCCTTTGGGGTATAGTCTCTTATCGCGGCGCCAAAAACTGCCATACCCGAAAGGTATCCGCACATCATTAAAAGGGAGCCTATGAAAACTGCGGCAGTATTTTTGAAAACAAAAAGCAAAATATACCCTAGCGACAAAAGAGTTAAAGCGGGTATTATTGCCGCCTTAAAGCCTTTTTTATCATACCTTTTGCCGTAAAGGGCAGTGAAAACAGATGCAAGAATAATTGCTGGCGCCATTATAAGCACATAGTTTTCCATTTTAAGCGAAACATTATAATAAAGAATAAGATAGGGCATAAAAATTTGAATTGATATGCCGAAAATCGCGAACAGAAAAAGTATAATATATAAAAGCTTGTTTTCTTTTATGACCGAAGGCTTAAATCCATAGATTATATTTTTAAAATAATTCTTATTGTCGCTTTGCTTTTCTCCGCCTTCCTTTACAATAAAAAACCCTAAGACACCAATAACCATAACAGCTATTCCTATAATAAGATATATGGTCTCCCAGCTTTTTGCTTTGTTTAAATCAAAGGACATAAAACCGCCGAAAACCACCAAAATTGCCACAAGCGGCATCATAGCGTTAATTCCCTCGGCGGCGCCGCGACCGCTTTTTTCGGTTGCGTCGGTAAGCCAGGCATTAAAAGCAGCGTCGTTTGCAGTTGAGCCAAAAAAGGTCATAACACAGTCCATTATTATAACAAGTGTTACACCCACACTCATAGCCGAGAGGGTTGGGAAAAACTTAACCAAAACATCTTCTCTTATAAACGCGAAGCTTAAAATTGAAAGCCCCCAAAGTATGTATCCTACCGAAATAAAAAGCCTTCTTTTCCCAAGCTTGTCTGAAAGGGGGCCTATTAAAAGGGTTGTTATTGTTGCCGCAGCTGCCGAAGCCGAAACCATAAGCGAAATATCGGCCGCCGAAGCATTAAACATTTTATATATAAAAACATTAAAATACATATTTTCAATAACCCATGCAACCTGCCCCGTAAGGCCAAAAATCACAAGAGCTAACCAAAAAAATTTAGGATAAGCCGAAATTTTAGTTTTCATAAAACTACCCTTCCTTTTTAATTTCTCCTAAAACGCCATCAAAAACTGTGCCCGTAACCGAAACGGCAAAAATCTTATGAAGATTTTCGCTTTCGCCTTTAACATATACCGGAACATATCCTTCACTATATCCCATTAAATGTCCTTCTCTTTCGGTTTCAAAAAGAACATTAAGTGTCTCACCATAAAGAGATTTAAAATACCCTTGACTACTTTCTTCACATACCCTTGCCATTTTTGCAGCGCGAAGGTTTTTAACAGTCTCATCTACCCTGCCGCTCATTTTCTCGGCGGCGGTGCCTACCCTTACGCTATAGGGGAAAACGTGGGCCTTTACAAAGCCTATCTCTTTTGCAAAGACAAGTGACTTTTCAAATTCTTCTTCACTCTCTAAAATAAATCCAACCATTATATCGGTGGTAATTCCTGCGTTTTTCCACCTTTTTCTTATATTCTCTACAACCGCTCTATATTCCTTAGTGCTATAAAGTCGGTTCATTCTTTTAAGAGTTTCGTCGCACCCCGACTGTAGAGAAAGGTGAAACTGCGGGCAAAACTTTTCTATTTTCTCTAACCTGTCAAGTAACGTCTCGTCGGTGAGGTCGGGCTCAAGCGAGCCAAGGCGTATCCTTTTAACACCCTCCACATTTGCTACCGTTTCAACCGCATCGGCAAGAGTTTTTCCTATATCCTTTCCGTATGAGGAAAGATTGATTCCAACCAAAACAATTTCGCTAAAACCATTTTTAGAAAGCTTTGTGGCTTCGGCCTTGATACTTTCAAGCCCCCTCGAACGCACTCTGCCCCTGGCCTTTGGGATTATACAGTAGGTGCAACCCCTGTCGCAACCGTCTTCAATTTTCATATATGCCCTTGTTCTTTCGCTAAAGGTTTCTACCTCGCAGCTTTCAAAGTCTTCGCCTTTTTTGTGCGGCAAAACCTCAATTTGCTTTTGCCTTTTTGCTAAAAACTCATCTAATTTATTTAATAAATCACTTCTCGATACGTTGCCAAGTAAAATGTCTATGGGAAGCTTCTCTGCCTCTTTTGGAAAGGCCTGTGGCATACAACCGCAAAGAACTAATATGGCATTTTCATTTAGCCTGCGATATCTTCTGACAAGCTGTCGTGTTTTTCTATCGCTTTCTGCCGTAACGGTACAGGAGTTTACAATTATAAGGTCGGCTTCATTAGGGCTTTTTGCATCTATATACCCTTTGTCCCTTAAAAGCTTTCGCATATATTCAGTTTCGTACTGGTTAACCTTGCAACCAAGTGTGTGAAAAAATACCTGCACCCTTCTTTCCTCCCTTTCGAAAATATATTATAATTATACCTTTTTTAAACTACTATTACAAGAGGATTTTTACGGACGGTTGACTTTCGCAAAATAAAATTATATAATCAATAAAACAACCTTTTGGAGATGAAATATGAGGCTTTCAACTAATACATATCCCCTTACCGCCGCCTTTGGCGAGGAGGAAGCTATAAAAATTATAAAAGATTCAGGATTTGACTCTATTGATATTTCCTGCTTTGAGCTTCTTGACGACGAAACCTGCCCCAAGCTTTCATACGGGTATAAAGACTATGCAAAAAAGCTGCTCTCTATTTTAGACGGTAGCGGTATTACATTTAACCAAGGCCACGCTCCCCACCCCACCTCGCTTAACGATGAGGTCTTTAACAAAAAAACTTATGATAAAATACTTCGCTCTATTGAATTTTGTTCACTTTTAGGGGTAAAAACAATTATCGTTCACCCAAGGCAACATCTTGATTATTCTAATAAAGAAAACAGAAAAATTCTTTTCGAAGAAAATATAGAGTTTTATAACTCTCTCTTCCCCTACTGTAAAGACTATAATATTAATGTCGCAACCGAAAATATGTGGCAGGGCGAAAACGGGAATATTTCTCGCTCGGTTTTGAATAATCCACAAGAGTTTAAGGAATATCTTGATGCAATAAACAGCGAATATATTGTAGCCTGTCTTGATATCGGTCACGCCACGCTGATAGGTGAGGATGTTACGCAGTTTATTCATACCTTAGGGCCTAAACTTTCTGCCCTGCATGTGCACGACACAAAAATAAACTTTGACCTACACGCTTTGCCCTACTCGGTAAACGGCGAAGAATTTTGGGACAAAATTTTAAAAGCCCTTGCCGATATAAATTACAGTGGCGACCTTACCTTTGAAGCGTATAACAGTGTTTTGAAAGCACCCATAAATCTCAAAAAAGAAATCACAAAAAAGGCCGAAAAAATCGGAAGACATATGATTTCAAGGTTTGAATATTTTAAAAACAATAAATAGTAAAACTCGGTGGATAGCCCACCGAGTTTTTATTTTTAAAGTCTTTCTATCTTAGGGAAAATTCCCTTGTCATTTATCTGGACTGTGGCATAGCTTGAAAGACCGTTATAGCCTGCAAGGGTACCTGGGTTTATAAACCAAATTCCGTTTTCGTTTTTAATATCGGCAATATGCGTATGCCCATAAAAAGCAATTTTAACCTCTTCTAAAAGTGCCCTTTGCTTTAATGCCGTGAGGGAAGATTTAACCGAAAAAGCGTGGCCGTGGGTTATTAAAATTTTAGCGCCGTTTATCTTTATTATCTTTGTCGCAGGAGAAAACATTTCAAATACGTCGCAGTTTCCGGGCACCATATAAAAATTTCTATCGTCGTATATAAAAGAAAGCTCTTCGGCCTTTTTAAAGCCATCTCCCAAAAAAATTACGTTTTTAGCGTCGCTTTCTTTTTCTAACGCCCTTTCAAAGCCACTGACGCAGCCATGCATATCAGACATTACTAATATTTTCATAAAACACTCCTTAGCATATAAACATTTTTAAAAACATAGAATAAACTGTAATGGAGGCGATTTTATGCATGATGATTTTTTAAACCAAAAGCTTACCCCCGAAGCCGAAAAAACCTTAAAAGAAAAGGGGCTTGACCCTTCGCTTTTGAAATCTAAAAACACAAAGCAAATTTTATCCTCGCTAAGTAAAGAAGATGCAAACAAAATAACAAATATTTTAAATGATAAAGAGGCGCTTAAAAACCTTCTTTCTAAAGATTCGACAAAAGCTTTAATAAATAAACTTTTTGGCGGAGATAAGTGATATGGATATCTCTGAACAAATCTCCTCGCTTCTTTCCTCCCCCGACGGTATGGATAAAATAAAATCATTGGCAAACGAGCTTTTTTCAGGCGAAAAAACAAATGAGCAGCCTGAAAATAAGAATCCCTCTAACACCTTTCAAAACCAAATCAGCCAAAACCTTCCTATAGGAAGTCTTTTGGAAAACACCGAAAACATACAAACTGCTATGCGGCTTATGTCAATTTTATCTAACCAAAAAGAAGATAGAAGAGCTACGCTTTTGCTCTCCCTTCGCCCACACCTTAGTAAAGAACGGCAAAAAAGGGTTGATAAAGCGGTTTCTATGCTTAAAATTGCCGCACTTGTGCCTTTGCTTAAAAACGAAGGTATTTTAGAAAATTTGCTTTAGAGGGTATTTTATGACCAGCGACGAAAGAAGAGAATTTGAAGCCCACAAAAAAAGGGCAGAAAAGCAAATAAATGAAATGTATTATGGGAAATCAAACGGTTCAGGACAAAACCTTTCTATGCCACCTTTTTTAAGAAAGCCCGAAGCAAGCCAACCAAACAAACCAAAAGCTAGTTTCGAAGAGAAGGAAGCGGTTTCGCCGCCTAAAAACGAAAAAAACAGTAGACTAAACCTTCTGGAACTTTTAAACTTTAAAAATATTACAATGGATAACGACAGAATTACTATTTTAGCTCTTTGCCTTTTGCTTTCAAGCGAGGGCGCCGACGAGCTTTTAATTCTTGCTCTGATTTATATAATGCTTTAGCATTTTTATTTTACCATAATATACCCCTTGAGGCAAGTTGTATTATTTTTATTAAAACCGATTGACTTTATACGTCGGCGGGATATATAATAGATGTGATATAAATTTTGTGAGGGCGAAATATGGTTTATACCAAAGAGGAAATTTTAAATTTAAGAAGAGAAATCATTAAAAAAGATTTCGGTAGAATGAATGATGAACAGTTTAAGGCCGTTGTTACAACCAATGGCCCTTTGCTTGTTTTGGCAGGTGCGGGAAGCGGTAAAACCACCGTGCTTGTAAACCGTATCGCCTACATTGTTAAATATGGTAACGCTTATTTTAGTGATTATGCCCCCGATTTAAGCGAGGAAGAATTTTTGGCGGGAAAGGCTTTTTTAAGCGGCGAAACCGACTATCTTCCAAGTGCATCTTTTTCGGTTAACCCCGCAAATCCTTGGGAAATTTTGGCAATAACCTTTACAAACAAGGCGGCGAACGAGCTTAAAAATCGTATTATTGCAAAGCTTGGCGCCGATTCAGGCGACATTTGGGCGGGTACCTTTCATAGCATTTGTGCAAGAATTCTACGTCGCTATGGGAATCTTATCGGCTATTCCTCACACTTTACGATTTATGATACCGATGACCAAAAACGAGTTATTAAAGAGATTTTAAAAGAACGCGGGATTTCGGACAAGCAGCTTCCCCCAAAATACATTCAAAATGAAATAAGCAGAGCTAAAGACTCACTTTTATCCTCTGAGGAATATGCTTTGGGTGCCGAAAACAACCCAATGAAAAAAGCGGTTGCCGAGGTTTTTAAGGCTTATGAAAAGGTGTTAAAAGACTCAGACGCTATGGATTTTGATGACATAATTTTAAACACCGTTAACCTTTTAAAACAAAATCACGATGTTTTAGATTATTATCAAAACAAATTTAAATATATTATGGTGGACGAGTATCAGGATACTAACCACGCTCAATATGAGCTTGTAAGTCTTCTCGCCGATAAGCATAAAAATATTTGTGTGGTGGGCGATGATGACCAAAGCATTTATTCCTTCCGCGGCGCCAGGGTTGAAAATATTCTGAGCTTTGAGGACGGGTACGAAGATGCTAAGGTTATAAGGCTTGAACAAAACTACCGTTCAACCGCCACAATTTTAGATGCAGCCAACAGTATTATTTCACACAACAAGGGCAGAAAGGGTAAAACCCTTTGGACAAACAAAAAAGACGACAATAAAATTACGGTTAAAACCCTTGCCTCCGAACAAGAGGAAGCTAGATATATTGCCGACAGTATTTTAGATTTTGTTAATTCAGGCGGAAAATTCAGTCAAAACGCAATACTCTACCGTATGAATGCCCTTTCAAATACTGTTGAAAATATTTTTGTGCGCTCGGGTATACCCTACAAAATCATCGGCGGACACCGTTTCTTTGATAGAAAAGAAATTAAAGACGTTTTGTCCTATTTGCAGGTTATAAATAACCCTAGCGACAGTGTAAGACTAAAGCGAATCATCAACGAGCCCAAAAGGGGTATTGGCGATGCAACCATTAAAACGGGTGAAGAAATAGCTTCTCACCTTGGTCTTTCACTTTTCACTGTTTTCGAAAACGCCGAAGATTATCCAACCCTTTCAAGAAGCGCCGCAAGGCTTAAAGATTTTACAAAAATGATACGTGAGCTACAAGCCGTTAGAGACAACGAGCCGCTAGATTTTCTTTTAGAGCAAACGCTTGATAAATCCGGATACCTTTTATCGCTGAAAGCGGAAGGCAAGGAAGCTATCGACAGGGTTGAAAACGTCGGCGAGCTTATGTCGGGAATTAAAACATATATGAACGAGTCCCCCTCCCCCAGTCTTTCTGAGTATTTAGAAGAGGTTTCGCTTGTAAGCGATATAGACGGGTATAACGAAAGTGACGATACCGTAGTTCTTATGACTCTACATTCTGCAAAAGGCCTTGAATTTGATAATGTTTATCTTTTAGGTCTTGAAGAGGGTGTTTTTCCGGGCAACCAGTCAATTTACGGTGGCGAGGCCGAGCTTGAGGAAGAAAGACGCCTTGCCTACGTTGGTGTAACAAGAGCAAAGGAAAGACTTACGATAACCAATGCGTATACTCGTATGCTTTTCGGTATGACGGGAAGAAATATGCCCTCTAGATTTTTAAAGGAAATTCCCGAAGAGCTCTGCAACATTTCCGGTTACTCACCTTTTGGCAGTACCACGGTATTTGAAGATTCTTATAATAAAAATTATTTTGAAGGAAAAATTAGCCTTAAAAATTCTACGAAGACTGTGTCTCCCACAAAAGCTTCTGCAAAAAATAGTCAGAGCTGCGCCTACCAAAAAGGTATGAGAGTTCGCCATAAAGCCTTTGGCGAAGGTATGATACTTAGCACTACCCCAATGGGCGGCGACTGTTTGCTTGAAATAGCCTTTGACAACGTAGGCACTAAAAAGCTTATGGCAAACTTCGTTAAAATGGAAATACTATAAAACAAACCCCTTATCGCGATTTGACAGCAATTTGGGAACATTATGCAGACAAAAAAGAGAAGACTCGTTAAAACATACGAATCTTCTCTTTTTTTGTTGTTAGTGGGTTTGGGCTACTGCCCAACTGTATTTTCATATACAAATGCGATACTGGTTCTAACATGCTTTTTTATGTGCCAAAATAATAAAACCCTATTTTTAAAAGCAACTACTAAAATACTACCCCAAAAATCAGAGTGGGATTATTCGCGTTTGGTGCGAGTGTTGATAACCCACCTAAAACGCGAGATTGCAACTATAAAAAAGAAGAACCTCAGCACGTGAATTGCGTGTCGAGGCTCTCGACTACTTAATTTTTTGCTTTGACATCTTTTACTTTTTCGCTTAAAATTTTAGCTCTGCTACATACACCGGTTTCAAATGGATTCGGATACTTTTCTCCGGCAAGAACCCTGCTCGCAAGCTCTGTAAACTTTTGAGCTGCATTTTCGGCGTTCCATTCATTTGCCATAGTATTATAAGCATTTTTTGCCATTTCTTTTCTTTTGTTTTCATTATCTAAAAGCCATTTCGTTTTTTCAAAAAGGTCGTTTACATTGCCATCTTCATAAATTAAGCCATCAACACCATCGGTTGTTAAAAACGGCGCTGCGCCTATTACATGGCTTGAAATAGGAACGCAGGCAGAATTCATCGCTTCGTTCAAAACGGCACCCCAACCTTCGTTTCGGTCAGATGTGAATAGAAGAATTTCGCTTTCATCCATATACTGCCTAACCTCTTCGGGACTCATAGAACCGCGCATATGTACAAATTCTTCAAGATTTTCGTCCTTTAGCTTTTGTTTTAGCTCACTTTCCATCATACCGTTGCCTACAATATTAAGCTCTACGGGATATCCCTCTTCCCTAAGTCTTCTTGCAACCTCAATGGCTACTTCGGGGTGTTTAAGCGGAATAAGTCTTGCCACCCAAAGAAGTGACATAGGTTTTTTCTTCTCAATTAAAGTGTTAATGTCCTCGTATCTTTCAACAATGGGCAAATAACCCCATTTAAAACATCTATTTATGTAAAGGCCGAATTTTGCAAAGTCGGCAGAAGTATAGGCACTTGCGCAAAGCATATAATTAGGCTTTGACATAGGAAAGCTTCTATGCCATTTTATAAAACGCGGTAAATACTTTAAAGGCTCTAACCCGTTTTTAAGAGGTCTTTCGCAAAACCTGAAAACTACCTTGCCCTTTTTTATTCTCTCTTTAACATATTCATACGGGGCGCTGCCCAAAATAACAATGTCTGCATCTAAACAAACCTGCTTTGCCTTTTCTTTCTCCTCTTGCCCTTTATATGTGCAAATAACAAAATCGTACTTCTCGTTTAAATCATAATAACCTAAAGAAAGCCTTTCATTAGGAATAGTTTGGGTCGCAATGAATTTAAAATTGTTCCCCAACTTTTTTTCGAACTCAAGACAAAGGGGTAACTGGTGATGATTTAAAAAATTAGACGCGAAAACTATTTTCAAAATCCTTCACCCTTTCTTTTAATCTATACAAGAAATTTCTCTTCAGAAAAATCTCTTTCTTTATTTACATATTCTGAAAAATCTTTATCCACATCCCAACTGCTGGCATGCTGTTCCCATTTTATTCGGTCAGCAGAGGGGGGCTTCATATAGTCGCCAAAGCGTTCTGTTAAAAAATCGTGCAATCCTTTTGGAACGCGCAAGTGTGTTTTTTCAAAAGGAGCATGAACCGATTCTTCAAACCATTCCTTCTTATAAATTCCTTTTTTAAATACCGCTTTACCAAGAAAATTACAATAATAATTTGTTTTTTTGTTTCTATACTTATAAACCTGTGAAAGAGCAAAATCTATTGCAAGCTTTTTGGGCAAAAGTTTTGCAATGGCTATAACAAATTTGGCAAGACCCTGTCTTCTGTTATAATTTCTCATCGCAAGCCCTTTTACTATTACACATTTCGCCCAAAAGCATTGCCAAAGCTGGCTAAGAATATTGTTGGGACATGTATGTAAAATAAAAATATCAACATATATTCCATGATGCGCCTTAACGTCCTTTGTAATCTCTTCAATATACGTAGTATTATTCATTCTAAGCTTTGAAATAGTTACAAAGCCTTTTTTTGTTCTACCATATTCTTGAAGATAATAGTTCTCTTTGTCGCCTTTTTTGTTAAAGAGTTCGCGGAATTTCTCATAATTATCGGGAGTCATAAATACATCAAGGTCATCATCCCACGGAATAAAACCTCCATGCCTTTTTGCACCTAATGCAGAACCACCCATAAGGCAATAGTTAATGTCATTTTGTTCACAAAATTCATCGATGTATTTTGCTATGTGTAAAATTTTGTCCTGTAACGGAAGAAAGCCATAGGTATCTTCAAGGCCGTCGCGCATATATTCCATAATTATCCTCCTATGAATCGTCTGAAAAATTTTCTTATAAAATTAGGGCAGTGATAAAAAACTTTTTTGATTATATCCGATCTTGGACTTAAAATTTTAAGTGTTTCACCACTGTACCCGTATTTTTTAAACGTCTCCCTGAATATTTTTGTTCTTTCAGGAATTTCAGTAACGCCATTTCCAAAACGATTATTTTTATATAAAATTTCGGGTTCGAACTCAAATATATCAATACTATCCGCTATGCTATCAAAAAACTCTTTTCCTTTTTTGGTGTTGCATAAGAACATTGAAATACCATCAGCTCGGTCAATTTCGGGAAGATATTTCTCTATAGTATGGAAATCGCCTATCGTTATATCCGAAACTCTGGTTTCGCTTGCGAACGGACACAAGATACAACTGTCTCTAAACGCCAAATCTTTACAAAAAGTATTATAGTACGGGAAATCAAAATAAAAGCCGTGATATTTTTTCCCGCTTTTTGCTACTGCAGAATAATAGTGAGCTGTCTTGTTGCTCTTTTCTCTAAATGTAAAATTAACAATTTCCTGCCCTGTTTTTTTAGAATAATATTTTAGCGACTCGTCAAACATGGTTTGGCTGCCAACTCCATGACAAACAAAATCAATTAAAAAAAGGTTTAAATAGTCTTTTCCCAAAAATGTTTTAAGTGCTAAAATTTGGCATGGAGAAGCACAATATAATACACTTGTTCCTTCTTCTAAAAAAGTCTTTATTTTTGAAAATGCTCCGTTTGTATCGCAAAGAAGATATTTAGATTTATAAAGAGGGGAAAGCTCATCCTCCGCTTGAGCGAGCTTTGTTTTAAGCTTCATATCCTCATCAAAGGCGGCGCCAAAAACAACTCCCCCATCGCAAATGACTTTTTTTGCAAAAACCCCAAATAATCCGCCCGAGGAACCACTTTCTCTAGCTTTTTTATCTTTAGCCCTTGCGGCGCCACCACCAAAGGGTTCTCTATTTTCTAACTGCTCATGGTTCAAAATCGGGCAAACTGCCTCACACCTTCCGCAGAGGACGCATAGTTTGGTGTTTATTTGAGGATACTCAAAGCCATATTCATCAGTTTTAAAGGTAATTGCGCCAAGGTTGCAGCTTTGCAAACAAGCACGACAGCCACAACATTTACTCCCTACATTCTCAATAGTCATAATATGCTCCTATTTTTTAACAAGCTTTGCATTTATATCTGTAGACGAAATTCCGTCTGTATGCGGGAGAAAAACCATATCTACTCCTACCTCTGAAAACTCTTCTATGTATTTATCATACATGCTGGTGTTCTTCCAGTCATCACCATGAAAAACAGCATTAAACTTAAGGGCTTCCCAAGCTGCAAACTTGTCCATTGAGATTTGAGGCACTACCTCGTCAACATATTTTATAGCCTCAACAATAGCCATTCTTTGTTCAAAAGGAATAGTGGGTGTTTTATTTTTATAGTTCTGAACAAGCTCATCAGTGCTAACGCCAACTATTAAATAATCGCACTGCTCTTTTGCTCTTTTTAAAATATTAAGGTGCCCTATGTGGAACAAATCGAAAACGCCGGTAGTGTATCCAATTTTATATTTCTTCACGAAAAAGCCTCCCGAAATGATTTTTTGACACATTTACCCTATCATATTGAATTATATCATAAAATAAAAGCCTCTGCAACACAAAATTAAAATCCTACACCCTCTCGCCACAGTTTTCGTTCTTCACCCTTGTACAACTTCATTCATATAATATTAGTGGGGTGAATTTTATGACTAACTGTAACTGCAGAACAAGGGTTGACTGCACACTTCTTGCAATTACCGCAAGCATAATAATCGGTATTACAACCGCAATTTTAAGCTATATAGCAACAATTACAGTTACTACCATATTTTTATGGGTGGCTTTTGGTGTTGCGCTTGGCTTTCTTGCGCTTTTACTTTTAACATCTATTACTTTCGGCGGAACAAGAAAAGCTTGTCTCTGCCCTGCAATCTCGCTTGTGCTTATAGGCGTTTTGTTAAGCGTTTTAAGTAGCGTGGTTTTACTTGTTACCACACTTGCAGCGACAAGCGTTATAAGGGCCATTGTTGTTGGTGTTGTTTTCGGTGGGCTTGCCCTCACTATAACAAGCGTTGCCTGTTATGTTAAATGCGTAGCAAACTGCACGTGTGCCGAATAACTATAAAACTAGCTTAAAAGATAGTTAAAAAACTCCAAGCCGACGGCTTGGAGTTTTTAATATATGTTGTCCCGAAATTACGAGATAACTCTATTTTTGATGGTATGACAAAAATTATACCGACACACCCAAAATCATACTAAAGGAAATGCAGTTGAAAACTTTGTTTTTAAGCACAACAATTGCCGAAAGTATGATGGTTATTCTTGCCTTGACTATTTTTTGAAAATTTTTGCTTTTTTTAGCATATAATAAGAGCCCCTGTGTTTTTTGTAATTTTAAAATAATTTGTTCAACTGTGAATCCAAACAAAACGTAATGTTTTTATTATCCATTTTTCCGCTAACTGTTACAACTCCATTACTTATTTCAACCTCTGCATTTCTAAGAGAATTTATTGAAAATTCGCCAATTTTATTTCCTTTTTGATCTCTACTGACAACAGTATTTTTCTCAATTGAAATCAAGTACTTCCCATCTGTAACAACATCAAACATAAGCGGAGCGTACATTATTTCAGAGGGTTCAAATTGATTTGTTCCCTTTTCATCTATCATTCCAACAAAATGTTTTTCTGCCTCTTTGTTATGATAAAGAACTCCGGCTTTTCCGTTTACAAACTTCGAAGCAACAATGATGTTTTTTCCGCGCAAATCAATGTACATACCATCTTCCGGAACAACCATATTAGACTTTACTCTATAGTATGCCTCGCAATTTTTGGGAACACCCCATTCCGAAGATGGTGTCACTTGTTTTAAATCAACAGAGCATACCTCACCAGTCTCAAGATTCAATGATTTAGAAAGTTTGACGGAATAAAAAATATTATCCACAATAAAGTTTTCGTCATACGCATCTGTTAGCGTGTCTTCAAACTGTGTATATAACTCTTCGCTTAAAGGAATTTTCCATTCCAGTTTCGTATTAAGCACACCAAGTTGTTTTTTAGTATAATTGTAGTTTGCTTCCACCTTTACTGCTAATATATAACCTGCATTTAAAATCTCATCTGGTCCATAAAATTCGGTTACTCCAATATCAGAAGGGTATGTTAATTTTCCTTTTTTATCGCATAAAACTGTATGGTAATTTCCTGATGTATCAGTTGCCGATACAAAAGCATATTCACACATAAATTGCGATGATTTAATGTTGACAATAGTATCATCTAATTTAAAAGCAACTTCGCCATTTTTGTCAACACAATAGACATCCGCATCATTGCCTATCAATTTTAAAAACATTAACCCTTCTGAATATGGTGAAGCATACTCGATTTCATAGCCACTAATGCTTTCCTTGTTTGCCGAACTAATATTCGATTCTGTTTGTATGTTTTCTTTGGTATTTTGAGTTGTATCTGTTTGAGATTCGGATTGGGTATTGTTTACATTACTGCTTGTTTCTGTTGTCCCACACGTAGACAAACAGAAAAGCATACAAGTAGCAAGCAATAGTGAAATTAGTTTATTTGACATTTTTCTTTCCTCTTTTCAATATACCAAATTGGGATATTTTTAGTATACCAAAATGGGATAATAAAGTCAAGAGGTGATTATATGAGATTAAAAGAAATTAGAAAATCAAAAGGAATTTCACAATTAAAAATGGCTATTGACTTAAATACAAATCAAAATACTATCAGTCGATATGAAACTGGCGAACGAGAACCGGGAATAAACGAACTAATACAAATTGCAGATTATTTTAATATTTCTGTAGATTATCTTTTAGAAAGAACAGATAATCCTAATATGAATAGATAAAAGCAGTGGAGTTGCAAGTCCGTTTGCACAAAGTGCAACATCGTTGGGCGTAGGCCCACATCATTGATGCGGAGCATCACATCATTTGTGCGAAGCACAACCTCGTTTTGTGTCCGCTAAAGCGGAATGATGTTGACCTAAAGGTCAAATGATGTTGCGAGTGAACTCGCAAACGATGTTGTGTCCTTGCGGACACAAACACAAAAAGAAAGACACGATTTTCGTCGTGTCTTTCTTTTTGGGACCGACACTCAAAATGGAACCGGTCTAAAAACCTGATTTTCATTAAATTGACTGCTTTGTAGTTTAAAGATGCGATATTTGCTTTAAAGATAAATCTTTTTCTTGTTTTATGGTAATACTTTTTTCTTCTGCCATTTTAACAACATACCAAGCATTTTCCA
>JAZSOH010000015.1:0-18801 GCA_045536815.1 Acutalibacteraceae bacterium | reverse complement strand
TGCCCTTACAAAAAGAGAAATTTTTGTTTCGCCTAAGCCGCGAAGCGCCGTTATCCTAACGGATTACAAGCGACAAGGCAACGGCAAACAGGAATTTACCTTTTGTAAGGTATGACAGGTTCAAGTCCTGTCACACTAAGCATATTCTCAAATTCTAATCATAATTTTTATCTTGTTGTCGATACTATTTTTAGGAGGTAATAGTTATGATAGAACAAGATACTATAAAACTGCTTAGAGAATGTGACGCAGGGATAAAAATGGGTATTTCGGCTATTGATGACGTTTTAGGGTATGTTAAAGCCGATAGCCTAAAAAAATACCTTAAGGACTGTAGGGACGAGCACGATGGTTTGGATACGAAACTTCAGGAACTTTTGGATAAATACAAGGATGACGGAAAAGAGCCAAACCCTATCGCTAAGGGTATGTCCTGGGTAAAAACAAATGTGAAGCTTTCTATGAACGAGTCTGACCGCACCATAGCCGACCTTATAACCGACGGTTGTAATATGGGTGTCAAGTCGTTAAGTAAGTATCTTAATGAATATGCGGCGGCCGACGAACAGTCAAAGGATATTTGCAAAAAGCTAATAAAACTAGAGGAAAAGCTTTCGGTACAAATGAGAGATTTTCTCTAAACCTAAACTAAAAAATCCCGTCGTATAGTTGGCGGGATTTTTTGTGTTTTTATTTCGATTAAATTATTGCACCGGCGATTTAAATGTGTTATACTCGTTGTTGAGGGTGTTTTTTGGATATGAAAGCAACGATTTTTGATATGGATATCTAGTTAAATTTAAGGCAGTATAAAAACTAAGCCTTAAAGGTAAAGGAAGTTTTAAAATGCTTGTTTCAAGTAAGTTTCAAAAACTAATAAAGCAGCCCGTTTTATTTGTAAAATGGGTTTTTCTAAGTGTTTTTGTTGGTATTGTCGGTGGACTTATTGGCACAGCATTTTCCTACACCTTAAGCTTTGTTACAGGTCTTAGAGAGGGTGCTTCTTGGCTTATATTTTTACTGCCATTAGGCGGTCTTGCCACAGTTTTAATTTACTATATTTTCGGGCTTAAAGAAAATCACGGCACGAATGATATTATAGATTCGGTAACAAGCGGTAAAAAGGCGAGTTTTCTAATTGCGCCCGCTATTTATATCTCTACTGCGATTACCCATTTGCTAGGTGGTTCGGCAGGTAGAGAGGGGGCCGCGCTTCAAATGGGCGGCTCGGCCGCTTCGGCTTTGGGCAGAGCGCTTCGCCTTAAAAAAGAAGAACAAACAGTTTTGATTATGAGCGGAATGAGCGCCGTTTTTGCGGCACTTTTCGGTACCCCCATAACTGCGTGTTTGTTTGTGATGGAATTTGAGGCGGTAGGTACAGTCTTTTCACCCGCTTTAATGCCCTGCTTTTTGTCGGCTTTTGTGGCTAGTAAGGTTGCGGCTTTTTGTGGTCTGCACCCTGAAATTGCCATTCAAAAATATTCGGTAGATTTTAAATTATCAAATAGTTGGCGATATATTTTACTTTCTATTTTGGTGGCACTGCTCGGCATAGCAGTTTGTTATGTTTTTCACTCTGCCGAGCATTTAGCTAAGAAATATCTTAAAAACCCTTGGCTTAGAATAAGTCTTGGCGGTGCTTTTATTGTGTTGCTAACCCTTGTTCTTAGAACAGGAAGATTCAGCGGCGCGGGTATGGAAATGGCATTAGATGCCATAAACGGCAACGCAAAGTGGTACTTTTTTGTTCTTAAAATAGTGTTTACTGCCATTACATTAGCGGCGGGCTTTAAGGGTGGCGAGATTGTTCCGATATTTTGCATTGGTGCAACCTTCGGCGCTGTAATGGGCTCGGTTTTAGGGCTTGATATATCTGTCTCGGCGGCGCTAGGCCTTGTGGGACTGTTTTGTTCGGTTACCAATAGTCCTATTGCCTCTATAGTTTTAAGTATAGAAATGTTTGGTAGCAAAAACTTTTCATTGTTCGTTTTAATGTGTGTTATAACATTTGTGCTTTCAGGTAAAGGCGGACTTTACGAAAAACAAATATTGCGATTTAAAAAATTGCCCGCAACTACCGACGCGGAATAAAAAATTAAGGAGTATTTATGGGAGAAACAGCTTTTTATATAGGACAGGCGCTAGGTGTAGTCGCTGTTATTTTGGGGTTTATAAATTTTCAGGTAAAAACAAGAGAAAGACTTTTAATAATTCATATATGCACAACCGTTTGCTTCACCCTTCATTATTTTTGCTTAGGCGCTTGGGCGGGTATGGCTATGAATATTATAGGTATTGCCCGAAACTACGTTTTTTACATAACAGGTAAAAACGGCAAAACAAGCCGATGGATTGCTATTTTATTTGCGGTTATTATGGGTGCGGGCGGCGCTATAACAAGTATCATAGCGGGCGAGCCTTGGTATTTTGTTCTATCGGTTGTGGGACTTATGGTTAATTCTTATTCAATGTCATTTTCAAATCCTAACAATATAAGAAAAAGCATACTAATTTCTTCACCGCTAGTCCTTCTTTACGATATATTTGTTTTGTCGGTAGGCGGCGCCGTTTACGAGGCGATAGTAATTATTTCGTCCATAATAGGCCTTATTCGTTTTGGTAAGGAAAATAAATAGAATTAAAATCCCTGATTCAGATGAATCAGGGATTTTTTATTTTCCATTTTTAAGAATTTTGTCGGGAAATACAGTCGCATTTATCAAATCAGCCGGGTCAATTTCTAATGCATCAGCAATATTAAAAAATACATCTAAAGAAAACGGTCGTACTAGGCCGGGTGCTTCAATGGCGCTAATGTGTGAGCGACTTACATTTGCTTTTTCGGCAAGTGCTTCTTGAGACATACCACGCATTTTTCGCAATGCGGCAATAGCTATACCTAATTGAATGAATCTATCTCGATTTTTAAAATCAATTTGCTTACTCATAAAAAATCACCAACCTCATATATTAGTATACTTTTTATAAATAATTTATACTGCACTCAATAAAAAGCACTTGACTAATATTTAAAGCAAAAGTATAATTATATGAGAATTTTGGTTGTTTTAAGGTGCAAGGAACAGTAGGTGGTTTTATGTTAGATATTTATACAGTTAGCTTTTTTGGTCATAGACAAATTGAAAATTTATCACTATTAGAAAGTCAACTTGAAAATATAATAACTAATATTATATCAGGAAAAGAATATGTAGAATTTTTGGTTGGGAATAATGGGGAATTCGATATACTTGTTTCTCAAACTATCAGGAGACTAAAAAAGATTTATGATAGTGGTAATGTTTGCCATACATTAGTTTTACCTTATGAAACGGCAGTTTACCGCAATAATTTGAAGTCTTTTGAAGAGTATTATGATAATGTAGAGATATTTGAATCACTAGAAAGGACGCATTACAAGGCGCTAGTTTTAAACAGAAATTATAAAATGGTTGACCGCAGCGATTTGATAGTTTTTTATTTAGAAAGAAAAGTTGGCGGTGCTTATAAAACTTTTAAATACGCAGAAAAAGAAAATAAGAATGTAAAAAAATTAGAAGTTTATGATAAAGAGAATCCCTGACTTGTTCGTCAGGGATTTTTTATAAGTGTTAAAATATCCTTTAGAATTTCGGGGGTGAGAACATCTTTTAATTTGTTTTGGATATCACTTGTTTCGTAATTTGCACCTAAAAGAGCGGCTTCGATTTTCTCTGAGAGGGTGTGGTCTAAAGAGTCGGTAAACACCTTGATTTCGGAAATTTTGCCTTTCGAAAGATTTATATTAAGCTCGATATCTCCCCATAAAAAGCGCTTATTAAGTTTTATTGAAAATGGGGGAGTGCGGCCAAAAATATGCTCCCAACTACTAAAAAGCTCTTTGTCTTTTTTTGTGAGAGATTCGTTTGGCAAGGGCAGCTCTTTAGCGGTTATTTTATATATTTCTTCGGCGGCGGCAATTATGTTTTTTGCTGTTTTTTGGGGTGTTAAATTTGGGCTTATCTCATTTAGGTTTATAACCCTTGACTCAACCGATTTTACCCCTTTTGCCACTAGTTTTTCTTTTTTAGGAGTTAGGTATTTCTCAAGTTTTTCGGCGCTTGTTTTAATTAGAATTGTGCCGTGATGAAGGGACTTGTCTTTAGTGTGATAAAAAGCGTTGCCAGAAAACTTTTTGCCGTTTGCAAGTATATCATTTCTGCCCGAAATTTCGGCAGAAATATTAAATTCTTTCAATGCGAGCTTAATAATCTCAAGATTTTTTCGAGTATCAAAGTCTTCCTTTTGGCAAATAAATGTAAAGTTAAGGTTACCTAGGTCGTGAAATACTGCGCCGCCACCCGAAAGCCTTCGCGCAACAAACCCACCGTCTTTTTTTAGTAGCTCACAGTTACATTCCACCCAAGGATTTTGATTTTTACCAATAACAACAGTATTTTCGTTTTGCCATAAAAAAATTCTAAGAGTATCTTTCGGTAAAGAGTCGAACAAATATTTTTCGTTTGCCAAATTTTCAAAGGGGTTAAAACTTATACTTTTAAATATTTCTAAAGAACAAATCACAATATCACCTTCGCTCTACAGTTGATTCTTTAAAAGTGCTTTGCTTATGGTAATTATAAAGCAAAATGCCAAAAGAGTCAATTTTTTATTTTTAAAACTATATTTTTTATTTAAAACTCATTGACAATTCCTTAAAAAGTAGTAAAATGTATTATAAGATAATATAAAGATAATACTTTATTAATATTATAATAAGCATATGATAATATTTTGGTAACCGAGTAATTGTATCATATTAGTTGTGTACTATTATATTTTGATGTGCGAATTTAGTAGATAACAGGTTTGAATTGCCTGAAAATTTAAGGAGGGTTAATTTTGGCAAACGCAGTAATTATGCCAAAGGCCGGTATCACGGTTGAAAGCTGTATTATCGGTACTTGGGAAAAGAAGGTCGGCGACGAGGTAAAGATTGGGGATATTCTTTTTACCTACGAAACCGATAAGGCAAGCTTTGAATGTGAGTCGACAGCAGAAGGCACCTTGCTTGAAATCTTCTTTGGTGAAGGTGATGAGGTTCCATGCCTTGTTAACGTGTGCGCAGTTGGAACTAAGGGTGAAGACTGTTCTGCACTTCGCCCTGATGGTGCAGCGAATGAGGTTGCACCAGAGGTAGCACCAGTAGAAATTAAAGAAGAAAAGAAGGAAGTAGCGGCTGCTTCGGTTACAGTTGTTTCTACTGCAGTAGATGGTAACAAATCTGCCATTTCTCCAAGGGCGAAAAAACTCGCCGAACGTGCAGGCGTTGATGCTACTACCGCAACACCTACAGGCCCTAACGGCAGAATAATTGAAAGAGACGTAAGGGCTATTATGGAAAATCCTGCTGTTTCAGTATCCACAGTAGCTACCGAAACAAAAGAAGAGTATAAAGACGTTAAGTTTAGTGGTATCCGTAGAGCAATTAGCAAGTCGATGCATACATCACTTTCTACTATGGCTCAGCTTACCCATAACTCTACCTTTGATGCTTCGGTTATTTTATCACTTAGAAAACAACTTAAGGCCATGGGTGGCGAGTATGCAGGAATTACACTTGGCGATATCGTTTTGTTTGCAGTATCCCGCACACTCCTTAAATTCCCAGACCTTAACGCTCATATGTTAGATGATAGCAGTATAAGACTTTTCAGCCACGTTAACTTAGGCGTTGCGGTTGATACACCTAGAGGACTTATGGTTCCCACCATCTTCCACGCTGACGAGAAGAGCCTGCTCGAAATTTCTAAAGAGGTTAAAGAACTTGCGGCCCAGTGCCGTGAGGGTAACATTAGCCCTGACAAGCTAACAGGCGGCTCTTTTACCGTATCTAACCTTGGAAGTCTTGGTATTGAAACCTTTACACCAGTAATCAATCCTCCTCAAACCGGTATTTTGGGTGTTTGTAAAGCGGTTGACAGGGTGCGTAAGGGTGATGCGGGTATTGAGCTTTATCCCGCTATGGGCCTTAGCCTTACATACGACCATCGCGCTATTGATGGTAGTCCTGCTTCCCGCTTCCTAAAAGAGCTCGGTGAAACTCTTGAGAATTTCACTGCTTTGTTAGTTAAATAGGAGGGGTAATATGGAACTTTTTGATGTACTAGTTTTGGGCGGTGGCCCCGGTGGATATCTTTGTGCCGAGCGCGCGGCTCAAGGCGGAATGAAGGCCGCAGTTTTTGAGAAAAAAGCGCTTGGCGGAACCTGTCTTAATGAAGGCTGTATCCCCACCAAAACACTACTTAATTCTTCTAAAATGTACCGTCACGCAAAAGAAAGCGAAGCTTTTGGCGTGACTGCAGAAAATGTAAAATATGACCATGCAAAAGTTATTGACCGCAAGAATAGTGTTGTTAAAACCCTTGTCGCAGGTGTAGGCGCTACTATGAAGGCTAATAAGGTAACTGTTATTAGCGAAAGCGCTAAAATCGTTGGTAGAGGTCAAAACGGCTTTGTTGTTGAGGCAGCGGGAGAAAAATATGAAGGTAAAAAGCTTGTAATTGCTACTGGCTCTGAAACTGTAGTTCCTCCCGTACCAGGACTTAAAGAGGGAATAGAAAGCGGTTTTGTTGTTACTAATCGCGAGGTTTTAGATGAAAAAACCTTGCCTCAAAATCTTGTTGTTATCGGTGGCGGAGTAATTGGTCTTGAAATGGCTTATTATTTTGCAAGTGTTGGTACAAAGGTAACAGTAATTGAGATGATGCCTAAAATTGCCGGCGCTACCGACCCTGAAATTTGTAAGGTTCTTACCGACGCATTTACAAAACGCGGTATGGAATTTAAACTTTCTTCTAAAGTGCTTGAGGTTAAAGAAAAAAGCGTTATTTATGAAGAAAACGGCGAGAAGAAGGAACTATTTTGTGATAAGGTACTTCTTTCGGCGGGTAGAAAGCCCTCCACTGCAGATATTGGCCTTGAAACACTTCAAATTGAGATGGATAGAGCGGCAGTTAAAACCGACCGCCATCTTTGCACAAATGTATCGGGCGTTTACGCTATTGGCGACTGTAATGGAAAACTTATGCTTGCGCATACAGCCTATAGAGAGGCTGAGGTTGCCGTTAATCATATGCTTGGCAAGAATGATGAAATGCGTTACGACGTAATTCCTTCGGTTATTTATACCGACCCCGAGGTTGCAAGTGTAGGTCTTAGCAAGGAACAGGCCGAGGAAAAGGGTATGAAGGTTAAGGAAGTTAAACTTCCAATGTCTTATGCAGGTCGATATCTTGCCGAAACAAACGGCGGTAAAGGTTTTATCAAAATTGTTGTTGATACCGACCGTAATCGTTTGGTAGGTTGTCACATGGTTGGCTCTTACGCTTCGGAAATTATTATGACAGCTACAATGATGGTTGATACCGAACTTACACCCAACCGCTTACAAAAGCTCGTTTTCCCGCACCCGACTGTTGCGGAAATAATTCGTGAAGCAATTTTTCATATTTAATGAAGCTTAAGGAGGAAAATAAAAATGCCTAAAAGTTTGTATGTAGACCCTATTGAAACAAGAAAAGCAGGTAAAATCACCTTCGACGATATACCTGTTAATACTTATAACAAAACAATTAAAGATGAGCGCAAAAAATATGGCGACGATGCTTTGGTTGGTATTTACCACGACATTACTGTTCTTCGTGAGTTTGAGTCGATGCTTAACCTCATTAAAACACAGGGTGTTTATAACGGTATCGAAACTACATATCCAGGCCCCGCTCACCTTTCTATCGGTCAAGAGGCGGCTTGTGTTGGTCAGGCATATTTGCTCGACCAAAACGACTTTACTTTCGGCTCACATCGTAGCCACTCGGAGATTTTAGCTAAAGCTCTTTCTTGTATCAATAAAATGAGCGAGCAAGACCTTATGACCATTATGGAAAACTTCCTTGGTGGTTCTGCGCTTAGAGCGACTGAAAAGCTTGGCCCCGTAGACGATGTAAAGGAACTCGCTACTCGCTTTATTCTTTACGGAACCCTTTCTGAGATTTTTGCTCGTGATACAGGTTTCCATAAAGGTATGGGTGGCTCAATGCACGCCTTCTTCCTTCCTTTTGGTATTTATCCTAATAACGCTATTGTTGGTGGCTCTGCAGCTATCGCTACCGGTGCGGCATTATTTAAAAAGGTTAACAATAAACAAGGTATTGTTGTTTGTAACTCCGGTGACGGCTCTATGGCTCGCGGTCCCGTTTGGGAGGCAATGAACTTTGCCGCTATGGACCAGTTCCATACCCTTTGGGAAAGTCATAACGGCGGTATGCCAATTCTTTATAACGTATTTAATAACTCCTACGGTATGGGTGGTCAAACAAGGGGAGAAACAATGGGTTACGATATGCTTGCTCGTATCGGCTCGGGTGTTAGCCCCAACCAGTTCTATGCCGAGCGTATTGACGGCTTTAATCCTTTGGCAGTTATCGACGCTATGGAGCGTAAGCTTGAAATTCTCCGTAAGGGCGAAGGTCCTGTTTTACTTGATACAATTACTTACCGCTTCTCAGGTCATTCTACCTCTGACCAGAACGCTTACCGCTCTAAAGAAGAGATGGAAGCTTGGAAAGAGATGGACCCAATGGTTACATATCGTAAGGGCCTTGTTGATGCAGGTGTTACAACCGATGATAAGCTTGAAGAGATTATCGCTAAGACTGCTGAGCGTATGACAATGATTTGCAAAGCGGCCTCAGACCCCGCTATTAGCCCTTATGTTGACTTCAAAGCAGACCCTGCAGTTGTTGAACGTCTTATGTTCTCTAACGAGAAGGTAGAAAAGTTTGACGACCGTGAGCCTGAGGTTAATATGCCTAAGGAAGAGGTTCCTGCTTATAAAAAGCTTAAAGAGAAGGAACGTTGCCCGATTGTTGATGGTAAACCCGTTTCTAAAATGAAGCTCTTTAATCTTCGTGATGCTATTTCTGAGGTTATTTTTGACCGCTTCTATGAAGACCCAACCCTTATTACATATGGTGAAGACGTTCGTTATTGGGGCGGCGCATTCGCTATCTATCGCGGAATGATGGACGCATTCCCACATTGTCGTTTGTTTGATTCTCCTATTGCTGAGGCCGCTATTGTTGGCTCGGCGGTTGGTTACGCTTTGTCGGGTGGTCGCGCTCTTATTGAACTTATGTACGCTGACTTTATCGGTTGTGCAGGTGACGAAATCTTTAACCAAATGTCCAAATGGCAGGCTATGTCTGCAGGTATTTTAAAGATGCCGGTTGTTCTTCGTGTGTCGGTTGGCTCTAAGTACGGCGCACAGCACTCTCAGGACTGGACCGCACTTTGCGCTCATATTCCGGGTCTTAAAGTTTGCTTCCCTGCAACACCTTGGGAGGCTAAAGGTCTTATGGAAACCGCCCTTAAGGGTACCGACCCCGTTGTTTTCTTTGAAAGTCAGAGAATTTATGACGTTGGCGAACAGTTCCACGAGGGTGGCGTACCGGCTGAGCGTTATGAAATTGAATTTGGTGATGTTAATAAGGTTCGCGACGGTAAAGATGTAACAATTCTTACAATCGGCGCCGCACTTTATCGTGCTATGGATGCCGCTAAAACTCTTAGCGAAAAATACGGTATGGAAGCCGAGGTTATCAACCTTCATTCTTTAGTTCCGCTTGACTACACTAAGATTATTGAGTCGGTTAAAAAGACAGGTAGAGTTGTTCTCGTTTCCGATGCTTGTGCTCGTGGTTCGTTCCTAAATGATGTTGCTAAGAATATTACCGAGCTTTGCTTTGACGATCTTGATGCACCGCCTGTAGTTGTAGGCGCTCGTAACTGGATAACACCTCCTTTCGAGTTTGATGAATTCTTCTTCCCACAGGCAGGTTGGATTTTAGATGCTATCCACGAAAAACTTGTTCCTCTTCCGGGCCATACCGCTGAGAACGGTTGTACCGAAACTGAGACTTGCAGACGCGCAAAATATGGTGTATAATTAAGGTGGAAATTAAAAGAACCGCAAATGCCGGTGTGTTAATAAAGCTAGACAATACGTCACTGCTTTTAGACGGCATTTGCGGAGAAATTAAACCTTATTTTAAAACGCCCGAAACTTTGCGAAGAGAAATTTTAGAAAATCTTCCCGATATTGTGGCGTTTACCCATACCCATACCGACCATTTTGATAAAGAATTTGCCGTGCTTTTTAGCGAAAAATATCCCAAAATGCTTGTTTATCCAAGAGGGGAGAATGAAGCGGTTTTTGGTAAAGTTAAAATTGAGTCGGTTTTAACTCGCCATATTGGTATGTTTGATATAAAGCATTTTAGCTTTGTAATATCAGGCAGTAAAAGAATTTGGTTTATGGGTGATGCTTCGCCCGTTACACTAAAAAGTATGGCGGCGTTTGAAAAGCCTGATGTTTTGTTTGTTCCGTTTACATATTTTGCTACCGAGTCTGCTTTTCGCCTCACCAAAAATTCAGGTGCAAAAGAAATAGTCTTACTGCATATGCCGAGTAAAGAGGGCGATGGTAAAATTATTTGGGAAACGGTAGAAAATAATATACGAAACGAACGAAATATTCATATACCCGAAATAGGGGAAACAATAGTTTTTAATTAGCAAAGGAGAAATTACAGTGTTACATCCAAAAATTTATGTTGCAAAAACAAAAGAAGAGGTTGGTAGCCTTGCGGCAGATTTGTTCGAGGCAGAAATTATGGCAAAACCCGCTTGTGTAATCGGTCTTGCCACAGGTTCAACACCCCTTCCGCTTTATAAAGAGCTTATTGAAAGAGAAAAAGCCGGCAGAATAGATTTTAGCAAGGTTCGTTCTGCTAACCTTGATGAATATAAGGGTCTTGCCCCCACACATGAGCAAAGCTACCGCAAATTTATGCAGGATAATTTGCTTGACCATATTTCAATTAAGCCCGAAAACACAATAGTTCCCTTAGGTCTTGCTGAAGATGTTGACGCTATGTGTAAGGCTTATGAAGAACAAATTGAAGAATGGGGCGGCGTTGACCTTCAGCTTCTTGGCATTGGTCATGACGGACATATTGGCTTTAATGAGCCTGACACCTATTTCCCCGCAATGACCCACGAGGTTAAACTTACCGAGATGACTATTGACGCTAACAAACGTTTCTTTGACTCTATTGACGAGGTTCCGAGAGCGGCCTTTACAATGGGTATCGGTACAATTATGGCGGCTAAGAAAATTGTTATGGTTGTAACGGGTGCAGATAAAAAAGAAATCCTTAAGAAGACCTTCTGGGGTCCTGTTGACCCTCAGGTTCCTGCATCAATTTTACAGTTCCACCCCGATGTAACACTTATTTGTGATGAGGACGCATATCCGTTTTAATTTAAATTAAAAGAAAAACAGCACCGAACTGGTTCGGTGCTGTTTTTTTATAAAATTACTTGCTTTTGCGAGCGGCGTTTATATGCTTTGGCTAATTTTTACTTTGCATAACAGTTTTTCTTTTAATAAGGTCTGACATAGCAAAGTTCATTGCTAAAAGGACAAAAGTAGCCACTAAACAAACAAACAAAAACGAAAGCTTGTAGCTGCCTGTAATGTCGAATGGAATATTCAAAATAGGGGAGGCTAAAATAAAGCCTGCCGCGCAAATTGAGGTAAGCAGAGCAACAGTTTTGTTGAAGCTTATTTCTCCAAAAAGCGCCAGAGCCATAATAGGTAGCATTACCGTCTCCATAGTAATGCCTAGTGAGTTTAAAACTCCAAACAAAATTGCGAAGGCTTTACCGCCGTCAGTGGGGGTTATAACAAAAAGCAAAAGCTTACCCAAAAGTGAACTTATAAGACAACAGTTAAGAGTAATTTTAATTCCAAATTTATCATAAAAAACACCCACTAAAATTTTAAATAATGCAAGGGTTATATTTGAAACTGCAGTAACTGTTGTAGCAAATGCAGGGTCAAAGCCTATGTCTATAAAATGTGCCGTCGTAACAACGCCTATTTGCGACAAGGTTATTAGAAAAACTGATATGTTTATAATATAAAATGAGGGCATTTTTAAAAGCGCTTTATAATCAAAACCTTGCCAAACGTTTGGGTTAGATTTTTCTGATGTTTCTTTCTTTAAAATCTGTGAGCCTGAAATATTTTTTTCTTTATAAAAAATGGCAGTAACAATTAAAAGTAAAACCAAAAGTAAAACGGTTAATAAATAAGCGTTTTTGTAGCCAAAAAGGTTACTTTTTTCATAAATGATAGGCGTAGTAACGTATATACAAACTGCAGAGCCTAAAGCGTTTGAGGCAAATATTACACCTAAAACAGTACCTTTATTTTTTGTAAACCAGCGGTTAATAATTACGCTTATCATTGTTGTAGATGTCCAACTAACGCCAAGACCTAAGAAAATACCTGCGAGGTAAAAAAGCGGTAAAGAACCGGCAAATGTATATATTAAAGAGGAAATTATGTAACAAACTATGCCTAAAAGTAAAAGCTTTTTGGTGCCAAGCTTTCTAACCAAGATATCAAAAAACAATGTTACAAAGGTAACGGTTATGTACCTGAAACTGTCATTAACCGTAAATGCACTTCTGGGGAAATTAAAGGCTTTAGTTATTGGCTCAATATAAACTGTTTTTGCGGTAGAACAAAAGCCAAGACCGATAAAAAGCACAAGAAAACAAACGGCGGCTACTACCCATTTGTAAGAAAACTTTTTCTCTTTTAAGTTGACACTTTTCAAAAACCTCATCACCTTTATATGTAAGCCGTCAACACGGGAATTAAAACGAGTCAAAATTGATGGATTTCATTGGGATTTAAGTACCAACGCAATCTACAATTTTGACTCCGAACATAGTATACTATATATTAAGTTGTAATGTCAAGCAATAAAAAGCAGATAGTTTTGCTATCTGCTTTTTATTTTTATTTCTTATCGAATGCGGGGTTGAAAGCGTAGAAGTTTTTGGAGTTTAGCTTATCTTGAGCAAGACGCAGACCCTCGCCGAAACGCTGATAGTGAACAACCTCGCGTTGACGTAGGAATTTTATTGCATCTCTTACGTCGGGGTCGTCACAAAGGCGCAAAATATTGTCGTAGGTTGTTCTGGCTTTTTGCTCTGCTGCCAAGTCTTCGTGAAGGTCGGTAATTGTATCGCCTTTAGACTGAATATAGGCGGCAGTAAAAGGCACACCTGCGGCAGATGATGGGTAGATACCTGTTGTATGGTCAACAAAATATGCGTCAAATCCATCTTTTTTTATCTCGTCAATGGTAAGGTTGCGGGTAAGCTGATAAACTATTGAGCCTATCATCTCAAGATGATTCAGCTCCTCAGTGCCGATGTCGGTTAATAGACCCTTAAGCTCGGGGTATGGCATAGAAAAACGTTGGCTTAAATATCTAAGACTGGCACCAAGCTCACCATCGGGGCCGCCATACTGGGTGATTATCGCCTTAGCAAGCTTTGCGTTAGGGGTTTTAATATTGATGGGGTATTGAAGCTTTTTTTGGTATAGCCACATTATTTTTTAGCCTCCTTTTCGGTTTCCCAAGGCCATGGAGCATTTACCCAACGGTAGGTTAAATCTCCATAGGTGTCCTGTGGGGTGAGGGGCCCGAAATTTCTCTCATATTCGGATTTGAGTTTTTCGGCTTCAAGAGTATACTCTTTAAAGCTTTTAAGAGCCTCTTTGTTATTTTTGTGAGTGTCTAAAAAAAGTTGCATTTCGAAGGCAGCAAACATTGCGCCCGAAAGTTTTCTAAGAAGCATTTCTCTTTCGTTCAAATAACTCACCCCTAAATCCTTCTGCCCAAAAAGGGCTTGTCAAGTTCGGGGAAAAGGGTCCCATTTTTGAGGGCTAAATCTTTTGGGTATTTATCCCCTAAGGTTTGCATAGGAACGTACGCCATTGCTACGGGGAGCATATCAAGCGCCGTTTTTCCGTAATCTACGTTGGGTGTTTTGGAGGCTTTAGAAAGCCTGTTAATATCGTCTAGATATTTTTGAACTCCGAGCGATATATTGTCAAAACCAAAGGTTGTGAAATTTTCTTCCAAAACAGTTCCTCCTTAAGTTTTTAAATGCTTTTAGGACGAGAAGTCCTACAGTACAGTTTATGCATAGTTTGTTTTGCGGGTGAAAATTACCAATAAACTCCGCTTTGGTTTTTGTTGACACGGGAGATAAAAAAATATATAATGTAATTGTAGAAATTTGTAGTTTAAGGAGATAATATGTCTAAATATTTTGTTAGATTTATAGATACTTTTTTAGTATTACTTCTTATAGTTACACTTTGTTTTCACAGTGGCAATATGGCTCTTTGTGTCAGTGCCGCTAAAGATACTTCTGCAAAAATAACCGAAACACCTGTTGAGAAGAAAATACTTTATGTTCACGGTACAGTTAATATAAGAAAAAGTTATTCTACTGAGAGTAAGAAGCTTGGTGAAATTACAACCGATTATGCAACCCCTATTTCCTTTGTGGTTGTTGATGGTGTAACCTGGTATAAAATTAAATATGAGGGTATAACAGGCTATGTTCACAGCGAATATGTTAGCATCGTTAACATTGTCGAGCCCGAGGGCGATTTTGCCGCACAGCTTAAAACCTTCCCTGAAGAATTTAGAGAAAAACTCACGGTTTTACATTCAATGTACCCGAATTGGAGCTTTATTGCAGACTATGTAGAGCTTGATTTCAGCGAGGCAGTTTACGGCCAAACGCTCGACCACCGTAAGCTTGTTAGTATGTCGGACGCTAAGTCGTGGCGCGCACTTCGTGAAAACTATAACTGGGAAACAGGGAACTGGTATACATATAGCGGCAACTGGACCGATGCTTCTAAAGAGGTTATTGCATATTATATGGACCCTAGAAATTTCCTTTCGGTTTCTGATATTTTTATGTTTGCAAGGCATAGCTTTAATTTTGAAGATATTCCAAACGAGGAACTTAAAAAAATCGAAGAGGGTTTAACCGAGTTTGTAAAGGGCACATATCTTGCAAAAAAGTATAATGACCCTAAAGATACAAAATATGACGGCTCGTATATTAAGGTTATATTGGAGGCGGCAAAGCAGTCGGGCGTTAATCCTTATGTTTTAGCTTCAACCCTTATTTTAGAGCAGGGCGCAAATGGTAACAGTCCTTTGATTTCGGGAGAAAGCGGTTATTACAATTTTTTCAATTTCAACGCAACAGGCTCCGACGTTGTTGGAAATGGCATTAAATATGCTAAAGAACAGGGGTGGACAACCCGTTCGCTTTCAATTATCGGAGGTGCCATAAAGTATGCTAAGGGATATATTATGGCGGGGCAGGATACATATTATTACAAGGATTTTGACGTTTTAGATGCTTCGCCCTTTACCCATCAGTATGCTCAAAGCATTTATGATGCAAGGGTTTCTTCGGTTAAGCTTAGAGCCCAGTATATAGATAAGGCAGATTCTTATCTTACCTTTAGAATTCCAATTTATAAGAATATGCCAAGCGCACCGCAGTCTCAACCCAAGGCGACCTCAAAGCTTAATAACTATTACTTTACGGATATTTCGGTTTCAGGATTAAGTCCAAAGTTTTCTAAGTATACGCAAAGCTATGAGCTTAGTGTAACTAAAAACACTACAATAAAGGTTAGTTTACCCAAAACGGCTATGTATGCGGGTGAAAAGGAATTTGCCCTTAAAAAAGGTATAAATGAAATTGTTCTTTATGTAAAGTCGGAAACCGAATATTATAATGACTATAAAATAAAGGTTGCGGCTTCAAAGGCTTGTAAAATAACTATAGATACCGGCGATGCGTTGGTTACAAGTAAGCCGAACCAGTCGGTTGAGAGCAGTAATGTTAGTAGTAACCAGAGTAATGCTTCATCTTCAAGCGAGGAAAGTTCTAGCAGTAGTAAGCCGCAAAGCTCCACAAGCAGTAAGCCTTCTTCAAGCAACACATCTTCAAAACCGGTTACGATTAAAAAGGGCGATGCTAATGGTGATAAAAAGGTAGATATAATTGACCTTGCGGCAATAAGGCTTGATATTTTAGGCCTTAGAAAACTAAAAGGAAACGATAAGCTTGGCGGCGATGCAAATGGTGACGGCAAGGTGGATATAATCGACCTTGCGGCAGTTAGAATGGCAATTTTAGGGATAATAAAGCTTTAATTATTTAAACTAATCTAGCGACAAAATAGTAAAGGAGAATTGAAATGAGAAGGTTTTTAAAAGGTTTATTGGTTTTTGTACTGACTGTTATGCTTTGCAGCTCTGCTTTTATGATAAACGCCTTTGCGGCGGGCACAACAACGGTAGCATTTAGCGATAATTCTCCAAAAGTGGGGGACAAAGTAACCATAATTGTTAAACTTAATGCAGGCGAGGCTGTTTATTCGGTTGACGGCACAGTGACCTTTAATACCTCCGTTTTAAAATACGTTTCGGGCGCTTCTTCGGCAAGTGGCGGAACTCTTAGGTTTGTTGATTCCTTTGCGGGTGAAAAAACCATCAGCTACAACGTTGTTTTCAGTGTTATTGCTGAAGGAACATCTAATATAGCTTTTTCTGCAAAATACGTTGGTGAATCACTTGCCATGACGTCGGCAGTCGGCTCTTCTGCAAATCTTGTTGTAAAAAGCAAAGCGCCTGTTACCTCGGTTACTCCACCCCAAACAAGCTCAAAGCCGGTTTCAAGTAAGCCTGTTGTAACCCAAAAATCTTCAAATGCCAACCTTTTATCTCTTTCTGTAAACGGTATGGCACTTACCCCAAAATTTTCTAAAGATGTTACCGAATATTCCTTAACACTTGAAAACAGTTTCGAAAAGGTCAAAATCTCGGCACAAGCCGAAAGCGGAAAGGCTTCGGTTGGCGGTCTTGGTGAGGTTTCGTTAAAGGTGGGCGAAAATCCTTGTGAGGTTATTGTAACGGCTGAGGATGGAACAAAGAAAACTTATAGTATTAAAATTAAACGCGCAACAGTTGAAGAAAGCGTTGCTTTAAATCCTTTGGTTACTGTTATAGACGGAAAAATGCATCATATTGTTCCAACGCTTGACGATACACCTGTTCCTGCAGGGTTTAAGGCGGGAAAAACCTACTATAATAATAAAGAGATAGAGGTTTTTGAAAGCGAAGATTTAACACTCAAGCTCTTTAAAATTTCGCGCGATGAGGATAAATACACCGATTATTATACATACGTAGATTACCGCGATGAGTTTGTAAAGCTTAATTATATTACGGTAAACAATGAAATGTATATACTAGAAGCTTTTCCCGAAGGCTTTGTTGCGCCAAAGGGATATTATGAAGCCACTGTAACCCTCGGCGGAGAAAGTGTAACAGCTTTTTGTAGTGAAAATGAGATTTTAAAAGATTTTTACGTAATATATTGCTACGCAAACGGCACACGCGGTTTTTATAGATTCGACACTCTTACTACTAAGATCCAACGTGCTCCTGATTTTGGTGTAGAAATAAGCGAGGGAGATAAACCCTTCCCCGAAAGCCTTGAAGAGCTTACAAAGCTTGAAATGTATTTGGGATTGGCCGTCGTTTTGCTTTTTGTTATAGTGATAGTTCTTGTTATTTTGTTAATGGTAAAAGGCAAGAAAAGAAAAAAGCAAAAATATTCCTCTGAAAGCCCAATAACATTAGAGGATATGGATGAGTATTTTAGAGGCTTCAGCGAAACCAAAAAGTAAAGAAATAGAATGTAATTATTATAAATAAGCGTACAAAAATATCAAAAGCAGATACTTTTTTGTATCTGCTTTTTAAATAATTTATGGTATAATAAACAAATTACAATAACAGTGCGAAGTGCTTGGTAATAAATTTGTGCAGAGCATAGTAATATTTTTTAAATATATATTTTGGAGGGCTTTATGGAAATCTTTTTACAAATTTATTCATATTTAAGAGAATTCTCTTTGATATCTGTCTTGGTGCGTCTTGTACTTTCAGTGGTATGCGGCGGTTTAATAGGCTTTGGACGTGAACGACATGGTCGTGCCGCGGGACTTAGAACACATATTTTGGTTTGTGTTGGTTCGGCAATAGCGACCCTTCTGGGTCATTACTGCGTTTCGGTTCTTTCACTTTCTGCCGACCCAACCCGTATTGGCGCGCAAGTTCTTTCGGGCATAGGTTTTTTGGGGGCAGGCACAATAATTTCGAGAGGACGTTTTCAGGTTACCGGCCTTACAACTGCTGCAGGACTTTGGGCGACTGCTTCTATAGGCTTGGCATTAGGAATGGGCTTTTATGAGGGCGCACTTATTGGAACGTTTTTGGTTGGACTTACAATGTCTATTGCAACAAAGCTTGACGAGACAATTATAAGAAGGAGCCATAAGCTTCGCATATACGTTGAGCTTAAAAATGTAGAATCGGTTAATGAAATACTTGAAATGATTGAAAGCGAGTTGAACGGCCGAAGCGCTCAAACAACAGCTCCCAGAAGTGGAATTTCGGGGAACTGTGGAATTGAAGCAACAATATCTGCGAAGAATGAATATAATGGTAAAGAGATACTAAAAAAGCTTAACGATAATGAGAACATAGTTTACGCACTATCTTCGATTTAGTGTGACAGGACTTGAACCTGTCATACCTTACAAAAGGTAAATTTCCGTTTGCCGTTGCCTTGTCGCTTGTAATCCGTTAGGATAACGGCGCTTCGCGGCTTAGGCGAAACAAAAATTTCTCTTTTTGTAAGGGCAAAGCGTTTCTGCCGCCGAATTTTTCGTGCGGAGAAGCGCGAGTTTGCCGCAAGGCTGTCGCCTTGCAAAAACTAGCACAAAGC
>JAZSOH010000025.1:0-130190 GCA_045536815.1 Acutalibacteraceae bacterium | reverse complement strand
GTCAACGGTGAAAGGGAAGGCTGGAGAAACTTCGACGAGGAAAGAGTTCTTTACAGCACTCACTACGAAAGAGCCGAGAATGCTCCCGGCGGAGACGACCTTATGCTTATGTTCTTCACATCGGGCACAACAGGCTATCCGAAGATTGCAGCTCACAACTATAAATATGCTTTAGGTCATTTCCATACGGCAAAGTATTGGCACAATGTTGACCCCGAAGGTCTTCATTTTACAATTTCCGATACGGGCTGGGCTAAGTCAATGTGGGGCAAGCTTTACGGCCAGTGGCTTTGTGAGGCAGCAACCTTCGTTTACGACTTTGACAGGTTTGATGCAGCAGATATTTTACCGATGTTTGCAAAGCATCATATCACATCGTTCTGCGCACCGCCCACGATGCTCAGAATGATGATAAAGCAGGATATTTCAAATTACGATTTCTCATCTGTCAAGCATATGACGACAGCAGGTGAGGCTCTCAACCCCGAGGTTTACCGCCAATTTGAAAAAGCAACAGGCCTACAGATTATCGAAGGCTTTGGTCAAACAGAAAGCACAATGATTATTGGTAATATGATTGGTGCTTCTCACAAAATCGGTTCAATGGGCAAACCGGCGCCTATTTATGACGTACATATTGTTGATACCGACGGACGCGACGTTCCTGACGGTGAGGTTGGTGAAATTGTTGTAAATGTAAAAGACGGTGCACCTTGCGGACTCTTTACCGGATATTATATGGATAAAGAAAAAACCGATGAGGTTTGGTATGATGGGTATTATCACACAGGCGATACAGCTTGGCGTGATGAAGATGGTTTCTATTGGTATGTTGGCCGCGTTGATGATGTTATTAAATCTTCGGGCTATCGTATTGGACCGTTCGAGATAGAAAACGTTATTATGGAGCTGCCCTACGTTTTAGAGTGTGGCGTTTCTGCTGCTCCCGACGAGGTTCGCGGACAGGTTGTTAAGGCAAGTATTGTCCTAGTAAACGGTACCGAGCCTACTGAGGACCTTAAAAAGGAAATCCAAGAATATGTTAAAAAGCATACTGCCCCCTATAAATATCCTCGTATTGTTGTTTTCCGCGATAGCTTACCTAAAACTGTTAGCGGCAAAATACAAAGAAGTAAACTATAGTCTTATTTTTCCGAAAGCGTGATTTTATGAAAGACTTTAAACGACTTACACTGCTTTGCGGACATTATGGTAGCGGCAAAACAAATGTTGCCGTAAACCTTGCATTTTTCCTTAAAAAGCAGTATAATAATTTGGTTGTTGCCGACCTTGATATTGTTAATCCCTATTTTCGTACCAAGGATAGCCTTTTAGACTTTAAAAATCGCGGTATAGAGCTTATTTGTTCGGAATATGCAAACACAAATGTTGATATACCCGCTCTTCCCGCCGATATGTATCGTCTTACAGCTGACAAAACTCTTACAGCCATTATTGATGTTGGCGGTGATGACCGCGGCGCTTATGCCCTTGGTCGTTTGGTACCCGATATCAAAGCAGAAAATAATTTCGATATGCTTATGGTTATAAACGGTTACCGCCCCCTCACCCCGGACGCTTTGTCTACACTTGAGGTTATGCGAGAGATTGAAACGGCTGCAGGACTAAAATTCACAGGGCTTGTAAACAACTCAAACATAGGTGAAGAAACCACCGCGCAAAATGTTTTAAATTCTACAAATTATGCCGAAGAGGTTTCAAAGGTTTCAGGCTTACCGATTGTTATGACCACCGTAAAAATTGACCTTTACGATGAACTGAAAGACAAAATCGATAATCTTTTACCGCTTACCCTTCAGGCAAAACCCATATAATTAAAGGAGTAATGAAAATGGCAAAACTAACCTTTAAAACTGACAAGTGTAAAGGCTGCGGACTGTGTATTGACGCATGCCCTAAGGGTCTTATTAAACTTGCCAACGACAAAATTAACAAAAAGGGTCATCACCCTGCAGAAATTACCGACCAAGCTGCTTGTGTTGGTTGCGCTGCTTGTGCTATGATGTGCCCCGACTGCATCATCAAGGTAGAAAGGTAAGTGAAAAAAATGGCAGAGAAAATTTTAATGAAGGGTAACGAAGCTATTGCTGAAGCCGCAATCAAAGCAGGCTGTATGCATTATTTTGGCTATCCTATCACACCTCAGACCGAGGTTCCAGCATATATGGCAAAGAAAATGCCTAAAATTGGCGGATGTTTCTTACAGGCTGAAAGTGAAGTTGCTGCTATAAATATGGTTTACGGCGTTGCTTCTACCGGCAAACGAGTTATGACATCTTCCTCTTCGCCGGGAATTTCGCTTAAAAGTGAAGGACTTTCCTATCTTGCAGGTTCTGACCTTCCCGCCCTTATCGTTAACGTACAACGCGGTGGTCCGGGTCTTGGCGGTATCCAACCTAGCCAAGCTGACTATTTCCAAGCAACAAAAGGCGGCGGACACGGTGACTTCAAAATGATAGTTTTAGCCCCCTCTTCTGTGCAAGAAATGGCTGACCTGACAGTTAAAGGTTTTGACCTTGCCGACAAGTATCGTATGCCCGCTATGATTTTAGCTGATGGTACAATGGGTCAAATGATGGAGCCTGTTTCTCTCGATTATGAGAAAAAAGAAACAGTAGATAAGCCTTGGGCTACTACTGGCACAAAGCTTGAGCGCGAACATAACATAATTACTTCCCTTTTCCTTAACCCCGACGAGCTTGAAGCCCTTAACTTTGAGCGCTATGACCGTTATAAAGTGGTTGAAGAAAATGAAGTTATGTATGAAGAATATTTAATGGACGATGCAGAGATTTGTATTGCCGCTTTTGGTATTGCCGCTCGTGTTGCTAAAAACGCAATTAATGAGGCAAGAAAAAATGGCATTAAGGTTGGTCTTATCCGTCCTATTACATTATGGCCTTTCCCTGTTGCTCCCTTTAAAAAGGCAGCTGACAAGGTAAAAGAGATTATTTCAGTAGAGCTTTCTATGGGACAAATGATTGAAGACGTTCGTCTTGCTTGTGAGTGCAAGGTTCCCGTAACCCTTTGCAACCGTACAGGCGGTATGATTCCTTCTCCCGAGCAGGTTCTCGATGCAATTAACAAAGCAAATGGAGGTGCAAAATAATGTCAGTAGTATTTGATAAACCACATGCCCTTAGCGACGTGCCTATGCACTACTGCCCAGGTTGCACCCACGGCATTGTTCACCGACTTGTTGCCGAAGTTATCGACGAGCTCGGTATTGAGGGCAAAACCATTGGTATTGCACCTGTTGGTTGTTCTGTTTTTGCTTATAACTATTTTAACTGCGATATGATTGAAGCGGCTCACGGCCGTGCTCCTGCAGTTGCAACAGGTGTTAAACGTTCTGACCCTGAAAATCACGTTGTTTTCACATATCAAGGCGACGGCGACTTGGCTTCTATCGGTATGGCTGAAACTGTACACGCAGCGGCTCGAAACGAAAACATCACAATCATATTTATTAACAACGCTATTTACGGTATGACAGGTGGACAGATGGCTCCCACTTCGCTTCCCGGTCAGGTTACACAAACTTCGCCATACGGCCGTGATACATCACATTGCGGTTTCCCCATTAAGGTTTGCGAAATGCTTTCTGAACTTGAGGGTCCCGAGTATTTAGAGCGTGTAACAGTTAGCAACGTTAAAAATATAGTTAAGGCCAAAAAGGCTATTAAAAAGGCCTTCCAAAATCAAATTGACGGCAAGGGCTTCTCACTTGTTGAAGTTGTTTCAACCTGTCCTACAAACTGGGGTATGACTCCTCAAAATGCTCTTAAATGGCTTGAGGAAAACATGCTTCCCTACTATCCCCTTGGTGTTTATAAAGACCGCAGTGCAAAGGAGGAAACAAAATAATGACTACACAAATTTTGCTTTCCGGCTTTGGCGGACAAGGTATTTTGTTTACCGGTAAATTCTTAGCTTATAAGGGACTTCTAGCAGATAAGAACGTTAGTTGGCTTCCCTCTTACGGCCCTGAAATGCGTGGCGGTACCGCTAGCTGTAGCGTTATTGTTAGTGATGAAGAGGTTGGCTCGCCTATTATTTCTGAGCCCGACGTGCTTATTGCTATGAATCTTCCTTCCTTTGAAAAATTCGTGCCCACCGTTAAAGCAGGCGGTATTGTAATTGCCGACTCAAGTCTTATTGAAACCAAGTCGGACCGCACCGATATCGACATTCATTATATCCCCGCAACCAGTCTTGCAAGTGATATGGGCAAACAGTCTCTCGCTAATATGATTATTCTCGGCAAGTTGCTATCTGTTATGAAAGAATATAACGAGGATGAAATCAAAACAGTGCTTTCAAAGGTTATTCCGCCTAAAAAAGCCGAAATGCTTCAAATAAATATGAAAGCTATGAAAATAGGCTCAGAGAATTAAGGAGGAAATACAAATGGATATTAAATTTGTAAAAGCTGACGTTTTAAAAGAAAAACCTGACAGTTCTACACTAGGTTTCGGTAAATTTTTTACAGATTATATGTTTATGATGGATTATTCACGCGAAAAGGGTTGGTATGATGCACGTATCATTCCCTTTGCAAATCTTTCATTGCATCCCGCTTCTACCGTACTTCACTACGGCTCTGAAATTTTTGAAGGCCTTAAGGCATACCGCCGTAAAGATGGTAAGGTTCAGCTTTTTAGACCTATGGAAAATATTCGCCGTATGAATTCTTCTGCCGAAAGACTTTGTCTTCCTCAAATTCCTGAGGACTTGGCTTTAAAGGTTCTTACCGAGTTTGTTAAGGTTGAACAAGATTGGACTCCTGCCGCTGATGGCACTTCTCTTTACCTTCGTCCCTATATGTTTGGTAATGACGAAACCTTGGGCGTTCACGCAGTTCATAACGCAACATTTGTTATAATAGCTTCACCTGTTGGTAGCTATTATAAAGAAGGTATCAACCCCGTTAAAATTATGATTGAAGATGAAGATGTTCGTGCAGTTCGTGGTGGTACAGGTTATGCTAAATGCGGTGGTAACTACGCTGCAAGTAACCGCGCAGGTGAACGTGCCGAACAAAAAGGCTACTCACAGGTTTTGTGGCTTGACGGCGTTGAGCGCAAATACATAGAAGAGGTTGGCGCTATGAACGTAATGTTCAAAATCGGCGACGAAATTGTAACACCTATGCTTTCGGGCTCAATTCTCCCCGGTATTACCCGTAAATCTTGCCTTGAAGTTTTACGTAGCAAGGGTTATAAAGTAAGTGAGCGTCTTCTTAGCATAGACGAACTCGCAGCCGCTATGGAAAACGGCACTCTTAAAGAGGCGTGGGGTTGCGGTACAGCTGCTGTTATTTCTCCTATTGGTGAGCTTTGTTATAAGGGAACCAAATACGCTGTAAATAACGGCGAAATCGGTGAAGTAACACAAATGCTTTACGATACCCTAACAGGAATTCAGTGGGGAAAAATCGACGATACTTTCGGTTGGACTTACGAGCTATAAACAACATAATTGCCATATTAAATGTGAGCGTTTAATATGGCAGTTTTTTTATTATTTTTTCTCTTGACAAACAAAATCCAATATGATATAATATTTGCAAATATTTTTAAATGCTTTGAAGGAATTATTTCTTTTTTTCCCTTCTTTTCAGAGAGCTGTCGTTTGGTGCAAGACAGTAAGAATATTAAAAGAAAGCCTCATTCCTGAGCAGAGTGGCTGAAACCCAAGTAAGCTGCTACGGTTTGTCCCGTTACAAAACACAAAGCTTGTTGGAGCTTTGACTGAGTTGGCCGCATTTTACGGCAAACAGGGTGGTACCGCGAAATTTGCATTTCGTCCCTGAGGTAGAGTTATTACTCTTTACCTCAGGGCTTTTTTATTTTATTTTAAATTACCGACCAACACGGTATGGGCCTTAATCGGCCAAAGGAGAGCTTACTATGAAACAAATCAAAATTGCAGACGCAACGCTTTGCCGCGAAAACAATACTTTTAGTTTTAAGGAAAAGATTGAAATTGCAAGACAGCTTGAAAATCTAAGTGTTGATATCATCGAATTTCCTGAAATTACGAACTCAAGAGAAGACATTTTACTTATCAAAACGGTTTCGTCTTTTGTGAAGAACAGTGTTATTTCGGTAGCCGCGGGTGTTAAAAGCGAAAGTGTTGAGCAAGCTATAGCTGCACTAAGCAACACTAAAATGGCACAAATAAGAATAGAGCTTCCCGTCTCCCCTGTTGGTATGGAATATATTTGCCATAAAAAACCCGATAAAATTTTAGCGCATATCGAAAGCTGTATCGCTAAAGCAAAATCAGTTATAGATAATGTTGTTTTTTGTGCTATTGATGCTACACGTGCAGAAGAAGATTTTCTTAAAAAAGCTATAAGTACCGCAATATCTGCCGGTGCAAAAAGCGTTACAATTTGCGATAGCGCCGCAAATATGCTCCCTAACGATTTCGCAAGCTTTGCTAAAAACATCATCGATTATTGCTCTGTGCCTGTTGGTGTTAAATGTGACAATAAAAATGGCTTTGCAATCGCACAGGCAATTATGGCAGTTGAAATGGGAGCAGAGTTTGTTTCGGTAGCAGTTGACGGCGAAATTGTTCCTACAGATATTTTTGCCGATATGATTAAAAACTGCGGCAACGACTACGGCTTTTATTCAAACATTAAAACAACCGAACTACACCGCATTGTAAAGCAAATTCGTTGGGTAACAAGCAATTCCCAAAACATCTCTTCAACAGTTAAAAACACCGATGACGCATCTATCCACCTCGACAAAAATGATGATATAAATGCAGTTTCAACAGCTGCGTCAAAGCTTGGATACGACCTTTCTGAAGAGGATAAATCAAAGGTTTATGAAGAATTTTTGCGCGTTGCTGCTAAGAAGAATGTTGGCTTTAAAGAACTTGAAGCAATTATTGCAACCGTAGCTCTTCAGGTTCCTGCAACTTATACTCTCGTAAATTATGTTATAAACACCGGTAATATTATCCCCGCTTCTGCCCAAATAACAATAGAAAAGGGTGATGAACAAATTCAGGGTGTTTGTATTGGCGACGGTCCTATTGATGCGGCGTTTTTAGCTGTTGAAAAAATTATTGGTCATCACTATGAATTAGACGATTTTCAAATTCAGTCGGTTACCGAAGGTAAAGAAGCTATGGGTTCAGCTATCGTAAAGCTTAGAAACAACGGCAAGCTTTATTCGGGAACCGGTATTTCTACCGACATTATCAGCGCAAGTATACGCGCCTATATAAATGCCGTAAACAAGATAGTTTACGAGGAGGCAAACTAATATGAAATTTTCCTTTTCAACAAAGGGTTGGCACGACAGCTCTTTTGACGATTTTTGTAATATAGCAGTAGAACTCGGTTTTGGTGGAATTGAACTCCATAACGTAAATAACCGCCTTTTCACCGATAAAGAAGGTGCATTTCACGATTACACGGCCGCCGCTACCGCTCGCAGACTTTATGAAAAAAAGCTTAACATTCCATGTATAGATGTTTTGTGTGATATTGGTGCAAACGGTAAAACAGATGCCGCTATTGAGGAATTTTTAAAATGTGTAAATATTGCATCAAACCTTAATATTCCTGCAATACGCGTAAAGGCTGAAAACGCTAACGATACGGACGAAGCTTATAACAATGTTTTTGCATTTGTAAATAAGGCTTTGCCGGTTGCTACTTCAAAAAATATAACGTTGCTCATAGAAACTTCCGGACTTTTTTCTAAAACCTCAAAATTGCGCGAGGTTTTAGACCAGTTTGCATGCGACAACTTAGCTGCACTTTGGAACTTCTCGGCGGCCTACCTTGAGGGCGGCGAAACTGCAGATGAAATCATTAAAAATCTTGGCGCCTACATTAAGCACGTGCATATTAACGATGCAAAGAAAACCGAAAACGGCACCAATTTTTGCCTTATAGGTGAAGGCGAATTGCCTATTAGCGATATGATGCTCGCCCTTCGTTCTGTAAACTATGATGGTTTTATCTCTCTCGTTTGGGACCCCTTGTGGTGTAAAGAGCTTGACGATATTGAAATTATTTTTTCACAGTTTATGGGATATATGAAGCAGTTTGGCGATACATCTCGTAACGAGAGAACATTTTACTATAATAAAAGTCGTACAGGTAAATTTGTTTGGAAAAAGGATTTGCTTATTGACCTCACCTTCTCTGAGGTGCTTGACACTATGGTTGAATGTTTCCCTGACCAATATGCCTTCAAATATACTACTCTTGACTATACACGTACCTACTCAGAGTTTCGCGATGATGTTGACACCTTTGCGCGTAGCCTTATTTCAATGGGTGTAAAGGCAGGTTCCCACGTTGCAGTTTGGGCATCAAACGTACCTCAGTGGTATATCGCATTTTGGGCAACTGTTAAAATCGGTGCCGTTTTGGTTACAGTTAATACTGCTTATAAAATTCACGAAATTGAGTACTTGCTTAAACAGTCTGATACCCATACACTTATTATGACCGAAGGCTCTAAGGACACGCACTACGGCAAAATAATTGCCGAGCTTTGCCCCGAGCTTGAAAATACGAAGGTAGGCTCTCCGCTTCATAGCCGTAGACTCCCCTTCCTTCGCAACGTAATTACTGTTGGTTACAGTCAAAAGGGTTGTATGACATGGGAGGATGCTATAAACCGCGCACCACAGGTGCCTTTGCAAGAGGTTTACCGAATGGCCGCCGCAGTTGACAAAGATGATGTTTGCAATATGCAGTATACCTCAGGTACAACAGGCTTCCCAAAGGGCGTTATGCTTACACACTATAACGTTGTAAATAATGGTAAATATATTGGAGACCATATGGATTTGTCTACTGCCGACCGTATGATGATTCAGGTTCCTATGTTCCACTGTTTTGGTATGGTTCTTTCTATGACATCATCTATGACACATGGTGCGACAATCTATCCACTTCCCTATTTTTCGCCAAAACCGGCGCTTAGCTGCATTCATAATGAGCATATTACAACCTTTAACGGCGTTCCCACTATGTTTATCGCTATGATGCAACACGAGGACTTTGCAAAAACTGATTTTTCATATATCCGCACAGGAATTATGGCGGGTGCAAACTGCCCTGCCGACCTTATGAAAAAGGCAACTGAAGTTATGAATATGAAAGAAATAGTATCAGTTTACGGTCAAACCGAGGCAAGTCCGGGTTGTACTATGAGCAGCTACTATGATTCTCTCACAGTTCGTACCGAAACAGTTGGCAGCGCCTTTGCTAATGTTGAATGTAAAATTGTTGACCCCGAAACAGGAAAAGACTGCCCTGACGGTGTAAATGGCGAATTTGTTGCACGCGGTTATAATATTATGAAAGGCTACTACAAAATGCCTCAGGCTACGGCTGAGGCCATTGATGCTGACGGTTGGCTTCATACAGGCGACCTTGCTTGTCGCACACCCGAAGGCAATTATAATATAACAGGTAGACTTAAGGATATGATAATTCGTGGCGGTGAAAATATTTATCCCAAAGAGATTGAAGAATTTATTTATACCTGCGATAAGGTTAAAGACGTTCAGGTCATAGGCGTACCCGACAAGCGCTACGGCGAAGAAATTATGGCATGTATAATACTTAAAGACGGCGAGAATATGACTGAAGATGAAATGAAACAATATATTGCCGACCATATGGCTAGGCATAAGGTTCCAAGGTATATTGAGTTTGTTGATTCTTTCCCGATGAATGCCGCCGGTAAAATTCTAAAATACAAAATGCGCGAAGATGCAGCAAAACGTTTAGGTCTAGAGGTATAAAACGATATGATAGATAACAAATTTACCGTTATCGATTCTCACTGTCATATTTATCCAATAAAGATTGCAAAACCTGCCGTAGATAGTACCGGCAGGTTTTACAATATGACAGCGCTCGGTGACGGAACTGTAGAGTCTCTACTAAAAATTGGTCAAAATGTAGGAATAGACCGATTTGTTGTACAATCGGTCGCGACTACACCTCACCAAGTTAAAAGTATAAATGAATTTATTGCCAGTGAGGTTTTACTTCATAAGGATACACTTATAGGTCTTGGCACTCTACACCCCGATAGCCTTGATATAAAAGGCGATTTAGAGCATATTAAAGAACTGGGCCTTCACGGTGTAAAGCTACATCCGGATATCCAAAAATTCAAAATTGATGATTACCGTTGCCTTAAAATATATGAACTGTGCGAAAAAGAAAATATTCCGATTTTAATGCATACGGGCGATTATCGTTTTGACTATTCGAATCCCAACCGTTTGGTGCCAATTTTAGATATATACAAAAACCTTACTATAATTGGCGCACACCTTGGCGGTTGGTCTGTTTGGGATGATGCGGTTGAAATGCTTACAAACTATAAAAACTTTTATGTTGATAGTTCTTCAAGCCTTTATGAGCTTTCTGTAGAAAGGGCTACCGAAATAATACGCCGCTATGGCGCAGACCGTGTTTTATTTGGTTCTGATTTCCCGATTTTTTCTCCCGAAATTGAGCTTGAGAGATTTATGTCCCTCCCCTTAACTGATAAAGAGCGCAAAATGATACTAAGCGAAAATGTATTAAACCTTTATGGTATAAAATAAACTAATATAAGTTTGAAATATATCTAAGTAAATTAGATTTTAGCTTTATAATTTATTATTTGATTTTTAACAATGCAAAACACGCTAAATCGTTTGATGAACGATTTAGCGTGTTTTTTGTTATACTGAAACTAATATCCATTTGTTAAGGTGTAATGAATAAATATAACACTCTTTTACCTTATGACCAAACATTTTTTCTATAGCAACACTATAAATTTTAAGCTGTTCAAAATAGCGGTTCAAAAGCTCTTTTTCGTCGCTAACACGGTCGGTTTTAAAATCAATTAAAATTGGCTTATTTTCTTCGAAAAAGATGCAGTCAATTGCACCCTGAACAATTATTTCTTCATTACAAAGTTTTGCCTCAAGGTCTTTTTGAAGTTCCCCTGCCGGAACCGAAATTAAAAACCTTTGCTCTTTTAAAACCTTATTTGACGAAACCATTCTTTCAAAAATATTGGTTTTAGTAAAAGCGGTAATCTGGCTTAAATCTATTGCATTTGCTTCAAGCGAGGATAAAAATTCAAGCTCTCTTAGTCTATCAAGCTCCTTTAAGGCGTCGGTTTTAAGGAGTCTGAAATCGGCGTATTGTAAAAATTTATGAAGCGCCGTTCCCTTTTCGGCGGGGCTAAGCTCCTTATTAGACATAAACGCAGGTCTACTGGCGCCGAAATACTCGGTAGTTTTATTTTCCTTCACAAGCGCAGATACCGAGGTTTTTGCCTCAATCTCCCTTAGCTTTTGGAAAGGATATTTGTACTCAAACGCCTCTTTAAAATTAAAGTCAACCGGCAATTCCGAAGCCTTTTCTTCCTCACCCGTTTCGCCCAAAATTTCAGGCTCTAAAACGCTATCAAAACTATAGGTTGCTTTTGCATCGCTAAGCCGTACAGTATCGGGAATAACATTTGGACTAACCCCTAAATCATCTCGTATGCCCTCAAATCCCTTTAGTAAAAGAGCGTACATTAAAATCCAAACTGCTGTGCTTTTTGACTCAGAAAAAGCCATTGGAGAAATTCCTGTACTATCACTAAAACAAGCGAGTTTTTCTTTTGCAACAAATAATGGCGAACTCTTAGTTCCCGAATGAGGTAAAAAGAAAACTAGTTTTTCTTCTGCCCTTGTCATAACAACATAAAGTAGGCGAAGCTCTTCCTCTCTTTCTTTTTTTAAGATATGCATATTTGTTATCTTTTTTGGCGTAGATATATATTTTATGGCGTTTTCTTCATCCAAACGGGTGAAAGAAAGTCCAAGTTTTTCGTCTACGGCAAGGTCGTCTTGGGTGCTTTTGAGACTAAAATTAGAAGCCGCTTCGGCAACAATAACAACGGGAAATTGCAATCCCTTGGATTTATGCATAGTAAGAAATTTTACACTATTTTCCTGTGAAATTGTGCTTTGTTTTATCTCGCCTTTTTCAGCTAAGAACTTAATATGATATAAAAATTCTGACAAATCACCTAAATTCTCTCCCGAAAATGCCTCTGCTATCTCCTCAAAATACAGCAGGTTGCTTACCCTTCTATCGCCAAAAGGACAAGAGGAATAATAATTTAATAAGTCGCTATGTTCTAGTATAAAACTTATAAGGTCGGCAGTTTTAAGACATGCGGCTTTTTGTCTATAAAGATTGAAAATTTCTAAAAATCTCTGAATTTTTGGATTGTCATTACCGCTTTTTGCCTTTAAAAGCTTATAAAGTCTTGACTTTTTATCTGCGCTTTTTATAATGGCAATCTCTTCGGCGGTAAAGCCAAAAACAGGCGACATCAAAACAGTAAGCATAGCAATATCATTCATTGGTGAATTTATCGCCGTAAGGAAAGCCGTAATACATTTAATTTCGGCGGCTTCAAAAAAGTTCCCGTCCGAAATAGAAACGGGTATGTTATATTCGTTAAATGCTTCATAGTAGCTTGAAAACTTAGTTGAAGTCCTAAACAAAACTGCAAAATCGCCAAAGGTTACAGGTCGCAAAACCGGTAAACCGTTTGAATCCTTAGACTGTACCAGCATTTTTCTGCTTACGCACTCGCAAATATATTTTGCAATCTCTAAAGGCGACTGGTCTGCGCTTTCTGTAAAACGAAACTCTACACACTCTTCGGCAGTTCCCAAAAAATCCGCCTTGGGATTAAGTTTTTCAAGCTCATCATACACCATTCCGCCGAATTTTTCTGACATTGCAAGAGAGAAAAATCCGTTAACAAAATCGCAAATACCCTTTCTGCTTCTAAAATTGGCAGAAAGCACTACTCTTTTTAGAACTTCGCCTGCAAGCTCTTGGTCATATGGCACAGCATTTTTTGCTTTACTAATAAAAAACTCAGGACTGGCGTTTCTAAAGCCATAGATGCTTTGTTTTGCATCGCCAACAACAAACAGCTTTTTTCCATAATCTGACAAAATATAAAACAACATATTTTGAAGGTTATTTACGTCCTGATACTCGTCAACCATAACCTCATCATAAAAATTAGAAATTTCTTTAGAAACCTCGCTTGATGCAAAACCGTCTTTAGCATTTTCGCAAAGCAAATTAAAGGCAAGCTGCTCACTAATTTGAAAGGTTAAAAGCCCTTTTTTAGAAAGCTCTGCAAAATATTTTTCGTCAAATTCCTTGCAAAGCGAAACCAACACATTTGCAAGTTTTTGGCAAAGGTGCATTTCGTTTTCTATCTCTTCCTTTGAGAGAGAAAAAATTGGCAAATAAGATGATAAAAGGTCATTTACAATTTCGAAATTTGCTTTTACCCTGGCTTTAATTTCAGAGTCAAATTTCTGTTTTAGATTAGGCTTTTCGGGAGGATTTATAACAAAAGCTTTTATTCTATCAAAATCCTTCTCTTTTGCTGCCTTTTCGATATTTCCAAGGTATGAAACATAAGTATTTATAACAGTTCCTACTGCAAAATAACTTTTTTCATCACCTTCCAAGGTGCCAAACTGTGTACTTAAAGCATTTTTAAGTTCTTCGGCTTTTTCGCTCAGACTCGAAAAAAGAAATTCAAACCAAACACTTTCAAAAACATTATCGTTAGAATAATCTGAAAGCATTTTATCAAGTCTTTCCCTATAAAAAGGCATTGTCATAACCTTTTTATAAAGCTCTAAAACTCTGTTTTGTGCATTTTCATCGCTATAAATTGAATCGGTAGATTTTAAAAACTCATAAAAATCTTCATCGCTGGTTTCATAGTGTTCCTTAAAAATTTTGGAGAGCACCTTTTTAGAAAGCATATCCTCGGTGGTAGGGTCGGCAATTTTAAAATCGGGGTTGATACCAATTTTACCAAAATGATTTCTTAAAAGTTTTATACAAAAAGAATCAATTGTACAAATGTCTGCCGAAGATATTAAAAGCCTCTGCTTTAAAAGGTGAAGATTGAAAGGCGCATTTTCACATTCCTCATAAAGCCTTTTTTCTATACGATTTTTCATTTCTGCCGCCGCCAAATTTGTAAATGTAACTATTAAAAGTCGGTCGGCAGAAAGGCTTTCATTTTTAAGCTTATCAATTACTCTCTCGGTAAGCACAGCGGTTTTACCGCTACCTGCGGCGGCGGTAACAATAACGGAGCCTTTGGCTTTTACAGCGTTTTTTTGTTCAGGTGTAAACCTATCATACATTGCCAAGCTCCTCCTTCATTTTTGTTATAACCTGTCCATTTGAAAGGGGCGAAATCAAAGTTTTTTCACTATCCCCTTCAATTCCGCATACAGACGAAAAATCACAGTATTTACAAGCCTCGTATCCATCACATTTAATCGGATTAACATCAAAAACACCATTAGTTATTTTTTCGGCAGTGGTGCAAATCTTTTTTTCTACAAATGAAAGCACCGTATCAAAATCATCGGGTGATAAAATTGGGTTACCCTTTCTCTCTTTGCCGGTGTTTTTCGGGGCAAATTTTCCTGAATTGGTAGAGTCCATTCCGTTTAAAATTTCTTCACTATCAACTATCATACCGTTCATAGCAAATCCAAGTGATTTAGCTTCACCCTCTTTTTGAATGCTTCGTTTTGAAGGCTTATACAAAATTCCCGCAGGGGTTACCTCGCCGAAAAGGTCGGTGCCAAGTTTTTTTATTGCGGCCAAATATACAAGCATTTGCATATTAAGGCCATACAAAACGTCGGGCAAATGAAATTCTTTGCTACCCGTTTTATAGTCTACTACCCTAATATAATTTTCCCCATTTACGCCTTTAAGAGCATCTACGCGGTCTATTTTACCGTTTAATGAGAGCGTTTTTTCACCACTGAATTTAAGTTTAAAAAGAGGTAGGCTGCCATTTTTGGCTATTTCAAGCTCGAAAGATACAGGTTCAAAGCTAGAAACCTTAAACTCTTCCTTAATATGAAGCAAAACTGCAAGAGACATTTTTGCAATCATACTGTATAAAAACTTAAATCTCGGCTTATTTAAAAACTCGGCCCCCTCAACGTCGCTCAGATATATGCTCATATACTTATTAACTGAAGCCTTAATTTCGGTATCACTTATATCTTTGATACCTCGCCCAAAATCCCTTAAAACGTTTTCCATAATATAATGGACTATTGTTCCCCTTTGCATATTGTCGAGGTCGGCTTTTTTAAGGGGCGAGATATTTAAAACATATCTGCAAAAATAGGAAAAAGCGCAACCATTATAATTCTCAATTTTACTTGCAGAAAGATACAAATTGTCCCCAAAAAGTTTATTCGCCACATCTTTAGAAAGTCGGTGGACTCCACTTTTTTCCATATTATTTAGATTTTTAAGTCTAAGACAATCCTCTTCGTTTTCAGAAAAATATTCGCTTAGCGCCAAAACAGTAGAGCTATTTTTATCCTTGTTTTTTGCAAGAAGTGAAAAAGCTTCCTCCTTTGTTTCGGGCATATTTTCTTCTAGTGAAAGCTTTGTTTCACCAAAAATTCTTTTAAGGCGAGAAAATTCACTGCTTTCGTCGGTTTTCGTTCCATCAAGTTCTTGAGAGTGGCATAAAATATATACTTTTTCGCTACCCGCAGTAACCGAAGAATAAAACATAAACATTTCATCTACGGCAAAACTGTTAAAGCGGTCAGAAATCTCTAACCCTGCTTCGTGAAGCCTTATTCTATCAGATTTAAGGAGAAGTCCGTTATCACCAACAAATGACGGAAATTCTCCCTGATTAGCGCCAATCACAAAAGCAATTTTTTGTCCCGATGTTCTAATTCTATCGGCACTTCCGCATATTACCTCATCCAAGGTTTTGGGCACACTACCGATTTTGTAACCGGAAATTGCAAGAGAAAAAACATCAATATATTCGTCGGCGGATATTGTTTCATCATCATAACATCTAACTATATTATCCAAAACACTAATAAAAGCATCCCACGAATTCAAAATAAATTCCTTATCATCAAGAAGACTCGGGCCTTCGAGCTTTTCACAGTAGGAAAGCAAATTTTTATCAGCCTCAAAGCCCATAATAAAGCCGTAAAGAGCTTTAGATACTTCCCTAACGCTTTTGTTTAAACTACCGCGAAGTGTTAAAATAGGCGCGATAACCCTGCTTCTAAGGGTGTTGAGTTTTGAAAGCCTTTCCTTCAAAACTTCAGGACTGCTTTTATATTCACCTGTAACAATCCCGTCAGGGTCCATTGTCCAATCGCTACACCAATCTTCCCCGTTAATATCCCAAATAAAAGTATACTCCTCTAAAAGAGCGATATCATCATCACTAATGCCCAAAAGCCCCGTTTTGAGCAAAAGCAAAATGTTTTCGGTATCAACATTTTTTGCGGCTTTAAGCGCTGAAAGAGCCAACCTTGAAATTAAAGATAAAGAAAGCGGCCTTGTTTTATCTAGATAGCAAGGGATATCGTATTTTGTTTTTAGCGATTCTATAATTCTTAAATATTTTTCAATATCACGCGCTATAATTACAAAATCGCTATATCTATACCCCTGCTTTCTAACTAGTCGGCGAATTGTTTTGAGAACAAACTCCACCTCTAAAGCGGGATTTAAAAGACTACCCAAAACTATATTTTGAGCATTATCGAATATTTCATTTTTAGCTGAAGAAAAACTACTTTCTAAAAATTTTAAATCCTCATATTTAAAATGAGTATCGGCAAGAACTACCTCATCTAAAATTTGAACTCCATTTTCCCTTGCATACTTTTCTAAAGAATTTGCGACGCTTTTAATGTTAGAAAAAACGTCTACTCCGCCAAACTTGTCAACACCGTTATCGGCACAAAAGGTTATAACAACCTTTTTGCATTTAAGTATCATTAGCTTTAAAAGTTTAATTTGTGAGCCTGTAAAACCTTTGAACGCATCAATATAAACAGTTTTGTTGTTGAAAAAATCGGTTGATGATGCTTTATTTATAAGCATCTCAATATCATCTAACGGATCGATATAAACCTTTTCTAACAAATGGTTGTATGCCGCATAAATTTCTGCAATTTCAGTAAGTTTAATTTTAAGCGAATTTTCCTCTAAGTTGTTGGCTACTTGCAACAGTTCTTCAAAAGAAATACCCGCAAGTTTAAACTCACTTATAATATCGGTGATTTGTTTTATAAATTCAGGGTTTTTAGTATACTTTTTGAATAGGCTAAGTCGGGCGCTTACCATTTTAACGGCTCTGCCCATTAAAATAATTCTTTGACTATCATCTATTCTAATACCTGAAATACCGCCATAAATTTGCCCTGCGGCTTCACACATTCTACTAAAGCTTAAAACATTAACTCTACCCATAAAGCCGCTACCAATACGTTTTAGCATTTGCTTTTCGGTTTCAAAGGTATATTGTTCCGGTACAAGCAAAAAGACGCCGTCATTTTCTTTTTCAATTTGCGAATGAATATACTCGGTCTTGCCCGAAAAAGCCCTTCCAAAAACAAACTGCAGCATTTCTTTGCCTCTTTTCTTAAAGCATTATTTAACATAATAAATTATAACATAAATCCCTAGCTATTACAATAAATTTTATCACCAAAATAAAAACAACCGCCCAAAAAGACGGTTGTCAAAATATAATATAATTTTAAAGCTGAAATCTAACTTCGTGGCCGCCGGGCTTATAAGGTCTAAACTTTACGCCCGCCGCTTCAAACATCATTTTAGAGGCAATAACCGACTCGCTTTTCGCATATTTATCTTCAAGATAAATTACTTCAGAAATACCGATTTGGATAATAGCCTTGGCGCACTCATTACAAGGGAAAAGCGTACAATAACACTTACAACCCTTTAATGAACCGCCCCTGAAATTTAAGATAGCATTAAGCTCGGCATGGCAAACAAACGGATATTTGGTATCAAGGGTGTCACCGCTTCTGTCCCAAGGAAAAGTATCGTCCGAGCAACCTGCCGGCATACCGTTATAACCAACCGACATAATTCTATTTTCATCATTTACAATACAAGCACCAACCTGAGTAGACGGGTCTTTACTTCTGCCCGCCGAGAGCATAGCAACTCCCATAAAATATTCATCCCAATTAAGATAGCTTTCTCTTTTCATAGTAGCACCTCAAATTAAAATTTTTCTTAGTTCTTCTGAGTTTTCTGCAAAAACCTTTGCGCCTGCTGCTTCAAGCTCTTCCTTTTTTCTGAAACCGTAAAGAACACCAACGGCAAAAGCGCCGGAATTCACACCAACAGTAATATCAACCGATGTATCGCCAATAAAAGCACAGTCTTCAGGTTTAACACCTAGTTTTTCCATAACCATTAGGGCCGAAGTCGGGTCGGGCTTAGCGGGTACGCCGGGACTGAGACCCATAATGCAGTCAAAAACATCGCCAAAAAGCATTTTTACAACTGTATTTGCTGCCTCTTGCGCCTTGTTTGTTACAACCGCAACCTTAATGCCTGCCGCCTTTAAATCGTAAACAAGTTCCTTTATTCCATCATACGGCGCAGTTTTATCGAGAGAGTGAACAGAATAATATTCAATGAATTCGTCAACAAGCTTTTTATGAACCTCTTCGCCCTCATTTTGCGGCATAGCACGTCTAAGCATTGTTGGAATTCCGTTACCTACAAAATATTTATATTCATCCGTTTCGTGAACGGGAAAACCGTTTTTTGCCAAGATATGATTAACCGAGTCAGCTAAGTCGTATAGCGAATTAACTAAAGTGCCATCTAAATCAAATAAAACCGCTTTGAATTTCATATAAAACCCTCAAAAAATTTTTCTTACTGACTAAAGTATACCACAAATGCGACAAAATTCAAGCATTTTATTCTTTTTTGAAAGAAAACTCAAAAAAACACTTGAAATTTGGACTTAAATGTGTTAACATATTACTTGCTATGTAAGAAACAAAAAGGAGGTTATACTCATGGCTAAGTGTGAAATTTGCAACAAAGAGCTTACTTTTGGTATTAAGGTTTCCCACTCTCACAGACGTTCAAACCGTGTTTGGAAACCCAACGTAAAGCGCGTTAAAGCAATTGTTAATGGTTCTCCCCGTAGAATTAATGTTTGTACCCGTTGTCTTCGTTCAGGCAAGGTTACTCGCGCTATCTAATTAAGCTTAAGGTTATAAAGAAAAGGGACTGCATCGCAGTCCCTTTTTTCTTTTCATTTTTTATATTCTTCCCTCAACAACCTGAACCTTTAAAAGATTTGTTGTTCCCTGTACATTAAGCGGAACACCGGCCGTAATAACTACAACATCGCCCGAAGAAACCAAATCATCCTGCCTTGCGCAGTCAATAGCGTGCGAGAACAAAGCATCCGAGCTTTCCTGATTTAGAGCTAATACCGGATATACCCCCCACGAAAGCGCCAACTGATAAAAGGTTTTAAGGCTTGGGGTGGCCGCAACAATAACCTCTTTAGGCCTGAACTTTGAAACCCTTCGCGCCGTATGGCCCGATTTTGTAACCGCAATAATTGCCTTAGCCGAAAGGTCGGTTGCCGCTTTACATGCCGCATCACAAATCGCATTTGTTATATCTTCAAATTCCATAATATAGTTTTTATCGCGATAATAGTTCATCTCAAATGCGTCTGTTTCGGCCTGTTTTGCAATTTTAGCCATAACCTCTACAACATGCTCGGGATGAGTACCAACGGCAGTTTCGCCCGAAAGCATTATTGCCGATGTACCATCAAAAATAGCGTTGGCAACGTCGGTAATTTCGGCTCTCGTTGGTGTTTTGCTTGTTATCATAGATTCAAGCATTTGTGTAGCGGTAATAACCACCTTGCCCGAAAGATAACATTTTTTAATGAATTTCTTTTGAAGACCGGGAAGTCTTTCAAACTCAACCTCAACACCCATATCTCCTCTGGCAACCATTATTCCGTCAGAATATCTTAAGATTTCGTCGAAATTTTTTATACCTTCAATATTTTCTATCTTAGAAATTAGTTTAATACTGTGCCCGCCGTGGTAATCAACAAATTTTCTAAGAGCAATAATATCTTCTTTTCGGCGTACAAATGAAGCGGCGATATAATCGATATCATTTTCAATACCAAAAATTATATCCTTTTCGTCTGCGGGGCTTATATATTCCATATCAAGTGAAACGTTAGGAATATTAACTCCCTTACGATTGCTTATTTTTCCACCAACCAAAACAGTACATTCAATCTCGGTTTTGGTTGTGTTATCTACGCTAAGCTTCACCTTGCCATCGTCAATTAAAACGGTATCGCCTATTTTAAGCTCGTTAGGCAAATTTTTATATGAAACGAAGCTTATTTTTTCGTCACCCAAAACTTCTTCTGTTGTCAAAATGAATTTTTGTCCGTTTATAAGGTTAACGCTGTCTTCTTTAAATTTTCCAAGACGAATTTCGGGACCCTTAGTATCCAACAAAATAGCAACAGGTGCTTTTAATTTATTGCGCACCTTTTTAATTAGTTCAATAGTTTCTTTATGATACTCGTGAGTGCCGTGCGAAAAATTAAGACGGGCAACATTCATACCTGCCTCAACCATTTTAGTAATTGTTTTTTCATTGGCACTTGCAGGACCTAAAGTACATATTATTTTTGTTTTTCTCATATAAATATCGTTTCCTTAATAAATATAAAGCTATAATTAATGTTTGTTAAAAGAAATAAATTATTATTTAAAATTAAAAATCCAACTTCATATCGCCGTCTTTAATTAGGCCTAATTTTCTCATGGCTTCGGATATAACCACTGCCAAAACTCCCGGTAAAACAAAATGCATAACAACAATTTGAAGTAAAACTATCCAAGTGTTTGCACCAGACGCAGTCATAGTTTGATATGCCATAATTTGTCCAACAAAGCCACAAGTACCCATACCCGAGCCGGTAGCATTATTTGTCATTTTTAAAAGACATGTTGAAATAGGGCCTAAAATCGCACTTGTTAAGATTGCCGGAAGCCAAATAAGAGGTTTTTTCACAATATTTGGAACCTGAAGCATACTTGTACCAATTCCCTGAGCAAAAACACCGCCCATTTTATTTTCCCTGTAGCTTGCGAAAGCAAAACCTATCATATTTGCCGCACAACCAACTGCCGCCGCACCTGCTGCAATACCGCTTAAATTGAGAATAACGCCAATTGCCGCCGAGCTTATGGGAAGGGTTAAAATCATACCCATCAAAACAGAAACAACTATACCCATAATAAATGGTTGTTGCTCGGTTCCCCAGTTGATAAGCGCACCAAGGCTTGTCATTACCTTTGATATGTGTGGTCCAATTAAAAGGCCCACCAAAGATCCTGTAGTAATTGTAACAAGAGGGGTTAAAATGATATCAATTTTTGTTTTACCTGAAATAAGGTGACCAATTTCAATGCCTACATAAGCGCCTAGAAATGCGCCAAGCGGTTCACCCGGGCCTGCAAAAATAATTGTGTTATCTACAAAAACTGCGCCTGTTAGAATTTTAGTTGCAAAAGCGCCAATCATACCGCAAACCGCCGCAGAAATAACAACCGCAGGGCTTTCTTTAAACTTATAAGCAACACCTGCACCTATTCCCGCGCCGGTAAGCGCAGAAGCAACCTTACCTATTACTGTTATAAGGTTTCCCACCTCTGTATTTATGGCGGTTGTAACAAACTGGCCGATTTGTGTAATAACTGTGCCAATTATAAGGGTTGAGAAAAGGCCCAAAGCCATACCGCTAAGTCCATCAATAAAAATTCTATTCAAATATTTCTTAATTGCGTTCATTTTATACCTCCTTACTGACATTTTTTAAAAAATTCAGATAATCTTCTAAAATCATTGTGGCAGCAACCGCATCGACAACTTCCTTACGCTTTTTACCGCGAGTATTTGTCGCATTTAGCGCAATATGTGCAGAAACTGTTGTACACCTCTCATCCCACATAACCAAATCACCGTCGAATTTTTGTTTTAATACCTCGGCAATTTCGCTACACTGCTTAGCCTTAAAACCAAGTGAGCCATCCATATTTTTAGGCAGACCAACAACCAGCCTCTTTGCACCTGAAGCCCTCGCCTCATCTAGTATTTTATCTATCAAAGCCTCTTGATTTCGCTCGGTTATAACGCATCTGGGGAAAGCAAAGCTTTCGCCGTTATCAGAAACCGCTATACCCGTTCGAACACTTCCAAGGTCAACACCCATTATAATCATACCGCTCACCCTATTCGTTAGGTTTTTTATCGTAAACTACAGTACGAATTCTACTATGCTTTGGTAAAAGTTCTTGTGGTAAATGAGAATAGTCGTTATACATAACAATTTCGGGTAACTCTTCGCCACTAAACCTTAGTAAAAATACACCCGTATTATCCGCCCAAGGAACAGTTTTTAACTGCTCTATTGGTTTTCCTAAAGCGTGGCACATAATATTTCTTATTGTACAACCATGCGAAGCAATAGCAACGCTTTTTCCTTCATTTTCACCTACAATATCTAAAACCGCTTCCCAAGAGCGCTTATATACGCTACTCATAGCTTCGCCGCCTTCGGGATGAAAAAGATGTGGCTCCATATTCCAGTTATATTCTAAAACAGGTCTTGTAACATCAAATTCTCCCCAAAAAAGACCCTCTATCTCACCGCCATCAATTTCAATAAGCTTCTTATGTATTTTTATAGGCAGAGAGTGATATTTGTTTATTGCTTCGGCAGTTTTAAAGGCACGTTTTAACGGACTGGAATAAACTGCATCAAGTTTAATATCCTTAAACCTTTCGGCTAGTTTTTCAAGCTGTAAAGCCCCACACTCACTAATATCGGTATCGCAAACTCCTTGAAAAAACCTTTCAACATTACCAACCGCCTCGCAGTGCCTTACTATATAAAGCTCAGTCATCTCTCTCCCCCCTTTTTCTAAAATTATATTATTCTTTATAATTTTACCATATTAAGCCTTTTATTGCAATAACCATCAAAGTAAAAACAAAAAAATGTGCACCAAAGAAGTGCACATTTTAAGACATATTTTAATTAATATTAACGATTAAATTTTATTTCCACCTGAAACAAAGTCAGAACTTATAATATTAAACCCATAATAACTACCAACATTTGCAACGAAAACGGTTTCAACAAGCTGAGTATATTCCCCACCATCGTGCTCAGTAACGGTCATATTAGAAAGAACAACATAACCGCCATCATTTTCGGTTACCGATATAATTTCGTGGCTAATAAAACTATATCCACGAGGGATAACCGCAAACTTACCAAAGCTAGCCGGTGCATAGTCATAAACTGCTGCATTTTCGTCAACCGAAAGACCATACATATTAGCGATAAAGTTTAGTACCAAATTTTTATCAATTTCACCGTCTTCGGCATAATTTATTAGGGAAAGTATTGAATTTTCAATAACTGTTTTGTCATCAGAAAAATCTTCCCCGTAAAGATAGTTAAGACCAAGCATATTTTCAAAACGTGCAGTTATAATTCCACTAACGGCAGAAGTATTTACAACAGGCTTTGTTTCAAAAGTAGCTTCAGTTTCTTTCGCCTTTGCTAAAGCAGAAAAAGAAACCTGTGACAAAGCGCTAAAAACTAAAACAATTGACAGAAAAATTGTTAAAATACGTTTTGACAATATACTCACCTCACTTACTATAATTATTATATACTTTAGTTTTAAAAAAGTCCTTTCATTTTGTTTACATTTTGATATCAATTTAATTACAAAAAATTACAAAATTGAAATAATTTTAGAAAAAATTTCTTTTGACCTATAACTTTTTAGTCTTAAACCTATATATTAAAAAAATGCTAGACATTTTAAGGTAAATATAGTATAATAGTTTTGTTAATTTTCCAGTGGATATTAGGAGGAAGTTTTAAATGAAACTTTTAAGAAAAGCTCTTGCAATTTTACTTTCGGCAATCACTATTTCAACCTTTGCCGGTTGTCATAAAAAGGATGAGGTTGCTCTTACTATTGATGGTGTCGAGATTACCTCTGCGCTTTATATGTATAACCTTATTGAAAGTGATATGGAAGCTAAAAGTAAAATTGATACTCAAAAAGCTTCTGAAGACACAAGTTCTGATTCTTCAAGCACAGCGGTCGATTATTATAAAGAAAAAATCGATGGCAAAGACTTCGTAGATTATGTTAAAGAAGACGCTATTAACCGTTGCAAAAAATATGCCCGTTTTCAAAAGCTTATTGACGAAAAGGTAATTACCATTACCGACGAGGAAAAAGAAAACGCAAATCTTTACGTAGAAAACTATTGGTATTACTACGGTTATTCAACCTTCTTTGAAGCAAACGGCGTTTCTCTTGAAACCTTCAAAAAAGCCTTCCTTTCAAGCACATATTCCGACCTTTATTTTAAATACACCTATGGTGAAGGCGGTAAAGAAGAGGTTGACAAAGAAACCATTAAGAAAACTATGAACGATAAATATAACCTCGTTTATCTTCTTTCTGAAACCTATGAAGAAAAGGCCACAGATGCAGATAAATCGGCTTTAAAAACAAAATATCAAGGTTATGCCGACCGCCTTGCAAAAGGTGAAGATTTCGAAAAGATTTACGAGGAAATCAACGGTAAGCAAGAAGAAACTGAAGATACAGAAGGCCACGACCACGACCACGAGGAAGAGGACGGTCCAAAAGACGAAAGAGCCTCTATCGTTGGTGATTCTGATACAAGCTACGCAAGTGAAGATTTTGATGCTATCGACGCCTTAAAGGTTGGCGAAACAAAGCTTATCGAAAATTCCGACAAATCCGGCTTTATTGTTTATAAAAAGCTTGATATCAATTCAGATGACTATTATCTAACCGCACTTACAGACGATATTTTGTATGTTCTCAAAAGCGAAGATTTCGAGAAAAAACTCGATAACGAAATTAAAGATATGAAGGTAGACGAAAACACCTACGCTACTAAGCAGTTCAAGGTTAAGAAAATCGTTTATCCTGAGGCTCAATAATTAAATCAAAACCCGTTACAGTGAAGCTGTAACGGGTTATTTTTTTGATTATTCCATAGAGGAAAGCAACATACTTTTTTCTTCCCAAATTTCAAATTGTTCGGTTAAAGCTTTTTCATTTTCGTTTAATAGTTCGGTTAGTTCGGTTAGTTTTTCAAAATCGCTTCCCGCCTCGTTTATAAGCGCCTTTATTTCTTCATTTTTTTCTTCAAGGCGGCTTATTTCCTTTTCAGTTTTTTGCACTAAGGTTTCAAGCTTTCTAATGTCCGACTGACGTTTTTTGTTAGATAAATAAGCATCCTTTCCCTTTTGCTCTTTAACCTCTTTTATTTCTATTATCTCTTCCTGCCCCTTTTTTTCGGCAAACTTCAAATAGTCGTCGTAATTTCCGCTAATGGTCGTAACCCCATCATTATCTAAAAACAAAATTTTCGTAGCAATTTTATTTATAAAATATCTATCGTGAGATACTATAAGCAGGGTTCCGTCATAGCTTAAAAGTGCATCTTCAAGCGCTTTTCTGGAATAAAGGTCAAGATGGTTAGTAGGCTCATCCAAAACCAGAAAGTTTTTGCCCGACAAAACAAGCTTACACATAGAAACCCTTGCCTTTTCACCGCCGCTGAGACTCGCGTTTAATTTAAATACATCGTCACCTTTAAACTCAAATGCGGCAAGTGCGTTTCTTACCGCAGTATCGGTAAGATTTGGGTAAGCACTGTGTATCTCATCTTTTGGAGTTGATTTTGGATTTAAATTGTCTTGAAACTGGTCGAAATACCCAACCGTAACCGAAGTGCCGAAAACAAATTCTTCATATTTTTTGCTAATAAGACGTTTTATTAGTGTTGATTTGCCAACGCCGTTTGGACCTATAAGGCAAACCCTTTCCCCTCTTAAAATTTCAAAATTAACCTTCTCATATAAAACTTTATCTTCAAAACGACACTGCTCATTTAAAACCGATAAAACTCTGTTACCGCTTTTAACCGCAACCGGAAAATCAATTAAAATTTTGTGCGACTCATTCTCAGGTCTGACCAAAGTTTTTTCTATGCGGTCGATTTGTTTTTGCTTACTCTCGGCAGTTTTAATATTTTTTTCTCTATTCCAACGCCTTTGTTGTTCGATTATGCCTTCAATACGCTCAATCTCTTTAATTTTATTGTCATACTCTCTTTTTTCGGATAGAAGCCGTTCCTGTTTTAGTTTTTCATAACGGGCAAAATTGCCATCGCAGGAATAGATTTTTTGGTTTTCAAGCTCTAAAGTTTTATTGCATATTTGATTAAGAAAAAAGCGGTCGTGTGAGATAATTATTGCAGAGCCACTAAAAGATTTTATATATTCTTCCAAAAATGATATGGAATTTATGTCGAGGTGGTTGGTAGGCTCGTCTAAAAGGATTAAGTCATTATTGCAAAGAAGAAGCTTTGCAAGGCCTATTTTTGAACGCTGGCCGCCACTTAGAGCACTAACAGGCAGTCGAATTTCTAAAGGAGAAAAACCCAGCCCTAATAAAACGGCATTAGTTCTGCTTAAATAGGTAAGACCTCCCGCATTTTGAAAAGCCTCGCTAAGTTTAAGCTGCTCTTCTATAAGTTTAGAATCGCTACTTGTTAAAAGCTTTGTATTTATTTCTTCAAGCCGTTTTTCCATCTCAATAAGGTCCGAAAAAACAAGCAAGGTTTCTTCAAAAGCTGTGCGGTCACTATCACCGCAAACATGTTGCTCTAAATACCCGATTTTTATTCCACTAGAGGTTACTATTTCACCACCACTAGCGCTTTCGTGACCCAAAATAATCTTAAAGAGGGTGGTTTTACCTGCACCGCTAGCGCCAATAAAACCAACCTTATCGCCCTTTTCAAATGAAAAATTCACATCCGAAAAAAGAACTCGGTCTGCAAACTCTTTTGAAAGTTTGTGTGCCGCTAAAATAGGCATAACCTCTCCCCCTTTTTTATAATATAAATCTATTTTATCATATTTAAAAAACTTTTCAACAAATTATTTAAAAGTTTCGATAAATACTTGTAAAATACTAGAAAAATTGGTATAATATTAAATATATTGGCTACTTATGGAGGTAGAATAATGGAAAAGAAAAAGTTTTATATTACAACCGCCATTGCTTATGCTTCAAGAAAACCGCATATCGGCAATACATACGATATTGTTTTGGCCGATATGATTGCTAGATATAAACGAATGGAAGGCTACGATGTTTATTTTGTAACCGGTTCTGATGAACACGGTCAAAAAATCGAAGAATATGCAAATGCCGCAGGTGTATCACCTAAAGCTTTTGTTGACAATGCCGCAAACGACATTAAAATGGTTTGGGACAGTATGAATGTTACCTACGATAAATTTATTCGTACTACCGATGACTATCACGAGAAAGCAGTTCAAAAGATTTTTAGAAAGCTTTATGAACAGGGCGATATTTATAAAGGCGCTTATGAAGGTAAATACTGTGTTCCTTGCGAATCCTTCTTTACCCCTTCTCAGCTTGTTGACGGCAAATGCCCTGACTGCGGCCGAGAGGTTACCGATTCTAAAGAAGAGGCATATTTTTTAAAGCTTTCAAAATATTCCGATGCGCTTGTTAAATATTATGAGGAGACACCCGACTTTTTCAGTCCCGAATCGCGCAAACACGAGATGATTAACAACTTTATTAAACCCGGTCTTGCTGACCTTTGCGTTTCTCGTTCTTCTTTCAAATGGGGTGTTCCTGTTGATTTTGACGACAAGCACGTTGTTTACGTTTGGATTGATGCCCTTTCAAACTATATTACTGCGCTCGGGTTTGACCCAGACGAAAAATCTGAAATGTACAAAAAATATTGGCCTGCCGACCTACACGTTATTGGTAAGGATATTGTACGTTTCCACACAATTTATTGGCCTATTATCCTTATGGCCCTTGGCGAACCGCTTCCAAAACAAGTTTTAGGTCATCCTTGGGTTCTTTTTGGTGAGGACAAAATGAGCAAATCTAAAGGTAATGTTATCTATGCTGACGAACTTGCTAGCCGTTTTTCAGTTGATGCTGTTCGTTATTTCCTACTTTCGGAAATTCCGTTTGCACAAGACGGTAACATCACCTACGAATCATTTATCGGCAAATATAATAGTGACCTTGCAAATACTCTTGGTAACCTTGTTAACCGCAGTATTGCAATGACAAATAAGTATTTTGGCGGCACTGTTGCAAGAAAGCCCCTTTCGGAAGAATTCGATATTGACCTTACTGAAACTGCTAGAATTTGCACAGAAAAGTACCACAAAGCAATGGGTATTTACCATAACGCTGACGCAGCTAATGAGATTATGACTCTTGCAAAGCGTTGTAACAAATATATTGACGAAACTATGCCTTGGACCTTAGCAAAGGATGAAGATGCCAAACCTCGCCTTGAGGGTGTTTTGTATAATCTTTTGGAATGTATCCGTTTGCTTAGCGTACTTCTCTACCCCATCGTACCGGATACTGCACTAAAAATTCGCGAACAATTAGGCATTGGTGAAGAGCCTTCATTTGACCAATTAAAATTTGGTCTTCACGACGACTATGCAGTTACCGAGGCAAAAGCACTTTTTGCCAGAATTGATACCGAAGCAGTTTTAAAAGAAATTGCCGCAGAAATGGAAAAGCAGAGAAAAAATGCCGAAAAAGAAAACATTGTTACTTTGGCTCAAATTGGCATTGAAGATTTTGCAAAGGTTGAGCTTAGAGCCGCAACCATTACCGCTGCCGAGCCCATTAAAAAGGCTAAAAAACTTTTAAAGCTAACCCTTGATGACGGCTCAAAAACACCTAGAACAGTTGCTTCCGGAATTGCGCCTTGGTACTCTCCCGAAGACCTTATAGGCAAAACTGTTATTGTTGTTGCAAACCTTAAACCCGCCACCCTTTGCGGTGTAGAAAGCAACGGTATGATTTTGGCGGCCGATATCGGCGAAAACGACGTTAAGGTTGTCTTTTTAGACGATGTTCCTGCAGGTTCGAAGATAAGATAATATGGATATAATAAATAGCGAAAATTTTCCGATTTTCGACACGCACTCCCACTACGCCAACGACCAATTCTCAGATGACCTTCAAAGCGTTGTAAATCAAATGAAGAGAAACGGTGTAATAGGCGCAATTAACTGCGGTGTAGACTACGAATGTTCTAAAAAATGTATTGAGCTTGCCGAAAAGTATGATATCTTTTATGCGGCGGTTGGTGTGCACCCGGAAGACCTTTATGGTGGCGAAAGCCTTAATACCGAAATTATGCGTGATTTTTGTAATCATCCAAAGGTTGTTGCTATTGGCGAAATAGGTCTTGATTATTATTGGGATAACTTTTCTCACGAAGAGCAAATTAAGTGGTTTAAAGAGCAAATAGCTTTTTCTAAAGAGGTTTCTCTCCCCATTATTGTTCATGACAGAGAAGCTCACGCCGATACGCTAGAAATTTTAAAAGAATTTAAGCCTAGTGGTGTTGTGCACTGCTTTTCGGGAAGTGTCGAAATGGCTAAAGAAATTTTAAAACTAGATATGTATATAGGTTTGGGCGGTGTTGTTAGTTTTAAAAATGCCAGAAAAACTGTTGAGGTTGCTAAAATGCTACCACTTGATAGGTTACTGCTTGAAACTGATGCACCCTATATGGCGCCCGACCCATATAGAGGCAAACGCTGTACTTCAGACCTGATTTACTTTACAGCAAGAAAAATTGCCGAAATAAAAGGTATTTCTACCGAAGAGGTTTTAAGTGCTTCAAATAAAAACGCAAAAAGACTTTTTACTAGATTAAAATAATCAAACACCCCTTGGTCATCCAAGGGGTGTTTTACTATTCAAATAAACTAGTCTAAGTCAATAATATAGTCACTTGTAAACCCATCGTTCGGTCTGGAGGTTGTCGTTGTATCGCTTGGTTTAGAAGTAGTCGTTGTATCGCTTGGTTTAGAAGTGGTTGTTGTATCGCTTGGTTTAGAAGTAGTTGTTGTATCGCTTGGTTTAGAAGTGGTTGTTGTATCGCTTGGTTTAGAAGTAGTTGTTGTATCGCTTGGTTTAGAAGTAGTTGTATCGTTTGGTTTAGAAGTAGTCGTTGTATTATTAGGGTTTGAAGTACTTGTAGACTGATTAGATGAAGTATTAGAACTTGTTACTCCATCGGGTGTTATAACCGAGGGTTGAGGCCTTTTTGAAGAAGTGTTATTTTGAGGCCTGCTGCTTACCGAAGGGTTAGAACTAACATTTTGACCAGAACCGTCTTCACCGCTTACTGTACCCGAAGAACTGCCCGAAGAAGTGTTACTATTAGAACTTGTGTTAGTTTCACTTTGAGTACCTGAAACGGCAGAAGAAGTCTCCTCCCTCTCAACTTCTATAAGCATAATAGCAAATAAACCGGTTTCATCAACATTTATATAAAGACCATCATCGTTTTGCTTATATTCAACATATTCAGTTGCAGCGTTTGCCGCGATAGAATATATATACATTTCATATTTTTCTTCATTGTATATAGAAGGAACAGGGAAAATTATATTTGCAGAACTATATGGTTTTATGGTAACACCATTTCGTATAGAAGAAATATCATATACAAAAAGCTCTGTTGCCTCGGGCAAAACCGCTTTGGCAATTAAAAATCTTCTATCCCTTTCCTTAACCTTAGTAACCTTTATTTCAACATCTTCGGGAAAATTTGTTTTATCAACCACGACGCCGTGATCGCTTATAACATCCTCTGCCAAAACGCTAGATGTATCAAAATAATATACCTTATCTTTTCTACAAGATGTAAGAAAAAGTGCTGAAACTATTATAACCAATGAACAAATTAAAGAAATAATTTTTTTCATGTTTTATACACCTTAATTTTATTTTGAAGAAACAAGCTCCTTCATACTGTAAAGACCCTTGTCTTTTTTTGCAACGAATGCAGCCGCATTAACCGCGCCAACCGCAAAAACTTCTTTAGAACGGGCAGAATGAGATAAGGTTATTGTTTCATCGCGGCCCGCGAAGATAACCTCGTGCTCACCAACAATGGTACCTCCCCTAACTGAATGGATACCAATTTCTGCTTTTGTTCTTTTTTCTCTTTTTAAGTGGCGATCATACTCGAATGACATTTTACCGCTAAGCTCGTCATTTATCTCATTTGCAAGTAAAATAGCCGTACCGCTTGGCGCATCGATTTTTTGGTTATGATGCTTTTCAATAATTTCTATATCAAAATCGCCCAAAATTGCGGCAGCTTTACGCGAAAGCTCGGCAAGTAGATTGATACCAAGAGACATATTAAATGAAAAGAAAACAGGTATTTCTTTTGACGCCTCTTTGATAAGCGCAATTTGCTCATCGCTATACCCTGTTGTTGCAATAACAACAGGAATTTTTCTTTCCTTTGCAAACAGAAGTATTGAGCCAATTAACGCAGGGGTAGAAAAATCTATAATAACGTCGGCATCACACTTAATATCACTGAAATTTTTAAAAACAGGAAAGGGGCCGTTTGAAGATGTATCAAGATCAACACCTGCGCAAATAGCAAGGTCATCTCTTTTATTTACAATATCTGTAATAACGCGGCCCATTTTTCCGTTACAACCGCTTAAAACAATTTGAAGCATATTATAAACTTCCTTTTATAAAATTACAAAAAACTAGATAATATCTACCTTTTTAAGTTCTTCTCTTAGCGCCGCAACCTGCTTTTCGTCCATAGAAGCCAGAGGCATTCTGCACTCGCCAACCTCAAGCCCCATTAAATTCATAGCCTCTTTTACAGGGATGGGGTTAACATCCATAAAAAGAGCATTAGCAAGGTCTAAATATTTAACGGCAAGGTTTGTAGCCTTTTTAAAATCGCCCTCTAAACAAGCAGCAGTAATATCGTGAGTTTCCTTAGGAATAACGTTAGAAAGCACCGAAATAACACCCTTGCCGCCAATAGACATAACAGGTACAATTTGGTCATCATTACCCGAATAAATAGCAAGATTGTCGCCGCAAAGAGCAATAGTTTTAATAAGAGACGAAAGGTCGCCGTTAGCCTCTTTTGCCGCAACAATGTTCTTATGTTTAGAAAGTTCAAAATAAGTTTCGGGTTTAATGTTAACACCTGTACGCGACGGAACATTATAAAGAATAATCGGAGCGTCTACTCTATCTGCAATATAAGTATAGTGCTTTATAAGACCTCTTTGAGAGGTTTTGTTATAATAAGGTGTAACCATTAAAAGCGCGTCAGCGCCAACAGCCAATGCCTCTTTACTAATTTCTAAAGCAAACTGGGTATCGTTACTACCTGTACCCGCAATAATTGGAACACGATGATTAGCCGCTTTTACTGCAGCCTCGATAACCTTAATATGCTCTTCACCGCTTAAAGTAGCAGATTCGCCTGTTGTACCGCATATAACTAAAGCGTCAACGCCGCCTTTAATCTGACTGTCAACAAGCTCGGCAAGTTTTTCAAAATTAACCGAGCCATCGGGAAGCATTGGTGTAATAAGAGCAGTAGCGCAACCTTCAAAAACACATTTTTTCATTATTTTGCACCCTTTCAGTTAGTCCATATACCCCTTAGCGCAAAGAAGTTCTGCCATAAGCACAGCACCACCTGCTGCGCCACGAAGGGTATTGTGTGAAACGCAAACAAACTTATAGTCATACTGTGTATCCTCACGTAGACGGCCAACATGAACTGCCATACCGCCTTCAAGGTCACGAACAAGTTTAGTTTGCGGCATATTGTCTTCTTCATAATAGTGGAGGAATTGCTTAGGCGCATTGGGAAGCTCAAGACTTTGAGGCTCACCCGAAAATTCCTTCCAAATCTTTAAAATTTCTTCCTTTTCAGGCTTTTTATCAAAGCTTACAAACACAGCCGCCAAATGCCCGTCAGAAACGGGAACGCGGATACACTGTGCAGTAAATTCGGGAGAGGTTGCGTTAACAATTTTATCGCCCTCAACCTTACCCCAAATTTTAAGAGGCTCTTGCTCGGATTTTTCTTCCTCACCGCCAATAAACGGAATTACATTATCAACCATTTCAGGCCAACGCTCAAAGGTTTTACCGGCGCCCGAAATTGCCTGATATGTACAAACAAGGGCTTTTTTAATTCCAAATTTTGAAAGTGGGAAAAGAGCGGGTACATAGCTTTGAAGAGAGCAGTTTGATTTAACTGCGATAAAGCCACGCTTGGTTCCAAGACGTTTTCTTTGCGCATTTATAACCTCAGCATGTTCGGGGTTAATTTCAGGAACAATCATAGGAACATCAGGAGTGCCTCTATGCGCACTGTTATTCGAAATAACAGGACATTCGTGTTTAGCATATTCTTCTTCCAAAGCACGAATCTCGTCCTTCTTCATATCAACCGCGCAAAAAACAAAATCAACCTTTGAAGTGATTTCTTCAATATCTTCAGTAGCGCTTAAAACTACCATATCCTTAAGCTTTTCAGGAATAGGAGAAGTCATAGCCCAACGGCCGTCAACTGCATCGATATATTTTTTACCTTTAGAACGAGGACTAGCTGCCAAAACCTTTACATCAAACCAAGGATGGTCTGCAAGCAAAAGAGCAAAACGTTGACCAACCATACCTGTTGCACCAATAATACCTACTTTGTATTGTTTCATTTTTACCACTACCTTAAAAAAGTTTTAAAAAACAGTTGAATCGCCGAGGATTTTGCAATATAATATACATTAATCTATAACGTTTCAATTATTTCACATCATATATAATAACAAAAATAACTTCTTTTGTCAAACATATATTATGCACTTGCGCGGCAATTTGTTAATTTTTAGAATAATGCCCAAAATTTACGATTATGTGTCTACTATTTTTTATTATTTGAAAGGTTTTTAGCATGAAAAAAAGCGATTTTTACTATGATTTACCAGAAGAGCTTATTGCCCAAACACCCATATACCCGAGAAATGCTTCTCGCCTTTTGGTTTTGGAAAAAGAAAGCGGCAAAATAACACACGAAAATTTCTCGAATCTTGCAAATTTTCTTAAAAGCGGCGACCTTTTAGTTTTAAACGATACAAGGGTTTTACCTGCTAGAATTTTCGGCAAAAAAGCAGATACGGGCGCACTGGTTGAATTCGTTCTTCTAAAAAGACTAAACGATACCGATTGGGAATGTATTGCAGGTCCGGGCAAAAAAGCAAAGGTTGATTCTTACTTTACCTTTTCTGACAAGCTCTCTGCAAAGGTAATAGATGTTTTGCCCGATGGAAATAGAATAATTAGGTTTAGCTTTGAAGGGGAGTTTTACTCAATTTTAGAAGAGGTTGGAAATATGCCTCTTCCCCCCTACATTAAAGAAAAATTAGAGGATAAAGAGCGTTACCAAACTGTTTATTCGAAGGAGCTTGGTTCTGCCGCAGCACCAACCGCAGGACTTCATTTTACAAACGAAATGCTTGAAGCTTTAAAAGAAATCGGAGTAAAGGTGGCTTTTGTTACCCTTCACGTTGGGCTAGGAACCTTCAGGCCTGTTAAATGTGATGATATTTTAGAACACAAAATGCATAGCGAACACTATCACGTTTCGGCCGAAACCGCAAGTCTTATAAACGAAACAAAACTTAAGGGCGGTAGAGTTATATGTGTCGGCACAACATCTTGCCGAACTGTTGAAAGTGCCGCCGACGAAAACGGATTTTTGAAGGAACAAAGCGGCGATACTGATATTTTTATTTATCCGGGATACAAATTCAAATGTCTTGATGCACTGATTACCAATTTCCATCTCCCCGAAAGCACACTTATAATGCTTGTTTCGGCGCTTGCCGGTCACAAAAACGTAATGAAAGCCTACGAAACGGCAGTAGAGGAAAAATATAGGTTTTTCAGTTTTGGCGACGCGATGCTTATTGTATAAGTGAAGAATGAATAATGAATAATGAAAAATGAATGATGAAGAATTAAGGAGTGCCTTCGGCACGAATTATAAATCGTAGGCGTAGCCGACGAAATATATAAACCACTGTAAAGGAATGTATTATGTATAAACTTATTAAACAAAATGGTACCGCCAGGCGAGGTGTTTTTGAAACTGTACACGGAACAGTGCAAACACCCGCTTTTATGAATGTTGCAACCTGTGGCGCAATTAAGGGCGGCATCGACGCATTTGACCTAAAGGATTTGCACTGTCAGGTTATGCTCTCTAACACCTACCACCTTCATCTACGACCGGGGGACAAGCTTATTAAAAGCTTAGGCGGTCTTCATAAATTTTCGGGTTGGAGCGGTCCTATTTTAACCGATAGCGGTGGATTTCAGGTTTTCTCTCTTTCCTCTTTAAGAAACATAACTGAAGAGGGCGTTACATTTCGTTCTCACATAGACGGACAAAAGATTTTTATGGGTCCTGAAGAGAGTATGCAAATACAGTCAAATCTAGGCTCAACTATCGCTATGGCATTTGACGAGTGTGTTGAAAACCCCGCAGAATATAAATACGCAAAAATGTCTTGTGAAAGGACAACCCGTTGGCTTAAACGTTGCAAAACCGAAATGAAGCGGCTAAACTCTCTTGACGACACAGTAAACAAAAACCAACTTCTTTTTGGAATAAATCAAGGTTGCACATATGACGACCTTAGAATAGAGCATATGAAACAAATTGCCGAGCTTGATTTAGACGGTTACGCTATTGGCGGCCTTGCGGTTGGCGAGCCAACCGAGGATATGTACCGAATTATTGAATCGGTTGAGCCATATATGCCCAAAAATAAAATTCGCTATTTGATGGGTGTTGGAACTCCTGTTAATATTATTGAGGCCGTTTCGCGTGGGGTTGACCTTTTCGACTGTGTAATGCCAAGCCGAAACGCAAGGCACGGCCACCTTTTCACCCATGAAGGAATTATCAACCTTAATAACGAAAAATATAAAGATGACCTATCCCCCGTTGATAGCGTGTGTGACTGCCCCACTTGTAAAAATCATTCAAGGGCATATTTAAGGCATTTGCTTAAGAGTAACGAGCTTCTTTTCCATCGTCTTGCAGTAGCACACAATCTTCATTTTTATAATACCCTTATGGAAGACATCAGAAAAGCTCTTGATGAGGATAGGTTTGAGGAGTTCAAATGTGAAAAAACTGTAAAATACGGCAGACGTATATAAAATATTTGAAAATACCATTGAAAAAAATTTGTAAATAATGTATAATATTTTTAACATATTTTAAAGGAGATTTAAAAATGAATTTTATATTATTGGCTGACCAACCCGCCCCAATGCTTTCCCCTATTATTATGATGGTTGCACTTTTCGCAATTATGTACTTCTTTATGATTCGTCCTCAGAAGAAAAAACAAAAAGAAGAAGAAAAAATGCGTAACAACCTTCAACCCGGTGACGAAATTATGACCATTGGCGGTTTTTACGGCAAGGTAATTTCGGTTAAGGAAGATTCAGTTGTTATTGAATCTGTTGTTGACCGTTCAAAACAAAAAATTACCCGTAACGCAATCCAACAAAACCTCACCATTCACGATGAGACTGATGATAAATAATTAAGTGTAATAACCTTTCCTTCAAAGCAATATTATTTAACATATAATGTTGTTTGGAGGAAAGGTTTTTATGAATTATAAAAGAAAAGAAAATTCAGGCTTTTTTGAAGAAACCTTACGTCCCGCTTTACTAGGTGGGCTTTTTTCTGTTGCAATTATCATTTTAATTCTTTGTTTTATGGCACTGCTTATGTCCTTAGGTATAATTCCTTTAAAGCTTTCTGCCCTTGTAGCTTCAATCTCTACCGCTATTGGCGGTTTTTTCGGTGGGATTTTTGCCGCAAAAAAATCAGGCAAGAAAGGTTTTTTAGTAGGCGCATTAACGGGAATTTGTGTATTTATTCTTTTTTCTGTTTTTTCACTTATTGTGTATAAAGAAGCCCCTACCAACGCTACATTTATAAGGGCGATTATATTTATAACCTCGGGCCTTTTAGGCGGTGTAATTGGGGTTGGCTCAAACGATAAGCGAAAGATTGTTTAATGGCTATAAAACTTCTTTGTTCAAGGTCTTCAAAAGCCAAAGTTTTTAAGTTCTTATTGCCTTTAGTTTGTTCTTTTTTTCTTATAATCACCTACCTTTTATCCACCTTTGCGGCAGATGCTTTAAAAGAGAAAAAAGAGGTGGAAATAACCCCTTTATCCCCTACTGTTATCATCGACGCGGGGCACGGTGGGTTTGACGGCGGCGCCATTGTGGGAGATATATTTGAAAAAGATATTAACCTAGCTATTGCAAACGCTTTAAGTGATATGTTAAAATTATCAGGGATTAAGGTTATAAATACCAGAACTGACGATACGTCTACCGAAAGCGATGCTTCTCTATCAATTGCAAATAGAAAAAAAAGCGACCTAAGAAACCGTCTTTACTTAGCAAATTCGCATCCCGAAGCAATTTTAATTAGCATACATCAAAACAAGTTTTCTTCCCCCTCAGCTAAAGGGGCACAGGTTTTCTATGGCAATAAGTCAGACAAATCCCCTTTAATTGCCGAGTCGATAAGAAAAAACATTGTATCTCTAACACAAAGCGAAAACAAACGCGCTCTAAAAAAAGCAACCAAGGATGTGTTTTTACTATATAATAGCGAAATTCCTGCCGTTATTGTTGAGTGTGGGTTTATGAGTAATGAATCAGAACTAATAAAACTTTTAGACAAAGACTATCAAAATAAAATAGCTTTCGCAATTTTTTGCGGAATTTTAGAATATATAAATTAAAGGATGTGTAAAAATGGCTAAAGCAAAAACTGTTTTTGTATGTTCTTCTTGCGGTGCCGAAGAAGCTAAATGGTCGGGAAGATGTATGAGTTGCGGCGAATGGAACACAATGGAAGAAAGGGTTATATCCCCTACCGTTTCTTCGCCTAAAAACTATTCTTCTAAAAAGATTTCGCCTTCAAGCACTGCGCTCGTAACATCAATTAACAAAATTGATATTGTTAACGAGCATAGATTTGATACCGAAATTGGTGAACTTAATAGAGTTCTTGGCGGCGGAATTGTTAAGGGCTCGGTAACCCTTTTAAGCGGCGACCCCGGCATAGGCAAATCAACCATTCTTTTACAGGTTTCAGGCAATATGGCGAAAACCAAAAAGGTTTTGTACATAACGGGTGAGGAATCGGCAAACCAATTAAAGCTAAGGGCAAAAAGGCTAAACATAAACGAGGACAAGCTTCTAATTATGTCTGAAACCGATGTTTTAACTGTTTGCGAAGCAATAAATTCTATAGCCCCCGACATAGTTATAATCGACTCTATTCAAACAATGAATCTTGGCGAAATTAACTCATCTTCGGGAAGTATAGTTCAGGTAAGGGAATGTACAAACCTTTTGCTTAGAGTCGCAAAAAATTTAGATATACCAATTATAATTGTAGGCCACATAAACAAAGGCGGAGATATTGCCGGTCCAAAGGTTTTAGAGCATATTGTTGATACTGTGCTGTATTTTGAAGGCGATAGAATAAATTCCTACCGAATTCTACGGGCCATTAAAAACCGTTTTGGCTCTACAAACGAAATTGGCGTATTTGAAATGCTTGAAAATGGGCTTTGCGAGGTAACTAACCCTTCGGCAATGCTTTTATCGGGTAGGCTTAGCGGTGTTTCGGGTTCGGCCGTTTCTGCCGTAATGGAGGGTTCAAGGCCAATTTTTGTTGAGATTCAAGGCCTTGTTGCCAATGCGGGCTACGGTAATCCCAGAAGGACCGCAACAGGCTTTGACCTTAATAGGCTAAACCTGTTACTTGCAGTTTTAGAAAAAAGATGCGGTATGTATTTTAATAACCTGGACGCATATTTAAATGTTGTTGGCGGTATTAAGCTTTATGAAACTGCCGCCGACCTTTCGGTAGCCTTATCCCTTGTTTCTTCATTAAAAGAAAAGCCCATACCAGACGATTTAGTAATTTTCGGCGAGGTTGGTCTTTCGGGGGAAATCAGAAGTGTGCCAAGAGCGGCTCTTAGAGTTTTGGAAGCTAAAAGGCTTGGCTTTAAAAGGTGCATACTTCCCCGCTCTTGTTATAAACAGCTTATGTCGGCTAATTTGCCGACAGGCCTAGAGCTTATTTATGTTGGAACTCTTAGCGAGGCCATTGACCTTGCCTTTTAAAGTGCGTGCAAAATGTGGACAACCACTTTTAAGATTTGTAATCTTCATATTTCCTCTTAAATTACAATATCCGTCGATTTGATGCTTACACTTTTTAGCACAAGGTATCATATATTCTACCTACCCTTTAAAATAAATCATATTTTATCGGTATTATTTCCACTAGTCGTAGCATAATACAAAAAAGCTTAAAAATCTGTTTTTTAAAGGCTTATTTTAGTCATATTTTCTTGACAAAAAGGGAAATTTAGGTTATTCTATATAGGTATATAATACTATATTAAGTTTGGGGTGAATAGATATGCATTTGATAAGCAAATTCCGTAAATCTATTATGCTTTTAATCAAAGTGTTTTTTCTTCTCTCCTTCTCATTTATTTTCATTGGAAATTGGCAAATTTTTTATAAACAAGCTCAGTTTAGTAATAAAGGTAACTACGTTGTAGTTTTCTCATACTATGTTGTTTTACTCATCTTTTTAAACCTTTACGGCGGATTTAAATTTGGCGTTAAACGAATTCACGAACTAATTTATAGCTGTGCCCTTTCAAACATTTTTGCCAATTTTATTATGTATTTGGAATTTTCACTGATTGCGCGTGAAATGTTAAATCCTATTCCTATTATTGTAACAACCGCTTTTCAGGTATTTATAATTTATCTTGGCTGTATCGCCGCTAATACTACCTATTACTGTCTATATAAATCCAGACACATACTGGCAATATTGGATAAGGGCGAAGATAAAACAAAAATCGTCAAAAAGATGGCAAAAATACCCGAAAGATATACAATCGAAAAAATCATCACCGTTGATTTAGGCGAAGACGAAATTTTAAAAGAAATTTCAAACTTTGAAGCCGTTTTAATAGGTGATTTTGAAAAATCTCTTCAAAATAAGGTTATTAGATACTGTTATGCACAAAAAAAGCGAATTTATCTTTTACCCTCCAGTAACGATATTATTATTAACAACTGCTATCAAAGCCAGATTTTCGATACACCAATTCTTATTTGCCGTAATCGTGGCCTTACCATTGAGCAAGAAATTATTAAAAGGTTCTTTGATATTTTAATTTCCGCTATAGGTTTAATAATTACAGGACCTTTTATGGTTATAATTGCACTTGCAATAAAGCTTTATGACGGCGGTCCCGTTTTCTTCAAACAAAACCGTGTAACCAAGGGCGGTAAAATTTTTAATGTGCTCAAGTTTCGTTCTATGATAGTTGATGCCGATAAGGTAAAGCTTAAGAGGGCAACCTCTGACGATGATAGAATCACTCCCGTTGGTAAAATTATCAGGCCGCTTAGGGTCGACGAGCTTCCACAGCTTATTAATATTTTAAAGGGCGATATGTCAATTGTGGGTCCAAGACCTGAGCGCACCGAAAACGTTTACGAATATACACAAATGTTGCCCGAATTTGGCCTAAGGCACCGCGTTAAAGGTGGTCTTACCGGTTACGCACAAATATATGGAAAGTACAACACTTCGCCACAGGATAAGCTAAATATGGACCTTATTTACATCGAACGTTATTCTCTTCTTATGGACCTTAAGCTTATCATTATGACTATTAAAATTTTGTTTATGCGAGAAAGTACTGAAGGTTTTTCTGATGAAGATAGCCTTATAGGAAAAAGCGATAAACAAAACTAAATATAGAGCAAAATTAAACGGAGGCACTAAAAATGAGCAAATTCCCAACAACACTAGTAGTAATGGCGGCAGGTATGGGCAGTCGTTTCGGCGGTCTTAAACAGCTTGAACCTGTTGGCAAAAACGGCGAGGTTCTTCTTGACTTCTCTGTGTACGATGCCATGGCGGCAGGTTTTAACAAGGTTACCTTTGTTATAAAAAAAGCCATCGAGCACGATTTTAGAGAGGTTGTAGGCAAAAGAATTGAAAAGAAAATCGACGTTTCCTACGCTTTTCAAGAGCTTGACAAACTACCCGCAGGTTTTTCGGTTCCCGAAGAAAGAGTAAAGCCTTGGGGTACAGGTCATGCAATTTTATGTTGTAAAGATATAGTAGACCAACCCTTTGCAGCTATTAACGCAGACGATTACTACGGCAAATCGGCATACCAAAAAATCAACGAATATCTAGCTAAAGAAAACGGCGATTTTTGTATGGTTGGCTTCCGTCTTAAAAATACTCTTTCAGATAATGGTACCGTTGCAAGAGGTGTTTGCCTTGCTGACGAAAATTCTTACCTTAAAGATATTAACGAAATCACAAACATTACCAACAAATGCACCTACGAAAACGAAAAGGGCGAGATTATTACCCTTTCTCCCGATGCGATTGTTTCAATGAATATGTGGGGCTTTACACCCGATCTTTTCGGTTATCTTGAAGAAGGCTTTGAAAAATTTCTTAAAGAAAAAATTAACGTACCTAAGTCGGAATATTTTCTACCCTCTCAAATTGATGAGCTTATTAAAGCGGAAATTAAAAAAGCTAAGGTATTGGCTACCGAAGATAAGTGGTTCGGTATGACATACAAAGAAGATAAACCTGTTTTAAAAGCCGCTATCGACGAAATGACTAATAAAGGTCTTTACGACGGAATTTAATATTTAAATAATATAAACCCTCGGTGAGTTCACCGAGGGTTTTGTTTTTTATTCGTCTATGCCTTCTTTAACGCGTCTGTTTTTCAGTTTTGGAAGGCCCTGTGCGATTTTAGGAAAGGAGTTTTCAGTAGCCGAGGTTGGTTGAATGTTGTATGTGCCGTACTTATTAACCTGTTCATATACACTTTCAGGCTCGGTTAAAAAATCCTCCGAAGAAACCGCCGCTTTATCTCTTTTTTTCAAAATATCACCCTTATTTATTTTTTGCATAAAAGGTGAAATTATTTTAAAAATTCTCTGTTATATATTCATCGGCAAGGTGTGCCGCAACAGCGCCGTCAGAAGTGGCGGTAACAACCTGTCTTAGTATTTTCTGCCTTATATCTCCCGCCGCAAAAACTCCCTCTATATTTGTTTTGGTCGTTTCGTTTGAAACAACATAGCCCGCGTCGTCAAGGGTTATTTGCTCCTTAATTAAATTTGTAACAGGAATTCGTCCAATGCTTATAAAGATACCGTTAATATCAATTTTTGTTTCTTCGCCTGTTACTAAATTTTTAACTATAGCACCGCAAACTCTACCGTTTTCGAGAATTTTTGTAACACTACTATTCCATATAAATTCTATGTTTTCTACCTCTTTAAGAGGCTCGTGGTAAACCTTTGTAGCTCTTAAAGTATCCCTTCTGTGTACTAGATAAACCCTTTTACATACGCGGGATAAAATAAGCGCATCGGCAGCGGCAGAATTACCTCCACCAACCACTAAAACAGTTTTGTCCTTATAAAACATAGCGTCGCAATGCGCGCAGTAGCTAACACCTTTTCCTATAAGGGATGCTTCGTTTTCAAGTCCTAAATGCCTTGGGTTTGCGCCCATAGCCAAAATAACTGTTTTTGCTTTAAATTCTTCGGTTTTTGTAAATACCGATTTGATTTTAGATTTAAGATTTAACGAAACTACCTCTGCCCTTTTTGTTGTTGCACCAAACTTTTCGGCAGCTTTTTTCATATTGTCGCCAAGAATAAATCCATCTACAGCCTCAACAAAACCAGGATAGTTTTCAACCTCAGGGGTAAGCGCAATTTGACCGCCGGCCGACATTTTTTCAAAAACCAAAACAGTTCTTTTACTTCTTGCCGCATAAAGCGCCGCAGTATACCCCGCAGGTCCGCCACCAATAATTATAACGTCATAAATTTTATCTTCCATTTCTATTTCCTCTTTCGGTTATTTTAAAACAATATCCAAAACAAGCATTAAAGAAAAGCCCAAAAAGAAAAATACTGTTCCTGTGTGCGAGTGTCCACCCTCGGTCATTTCAGGAATTAACTCTTCAACCACAACATAAAGCATGGCACCTGCCGCAAAGCTTAAAAAATACGGCAACAAGGTTGCAACGCTACTTGCAATAATTAGAGTAATAACCGCGCCTATAGGCTCTACAATGCCCGAAAGAGCGCCAAAAACAAAGGCTTTTTTCCTGCTCATTCCCTCTTTATAAAGGGGAACAGAAATTATTGCTCCCTCAGGGAAGTTTTGAATAGCAATTCCTATTGAAAGGGCCAGGGTTGCGGCAGATGAAATTAAATTCTCGCCACTGGTAAGACTTGCAAGCGCAACACCAACCGCCATACCCTCAGGCAAATTGTGAAGAGCAACCGCCAAAATCATTTTTGTTGAGCGGTTAAGATTATTTTTAGGTCCCTCGGACATATCATTAGCGTGCAAATGAGGTATAATTTTATCAAGCAACATTAAAAAGAAAAAGCCAACCCAAATACCTAATGTAACGGGTAAAAATGCTAAACCCCCAAGCGAAGCACTTTGCTCGATGGATGGGATAATAAGACTCCAAACAGAAGCCGCAACCATAACACCCGCGGCAAAACCCGAAAAGGCCCTTTGCACTCTGGGGCTCATACCTTTTCTAAAAACAAAAACAGTTGCGGAGCCCAAAACCGTACCTATAAAAGGTATAAAAATTCCTCTTAAAACCTCTAACATAAACGCCTCCAAAATTCAAAATTTTGCCTATTAATTATTATATGAAGGGTTAGAAAATAGTAACCGACTCACAGTTTTTCAGGTGAAAAGCCTAAATCGTAAAGCTCGTCGAATGCGGCTATGTAATCTTCCTCACTTAAAACTGTAACTGTTTGTTCTGCGAGATTTATTTTAACATCGATTTTTAATCCTTCAAAATCTTCCCTTATTCTTCTGACACAGTTTTCACAGTGCATATCGGGGACCTTAATAATTTTTTCCATTTTTCATTTCTCCTTAAAGTTTTTTTGTACGAAGCCTTAACGCATTTGTAACAACACAAACCGAACTAAGTGACATCGCGAGTCCTGCAAACATAGGGCTTAAAAGAGGTCCGCCAAATGCATATAAAAGCCCTGCGGCAACAGGTATGCATAGTGCGTTATAGCAAAAAGCCCAAAATAAGTTTTGCTTTATATTTAGAATTGTTAAACGGCTGAGTTTAACAGCCTTAAGCACGTCCAAAAGGTCGTTTTTCATTAGCACTATATCGGCAGAGTCAATGGCAATATCACTGCCCGAAGAAACCGCAACCGCAACATCAGATACCGACAAAGCAGGTGCGTCGTTAATGCCGTCGCCCACCATCATAACCGAGCCGTATTTTTCTTTAAGCTCTGAAATAATGTTAGCTTTCTGCTCAGGCAAAATTTCAGAATATACTTCGTGGACAGATATTTTATCGCCTACAAATTTTGCGGTAACCTTATTATCTCCCGAAAGCAAAACTGTTCGAACTCCCATTTTTTTAAGGCCTTTAATAGCTGAAACCGAGTTTTCTTTTATCTCGTCGGCAACCGCTATTACCCCCAAAATTTCCTTCTCATATAAAACGAACATAACTGTTTTGCCAAGAGCCTCGAGCTTATTTGCTTCTAAGTAAAATTCTTTATATTCTTTAGAACTATTTTCAATTTCATTTAATTTGCCAACAAAAAGTTCTTTGTCGTTTAATTTACATTTCACACCCATTCCGGATATATTTTCAGAATGTTCAGGTGTAGAATAACTAATATTGTTCTCTTTCACATAATCTAAAATTGCCGACGCAATTGGGTGTGTAGACCCTATCTCTGCCGAAGCGGCAAGGGAAAGTACAAAATTTTTATCTTCTGCAACAACATCGGTAACTGTTGGCTTACCCTTTGTTACTGTACCCGTTTTATCAAATACGGCTACCTGTATCTTATGAATTTTTTCAAGTGTTTCTCCATTTTTAATTAGAATTCCGTTAGTCGCACCAAGTCCCGTTCCAACCATAATAGCCGTTGGTGTTGCAAGTCCCAAAGCGCAAGGACAAGCAATTACCAAAACGCTTGTAAGTATCTTTACAGAAAGGGCTAAATCCTTAGAGGCAATATACCACCCTACCGCCGAAAGTATCGATATAACAATAACTATTGGCACAAAAACCCCTGCAACCTTATCGGCAAGACGAGAAATCGGCGCTTTTTTAGTTTGCGCATTCTCTACGAAGCTTATGATTTTTGAAAGGGTAGTTTCTTCGCCCACCCTGGTAACCTGAACATAAATACTACCGCTTAGGTTAAGGCTACCACCTGTAACAAAATCTTCCTTTTCTTTTTTTACAGGCATACTTTCACCCGTTAACATAGACTCGTCAACACTGCTTTCGCCCTTTATTACCTTGCCGTCAAGCGGAATTTTCTCACCCGCTTTTATGAACAAAATGTCCTCTTTTTTAACAAGTCTGGTCGGAACGTCTAAAAAGCCATCATCTTTTACAACGTGAGAAATTTCAGGTGAAAGCTCCATTAGCTTTTTTATTGCATCGGTTGTTTTTGCTTTGCTTTTTTGCTCAAAATATTTACCCAACATTATAAGGGTAATTACAACAGCAACCGACTCGAAATAAAGACTATGAACTGCGTGTGGATTTGTTTTTATACTAAAAAGCATTGCAAGACTGTATAAAAACGAAGCTGTACTTCCGAGTGCTACCAAACTATCCATATTTGGATTTCCCTTAAAAAGTAGCGCAAACCCTTTAATAAAAAAGCTTTTACCTATTATCATAATAGGTATGCACAAAATCAGCTGAGTTAAACAAAATCCCAAAGGACTGCTTTTCATACTTGCAAAACTTGGCACAGGAAGATTTTCGAAAAACATCTGCCCCATTGAAACGTAAAGCAAAAGTGTGCTCAAAATAATTGCAAATAAAATTTTTAAAAAAGGTTTTTCGTCTCTCTTTTTAATTTCTTCTTGTTCTTTAGAGATTCCAAAACCCGCCTTCTCTATTACCCTTTTAAAATCGTCAAAAGAAACCTCTTTAGGCTCATATAAAACTGTCATTTTTTCGGTAATAAGGTTAACGTCACATTCCCTAACGCCTGAAAGTCTAGTAACCACCCGTTGCACCGCCGAGGAACACGCCGCACAGTGCATACCACTTATTTTATAAACTTCTTTTTTCATTATTTTCTACCCACTATTGTTTTATAAACTGTAGACACTGTTTTCGGCTTTTTCTTGCAGATTTTAATCGCTGAAATAAGCTCACTTTCTACATTCTTTAAAACGCTTTCATTATTAGTAAAAACAGTAGCGATAAGGTCGCCTTTGTCAACAAAATCCCCTGTTTTTTTCTCAAGAATAATTCCTGCGGCGCTATCAATAATATCTTCCTTTTTTGTCCTACCCGCGCCAAGCATTGTACATAGATTACCTATTTTTTCGGTATCCATAGCAAAAATATAGCCGTCTTCTTTTGAGTTTATTTTAAGGAAAAATTTCGCTTTTTCGAATTTATTAGTATCTTCAATATACGAAATATCCCCACCCTGAGCGCTTATCCACTCTTTCATTTTTTCATAGGCTGCGCCACTAAGTAATACCTCCCAAACCTTTTCGAGCGCCACCTTTTTTGAGTAGCCAAAGATAAGCATTGCCAAGGTTTTTGAAAGCTCAACAGACACTTCTAAAAGGTCATTTTTAACCTCATTTTTAAGCACCTTAACTGCTTCGATAATTTCCAAGGAATTACCAATGTTCTTTCCAAGCGGTATATCCATATTTGTAATAACTGCCGCTATGTTTCTTCCCGAGGCAGTTCCGATTTTTACCATTTCTTTTGCTAAAATCTCGGCACTTTTCTTTGTTTTCATAAATGCGCCGCTTCCAAATTTTACATCTAAAACAATATTCTTAGAGCCTGCAGCAAGCTTTTTACTCATAATACTTGAGGTTATAAGGGGTATACTGTCAACCGTAGCGGTAACATCTCTAAGAGCGTAAATTTTTTTATCGGCGGGGGTAAGGTTGCCCGTTTGACCAATAATTGCAATTCCTACCCTCTTAGTTTGGGAGATAAACTCTTCCTCAGTTATTTCGGTTTTAAAACCCGGAATTGATTCTAGCTTGTCCACTGTTCCGCCCGTGTGCCCAAGACCTCTACCCGACATTTTAGCTACCTTACCGCCCAAAGCGGCAATAATGGATCCAACGATTAGAGAGGTTTTATCTCCAACGCCGCCCGTAGAATGTTTATCAGCCGAGAGAGAGCCGAAGCAAGACAAATCAACCATATCACCTGAACTTGCCATTGCTTTAGTTAAATAGACCGTCTCCGCCTCCGTCATACCCTTGAGGCAAATTGCCATCAAAAGCGCCGAAGCCTGATAGTCGGGCACTTCTCCGCTTAAAAAGCCATCAACAAAATATTCAATTTCTGCTTTAGAAAGCTCATTTCCGTATTTCTTTTTGGAAATAATATTATACATATTCATTTTATTTCTCCAAACAAAAGGCTTTTGGTAAAAGTTCGCCAAGAGTAAAGGTTTTGTAGTCTTCGCTTCCGTCAGCAATTAGAATTTTAAAATCTTTTCCGCAAAATTCACTTAGCGCTTGAAGACAAACACCACAAGGTAGCGTATTTTTATTTGAAACTAAGTTTTTTCCACCCGAAAGGGCCAACACGCTAAACTGTCTTTCGCCGTCAATAATGGCAGAAAAAAGCGCAACCCTTTCGGCGCAAACAGTAGCCCCGTAAGAAGCGTTTTCAACATTAGCGCCACTATAAACCTTTCCGCCTTTTGTTAAAAGTGCCGCACCAACAGTAAAGTGTGAATATGGCGCATAGGCTTTCTTCATATTTTCGGTTGCGAGTTTTATAAGTTCCCTTTCGGTCATTTTAACACCGCCTTTAAAACACTTTCTCCATCGGTTTTATAGCTTACATCTAAATAATCAGTAACAGTTGCTGCTATAGTTGTAAAACCTTCTTTTGTGCCTAAATTTATGGGCTTTATTTTTTGGCCGTAAATAATCATTGGCACATATTCTCTTGTGTGGTCGGTATGGCTATCACCCGGATCGCAGCCGTGGTCTGCCGTAATAATTAAAAGGTCATCTTCCCTTAAACCTTTCAAAATCTTCGGTAAAAATTCGTCGAATTCACTTAGCGCTTTTGCGTAGCCATCCACATCTTGCCTATGTCCGTAAAGCATATCAAAATCAACAAGATTAACAAAGCAAAGTCCTTCAAAATCAATATAAGTGGCTTTCTCTGTTAATGCCATACCCTCGTTATTCGAATGGGTGTAATCGTATTTGGTTATGCCCTCACCCGCAAAAATATCGTTAATTTTTCCAATAGCATAAACTGTCCCGTTTGAATTTTTAATAGCATCCAGCATAGTCTCTTTAGGCGGTTTTACAGAAAAATCGTGTCTATTAGAAGTTCTTACAAAACTGCCATTTTCGGTTATAAACGGTCTTGCAATAACTCTACCAACCGCATGTTCACCAACCAAAATTTCTCTTGCTATTTTGCAGTACTCATAAAGCTTTTCGGGTGGCACCTTTTCTTCATGCGCCGCAATTTGAAATACGCTGTCGGCAGAGGTGTAAACAATAAGTTTTCCACTTTCTAAATGCTCTTTACCATAATCATTTATAACCTTTGTGCCTGAATATGGCTTATTACAAAGAACACCTACACCCGCTCTTTTGCAAAATTCATCAATTATTTCACTTGGGAAACCGTTTGGATATGTGGGAAAAGGCTTTTTTAAAACAATTCCACCAATTTCAAAATGTCCTGTTGTTGTATCCTTACCATTGGATTTTTCCATAAGGCGACAATAGGCCGCCTTAGGATTTTGTGTAGATGGCAAAAAATCCACCCCATCAATTTCAGAGATACCAAGTGAAATAAGGTTTGGAATATTAAAATATTTACTTTCGCTTATTCTTTTAAGGGTATTACAGTTTTTATCCCCAAAACTGCCTGCATCGGGCATTTCGCCAATGCCAAGCGAATCTAAAACAATAAGAAAAACTCTTTTCATATTATCAGTCCAATTCTACTGCGGTTTTTAGTGCGAGTTCCATCATATCGGTAAAAGAATTTTGCCTTAGCTCGGCCGAAAGCGACTCACCAGTTAAAATATGGTCGGAAATTGTACAAATTGCAAGGGCATTTTTACCTAGCCTTGCGGCATTCATATAAAGCGCCGCTGCTTCCATTTCAACCGCTAAAACACCCATTTTACCATAAAGAGCGCTTGATTTTAAATCATCAGAAATATTTTCTTCATCATTATAAAAGGTATCAGAGGAAAGCAAATTTCCAACATGGAAATTTAGTCCCATTTCTTCGGCAATTTGGGTTGACTTTTTTAAAATCTCAAAGCTACAAATAGGGGCAAAATTACCTGGCAACCTATACTGGTGTGCAAAGTTAGAATTTGTTGAGGCTCCCATACCAAAAACTATGTCCCTTACCTTAACTTTTTCATTCATAGCACCCGCGGAGCCAACCCTGATTATATTTTCAACACCGAAAAATTTATAAAGCTCATAAGAATATATGCCAATAGATGGCATACCCATACCACTTGCCATTACCGATACAGGTTTCCCGTTAAAAAGGCCTGTATAGCCGTTTATTCCACGAACATTATTAACAAGCTTTGCATCGGTCAAAAAATTCTCGGCAATAAATTTTGCGCGAAGAGGGTCCCCCGGCATTAAGACCGTTTTAGCAAAGTCTTTAGGCTCCGCGTTAATATGAGGTGTCGGATAATTTTTCATCGTTTGGCTCCCCCTGTTTTATAAGTTTAACAATTTTACTTGTGCCAAGCCTGTTAGCGCCAAGTTTTATGAATTCTTCGGCATCTAAAAGTGAAGAAATTCCACCCGCCGCCTTAATTTTAAGCCCGTTAGAAACGTTTTTTGAAAAAAGCTTTATATCATCAAAGGTTGCGCCACCGGTACTAAAGCCCGTTGATGTTTTAATAAAGTCTGCATCGGATTTTGAAACAACAGTGCAAAGAGTTATTTTTTCTTCATCGCTTAGAAGACAGGTTTCAATAATAACCTTTAAAACCCTATCACCTATAACGGCTTTAATTTGATTTATCTCTTCTAAAACATCGTCAAAGCGCTTTTCTTTCACCATTCCAAGATTTATAACAATATCTATCTCGTCGGCACCGTTTAATGCGGCTTCTTTAGCCTCAAAACATTTTGTTTCGGTTGTATTATATCCGTTAGGGAAACCTACAACAGTGCAAATTTTAAGCGCGTTGCCAACATATTCCTTAGCCCTTTTAACAAAGCTGGGCGGTATACAAGCACTTGCTGTTTTATATTTCATTCCATCATCAAGAATTTGTTTAATTTCTTCCCATGTGGAAGTTTGATTTAATAACGTATGGTCAACAAAAGAAAGAAGCTTATTTTGTTCCATAAAAAATCCCCCTATTCGGCAAGGCTATCTTCTATATATAATTTTAACATTTATACCATAAATAGTCAAACAAAAATAAAAAAACCGATAGAACTCTATCGGTTTTTTGTACTTAAATTATTTAATTGCTGTGCTTTTTTCTTTTTGAATAACGTCGTGTGCGCCACCCTCAACAATACTTGTAGAAGAAACTAAAGTAAGTTTTGCTTTTTGCTGAAGCTCAGGAATGGATAATGCACCGCAGTTGCACATGGTAGATTTCACCTTGCTAAGAGAGATAGCAACGTTATCCTTAAGTTTACCTGCATAAGGAACATAAGAATCAACACCCTCTTCAAAGGAAAGTTTTTTGTCGCCGCCAAGGTCGTAACGTTGCCAGTTTCTTGCACGGTTAGAGCCTTCGCCCCAATACTCTTTATAATAAGTTCCGTTAATGCTAACCTTATTTGTCGGGCTTTCGTCAAAACGCGCAAAATAACGGCCAAGCATAACAAAGTCGGCACCCATTGCAAGTGCAAGTGTAATATGGTGGTCATAAACTATACCACCGTCAGAACAAACAGGAACATAAACACCTGTTTCTTTAAAATATTCGTCTCTTGCCTTGCAAACCTCAATTAAAGCAGTTGCCTGACCGCGACCAATACCCTTTGTCTCACGTGTGATACAAATTGAACCGCCGCCGATACCAACTTTAATAAAGTCGGCACCGCAATCTGCCAAAAATCTAAAGCCGTCTGCATCTACAACGTTACCGGCGCCAATTTTAACGCTATCACCATAACGCTCTCTAACCCACTCAATAGTAAGCTTTTGCCATTCAGAAAAACCTTCAGATGAGTCGATACAAAGTACGTCGGCACCCGCCTCTAAAAGTGCAGGGATACGCTCTGCGTAGTCCCTTGTATTGATACCAGCACCAACAACATAGCGTTTTGATGCATCTAAAAGTTCATTCGGGTTTTGCTTATGAGTATCATAGTCTTTACGGAAAACAAAATAGCAAAGTTTACCATCATCATCAATAATGGGAAGAGAATTAAGTTTATTATCCCAAATAATATCATTAGCTTCTTTAAGAGTTGTTCCCTCTTTTGCCCAAACAAGCTTATCAAAAGGAGTCATAAATTCAGAAACCTTTGTATCAGGGTCCATACGGCTAACACGATAATCTCTACCTGTTACAATACCAACAAGTTTGCCTTCGGCAGTACCATCTTCAGTAACAGCAACTGTAGAATGACCGGTTTTTTCTTTGAGAGCAACTACGTCGGCCATAGTAGCATCAGGCGAAACGTTAGAATCGCTCTTGACAAAACCTGCTTTGTGGCTTTTTGCACGTTTAACCATAGCTGCTTCGTCTTCAATAGACTGAGAACCATAAATAAAAGACACGCCACCCTCAGTTGCAAGGGCAACGGCAAGCCTATCGCCCGAAACCGACTGCATAATAGCCGAAATAAGAGGAATATTCATAGTAATTGCAGACTGTTCACCCTTTTTAAACTTAACAAGCGGTGTTTTAAGGCTAACGTTAGCGGGTACACATTCGCTTGAAGAATAACCAGGAATAAGCAAATACTCGTTAAAGGTATGAGATGGTTCGTTAATAAAAGTTGCCATTTTAAAATTCCTCCAATTTTTTTACAAAAAAACCGCACCCTGAGCAAAAAAAGCACAAAATACAGTAGTTTTATGTATAAAAATACACTAATTTATTTTAGAAATTATATCATAAATCCCTTTTCTTGTCAATAAAATTAAACTTAAAATACTCTTTTCTATAATAAAATTAAAAATATCAACGCTTTTTGCATAAAATTGTGTAATTTGCAAAATGAAAAGCGCCCCGTAGGGCGCAAATTATAAAATATAAAGTGCAATGCTAAAAAACTGCAATATGCTACCAATTACAACAAAAATATGAAACACCGAATGTATATACCTATGCTTAACACCAAAGCCATAAAAAACTGCACCAACAGTATAAGAAATACCTCCTAAAAGAAGATAAATAAGACCCCAAAAAGGTATAGCCCTGATAGCTACCTTAGCGGCAAGTACTATACACCAACCCATACCGATATAACAAACCATCGAAAACTTTGAATACCTTTTAAGGTCAATCGCATTAAACACAATCCCAAGAGCCGCAAAGCCCCAAACAATTGCAAAAATTGACCAAGCACATGTAGCAGATACTCGTCTAATCGCCGTAAGTAAAATCGGTGTGTAGGTTCCAGCTATAAGAAAAAATATTGTACAATGGTCCATTATTTGCATAACCTTTTTGGCGGTACCGCTTTTAAGCCCGTGATAAATACTTGACATTGTATAAAGCGTTATAAGTGAAATACCGTAAATTGCGCTACCAACAATTCCCCATACATCGCATTTACCAGCAGATATTAAGACCGAAACTACTAAAGCAATAACGCCAAAACCGCCGCCGACAATATGGGTTACCATATTAAAAATTTCTTCGCCTTTTGTGTATCTCGGCAGTTTTCTGTCGGATAGTTTAATTCTTTGCAAAGGTTATCATCTTTCCTTTCCCCTAAAAAAGACCGCAATTGTACCGGGGCCTGAATGAGCGCCGATAACAGGACCGATATCAGCAATGATACCAACCCTCACACCGTAGGTTTCGAAAATAAGCTTTTTGAGATACTCAACATCATTATCACAGTCGGCATGACAAAGAAATATTGGTCCTTCGTTTGAATCAATCGCTAGTTCTCCAATCTTATCTGCCAATGCCTTTATAGCTGCCTTTCTTCCCCTAACCTTAGAAACATTAACAAGATGACCTTCATTATCCATATGAAGAACCGGTTTAATACCCAAAATTCCGCCCACCAAAGCGGTAGCTGAACTAATACGGCCGCCACGCTTTAAATATACAAGGTCGTCAACAGTAAACCAGTGACATATACTTAGCTTTGTTTCTTCGGCAAACTTGGCAGCAGCAAAAATATCGGCTCCCTTATTTTTTTCTTCAACAGTTAAAAACAGCAACATACCAAATCCTGCTGAAGCGCAAAGTGTATCAACAGTTACAATCTTCCTGTCGGGATAATCTTCCATTAATTCTTCAGCCGCAATTCGAGAAGCGTTATATGTTCCGCTAAGTCCACTTGAAAATCCTAAATATAATATGTCATTGCCCTTTTCAAGTTCCTCTTTAAACGCAACCTTAAAAGTATCTACATTAACTGCCGAAGTTTTTGCAACGGCGCCATTACGCATTTTATCATAAAAAATCTTTGTATCTAACTCATAGTTGAGATAACTTTTTTCTTCACCATCAAACACAAAGGAAAGCTCAATATATTTTACTCCCCATTTATTTAATGTGTTTGTATCAATATCACATGCCGAATCGGTATAAATAATGTATTTACTCATTTTTACGCCTCCAAAAAATATTATGTTCACATTATAAATCTGGTCTTTACTATTATCAACCTACTTCAAAGTTTTTAAACTAAACCATAAAAAAACGTGCAGTAGAGTCGTAATTTTGCTTCTCTACCATCAGTAGAACAATGAGTAGAATTCCTTTGTTTTAAGGCTTTTTTACTCTCTACTATTGATTTATTTCTAATAATATGCTATAATCCAATAAAAGACATTTTTGGCTTGGAGTGTGATTATGGAAGATTTAAAACATATAATTGCCAAAAACATTACCGACCTTAGAACAGCTAAAGGCATGACCCAACTTGAACTTGCCGAAAAACTGAACTATTCCGATAAGGCAGTTTCAAAGTGGGAGCGTGGTGAATCTATTCCCGATGTTATTGTTCTAAAAAAAATCGGCGATATTTTTGATGTCACCCTAGATTATTTTGTTGAGTCGGGTAACGATAGAAAGAAAATGATGCAAATTCACAAAAAAGGCCTAGTTCGAAATCACGGGTTTATTACCGGTATGATTGTGCTTCTTGTTTGGCTTGTTGCAACCATTTGTTATATGTTCGCCGACTCGCTTGCTAACACAACTATTCATTGGCTAACCTTCGTCTACGCTATTCCCGTCTCGTTCATTGTTTGGCTTATTTTCAATTCAATTTGGTTTAACAAAAGAAGAAATTTCCTTATTATTTCTCTTCTTTTATGGTCGGTTTTAGCCTCAATTTATATAACATTTTTGCTTTTTGGCGCTAACCTTTGGCTTATTTTCGTTTTAGGAGTTCCTAGCCAGATAATTATATACCTTTGGTCAAATATTAAATATAAACATTAAAAAATCCCTGTAAAGTAAGAAACTTTGCAGGGATTTTTGTTAAAATTTTCCTTGAAAATAATTAGTTTATCAGACAATAATACTATCGTCAGCAAAAACTTGCTTGCGTTTGTTAGGTTAAAAAGTTATTTATCTATTTTTCCTTTTGCCGTTTATTTATTAAGTCGGCTTTATAGGAATAATAAAATTAACTTATTTTAACCTATAAAGCTGACCGAAATCGGGTGGTTTTCCACCCGATTTTGTTTTTTTATTTGAATTATTTATACCAAAAGGTGTTATAAATAATAATAGTAATAAAAAGGAGTGATTTTTTGAGAGCGTCGGGTTTACTGCTTCCTGTTTTCTCTTTACCATCGAAATACGGTATTGGTACGCTAGGGAAAGAAGCATATAACTTTATTGATTTTTTAACTAGTGCAGGACAAAAGTACTGGCAAATTTTACCCCTAGGTCCCATAACCTTCGGCAATTCGCCCTATCAGTCTTTTTCTTCTTATGCTGGAAACTATCTTTTTATCGACCTCGAAATGCTTGTTGATGAACATCTGTTAAAACCTGAGGAAATTAAAAACCTCGACTTTGAAGCTGGTGATAACTTTATTGATTACGACAAAGTATCCTTTGCCAAGGAAAAGGCTTTGAGAATTGCCTTTACGCGTTTTAAAAAGGATGAAAAATACTTTAGGTTTTTAGAAGAAAACCAAGCTTGGCTAGAAGACTTTGCTCTTTTTATGTCTATAAAAAATATAAACGGCGGATTAGAGTGGTCAAAATGGGAAGATTCTCTCAAATATAAAGAAGAAACGGCAATTTGCAAAATACAAAAAAATCATAAAGAAGAGCTTGACTATCATCGCTTCGTTCAATATATTTTCTTCAAACAGTGGTATGCTCTTAAAAACTATGCTAATAAAAATGCTATTAAAATAATTGGCGATATACCGATATATGTCGCCTTTGACAGCGCTGATGTTTGGGCAAATAAAGAAGAATTTTTACTTGACGAAAACCTAAATCCCAGCCTGGTAGCAGGTTGTCCGCCGGACGCATTTTCTGAAAATGGACAACTATGGGGCAACCCGCTTTATAGATGGGATGTTATGGAGCAAAACGGATTTTCTTTTTGGAAACAAAGAATTTCCCATACCCTTAAAATGTGTGATATACTAAGAATTGACCATTTTCGCGGTTTTGAATCGTATTATGCTATTCCATTAGGGGATAAAAATGCACAAAACGGACATTGGAAAAAAGGGCCTAATATGAAGTTTTTCAATGAAATTAAAAACTGTTTAGGCGATGATTTACCGATAATAGCAGAAGACCTTGGTTTTCTGACAAATGAGGTTAAAGAACTTTTAAAAAATACAGGATTTCCGGGAATGAAGATTTTGCAATTTGCTTTCGACGGTGGGTACGACAACACCTATCTCCCCCACAATTTTAGGGACAACTGCATAGTATACCTAGGAACTCACGATAATAGTACAACACTTGGTTGGATCAAATCCTTAAACGAGCAAGAAAAAGAATTTGCACGACACTATCTTGGTGTTTTTTGGGATGAGGATATTTTAAAAGCCATGATAAAGGCTGCTCTATCAAGCGTAGCTGACATCGCGATTCTTACCCCGCAAGACCTTTTAGGTCTTGATGACTTCGGCCGAATTAACACACCGGGTGAACTTGGCGGAAGAAACTGGAAGTGGAGACTCACAAAAGACGCACTAAATAGCGATATTAAAAATGAACTTCTTAGTCTTACTAAACTGTATGAACGATAAAAAGCCGTGGGAATTTCCCACGGCTTAAGTTTTTAAATATTCTTTTTATAAATTAACATAAGACCTTTAAGAAGAAGGTCGTCGTCAAGAATAATTTTTCGCTTACAAAGAGGTGTAACAAGACCTGCAAGACCACCCGTAGCAACAACCGTACACTCTTCACCAAGTTCTTCTTCTATTCGCTCAATAATTCCGTCCATACCTGCGGCATTAGCATACATAATTCCACTTTTAAGGCAGTCGGTAGTGTTTTTGCCTATTACCCTTTCGGGCAAATCGAACGAAAAACGCGGCAACTGAGCAGTTCTACTTATAAGCGCATCGGTTGAAACCGCCATACCGGTTGTTATAAGTCCGCCAATGTAATTGCGTTTTTTATCAATAACCGAAAAGGTTGTAGCCGTTCCCATATCAACAATTATAAGCGGAACTGGATACTCATTTATACCGGCAACCGCATCTACAACAAGGTCGCTTCCAAGCTGTTTTGGATTATCTATTAAAATGCTAAGCCCATTTTTAACACCTGGGCCAACAACCAAGGGCTTAACACCAAAACATTTTTCTATGGCCCTTTTAAATGTGTTTGTAACCGAAGGCACAACTGAAGATAGCACCGCGCCTTTAATCTCTTCCTTAGAATAGCCGTGAACCTCTAACGCTGTTTTGACAGTTACAGAATATTCAAGGTCGGTTGCAGTTTGGTTGGTGGAAACCCTTTCTCTAAAAAGAATCTTATTGTCCTCAAAACCGCCGATAACTATATTTGTGTTGCCAATATCAATAGCTAAAATCATTTAAGTTCACCCTACCTTTTGGTGATAAGTTTTGATTTTCTTATTGCCAAAACTGCGGCAGTTGCAATTAAAGCCGCTGTAACTGCCTCGAAAATGCCGTTGGTTGTAACAGTTGCAATCGCAAGGGTTAGCGCCGATTTTAATACGCCGCTTGCCGCCGACATTTTTTCCGAATAAGCATCACCAAAGAATAAAACAATCATACCCATAACAAGTAAGGTATTGGTGAAAGAGCCTAAAACACCCGAAATTAAAATATAAATCTTTTCTTTAATTTTTGATGAACCAAAAAGCTTTTCTAATCCTTTTAAAGCATAGTAAGGAACTATGCCACAAACAATACGTGGAACAAAGCAAATTATAAGGGCTAGGGCAGCGCTCTTCCACCCCATATCAAGAGATAACGCGGTAATAGGAGAAAAGCAAAAAGAGATAAGCCCCGGCTGTACTGTATTATTGATAAAGCTTGTTAGCCCAAAGACACCGCCCAAAATACCGCCAACCTTTGGACCTAAAAGTAAAGAACCAACAATAACAGGGATATGTATTGTTGTAGCTTGAATTCCTATAGGAAGCCTTATGTAACCAATATAAGGCAGAAAGGAAAGCAGCATAATGATTGCCGAAAACATTGAAATTTGTACGAGTTCTAAAGTTTTTGTTTTTCTCATAGAAAAACCTCCTAATGTTATTCTTCCCTAAAGCATTTTTGCCATTCGGGATTTAATACATAAACGACAAAAAACCACGCCATACCGTGTCAAATTTCTTTCGAATATTTGCAATTCGGCATGGAACAATCTTCCATCTTTGGCATTATAACACACTTTTATATAAAAATCTATAGATTTTTCAATTTTTATATGATATAATAAGCAAAATAGTTTTTAAATATTTTGTTTTAATCTTAAAAAAGGTGGTCTTAAAAGTGCTTAAAAATAAAACAGTTGTTTTGGGTGTTACCGGCAGTATAGCCGCTTACAAAATACCCAATCTTGCGCGTTTTCTTAAAAAGCTTGGCGCAGAAGTTCACGTACTTATGACCAAAAACGCAACTAATTTTATTAGCCCCATAACCTTTGAATCTCTTACAGGCACCAAATGTCTGATTGACACCTTTGACCGAAATTTCGAATTTAGCGTTGAACATGTTGCTCTTGCAAAAAAAGCCGATGTAGTTTTAATCGCACCCGCCAGTGCAAATGTTATTGGGAAAATCGCAAACGGTATTGCCGATGATATGCTCACAACTACCGTTATGGCTTGTCCTTGCAAGAAAATTATTTCCCCCGCTATGAATCATAATATGTACCATAACCCTATCGTTCAAGATAATATTGAAAAATTAAGACGCTTTGGTTATGAAATTGTGACCCCAGACAGTGGTATGCTTGCAAATGGCGATATGGGTGACGGACGTATGCCCGAAGAAACTGTTTTACTAGACTATATTTTAAAAGAAATCGCTATGGAAAAAGACCTTTTAGGCAAAAAGGTTTTAGTTACTGCGGGTGCAACTAAGGAAGCGCTTGACCCTGTTAGATTTATTACTAACCATTCTAGCGGCAAAATGGGTGTCGCCCTTGCAAAATGCGCTATGCTTCGCGGCGCAGATGTAACCCTAGTTCACGGTGGGATGACTGTTCCCTGCCCTCGTTTTGTTAAAGATGTTCCTGTTACCAGCGCGGAAGAAATGTTTAATGCAGTTACTAAAATAAGCGGAGAAATGGATATTATAGTTAAGGCTGCCGCCGTTTCAGATTATACTCCTGCATTTATTTCAGACGAAAAAATCAAAAAGCATGAGGATAGTATGTCCCTTGCACTTATAAAAACAAAGGATATTTTAAAGTATCTCGGAGAAAACAAAAAAGTCGGTCAAATTATATGCGGTTTTTCAATGGAAACAGAAAATGTTATTGAAAACTCTTCAAAAAAACTTGCAAGTAAAAACTGTGATATGATTTGCGCAAATTCTCTAAAAGACGAAGGCTCAGGCTTTGCAGGTAATACAAATATTATTACTATCATCACAAAAAAAGGCTTTGAAGAGCTTCCTCTTATGTCAAAAGATGATGCAGCCAAAATAATTTTTGACAGAATAATTAAACTTATAGATACCATTTAGCTTAAATACTATTTAATGCCCTCACACCTTATAGGTGTGAGGTTTTTTTGTAGGTTTTAATTTTTTTGTAAAAAATCACAAAAAATGTAGAAAAAAAGCTTTTTATATGTTATTATATATTATGAGGATTTATTGATATAAATAGAGGTGAAAATTTTGGCTAAATCTATTCTTAATAAAAAGATTTCAAAAAGCTGTGATTACTGTTTTTATGGCAGAAAAAGCTCGGCTTTTGACGTTATTTTATGTAAATGGAGAGGCCCTGTTACTGCCGATAACCATTGTAGGAAATTCACTTACGACCCTCTAAAACGCGTACCTAAGGTACAAAATGATATGCCAAAATTCACTAAAGAAGATTTTGAACTTTAAAATCTAATTCAAGTTTGAACGCTTTGACTAGGGAGGCTAAAACTTTGCAAGGTTTTGAAAATAAAGATATAAATACAAATGAAGATAACAAAGCGCAAAAAGGCACAATAATTGGTAGAAATGCGGTTTTAGAGGCCGTTCGTTCGGGAAGAGAAATTGATAAGCTTTTTGTTGCAAAAGGTAATACCTCGGGCGCATTAGTGCCAATTATTGAAAAATGTCGCGCTAGAAAAATTGTAATCAAAGAGGTTCCGACAACCAAGCTTGACTTTATGAGTGGTGGTGCAACTCACCAAGGCGTTATTGCCCTTGTTCCTGCTCAGTCGTACGCTTCTTTGGAGGATATTTTTTCTTTAGCTGATAACAAGGGTGAAAAACCTTTTATCATAATATGCGATGGTTTAGAAGACCCACATAACCTTGGCGCTATAATACGTACCGCCGAAGCGACCGGTGCTCACGGCATCATTATTCCAAAGCATCGTAGCGTTACTCTAAACGCGACTGTAGCAAAATCTGCAAGTGGGGCTTTAGAATATGTTCCTATTTGCAAGGTTACCAACATCCCAAATACTATTGATGAGCTTAAAAAACGCGGGGTTTGGGTTTTTGGCGCAGATATGGATGGTTCTTTGTGGTATAACAGCGATTATAAATCGGCAACCGCCATAGTAATCGGCTCGGAAGGAAACGGGATTAGCCGTCTGGTAAAGGAAAAATGCGACGGCATTATTTCAATGCCGATGTGTGGCAAAATCAACTCACTCAACGCTTCGGTTGCCGCAGGTGTTTTAATGTACGAAGTTGCAAGACAACGTCTTGATAAATAATTTTAAGGGGAGAAAAAAATGGGACTTTTTGGAAAGAAAAACAAAGACGATGCTTTCAAAGCCCAGCTTGAAAAAGAGGCTTTAGAAAGGCTTAATGAAAATGATGATTTAGACTATATTCTTCCTCTTGAGCCAAATGATGCGCTTAGTGGCATTTCCCCTATTGGACATTCTAAAGTTCATGCCAAAAGCGTTATAACTCCGGAAGAAATTATGGGACATAAATTGTCAGAAAATGAGGACACTCCCTCTTTAGAAACTACACATTTTGTAAAAGAAGAAAATATTAAAATGAATGCCGAAAAACCAAAAGCCTCGGCCGACTTTTTATACTCGCTTATGAATGAAACGAGAGAAAATGCTACAAAAAATGTAGTAAAAGCCGAAGAGGTTACTCCCGTTTCCCCAAAAAACGAGACCGACGATATCAGTAAGCAAATTCAAGAAATTATCGATAAAACCGAATCTGCCATTAAACCCACCGCACCTGAAGCTATTAAAACTCCTGAGGTTTCGGTTGAAGAAAAACTTCCCGAAGAAAAAAGCAAATCTCTTGACTTCGAAAGCTTGTTTAATGAACTAAAAGCCGAAAGTGCAAAATATTCTAAACTTAAAGCCGAGCGCAAAGAAGAAAAAAATGTATCAGAAGAAGCTTCAGGCTTTACAGATAACTTGAATGAGACAAAAGAGGTTGTTGAAACTCCTGTCCCCGCAAAAGACAGTTTAAGTGCCGAAAGCATAGAAGAAATTGAACTTGTAGCTGAAGAAAACGATGTAATAGACAAAAAACCTATTTCCCTTGTAGATAAATGTAACGCTTATTTGACCGACGAAACATCGGGTGAAATTAGAAAAGAGGATGCGGAAAAATATAAGCTTGAAAGTGTTGAATCTATCCTCAAAAGCCTTGAAGAGAGAGCTTCAAAAAGGTTTAACTTTTCTTCTTCTCAAACCGTTGATTTAAACACTAATGATGTAAATAATCTTTTAAAAGAACTCAAAACTGAAAAAAACGAAGATTCTTTTAATGAGCAAGAATTATCTGCTCAAGCAGATGAAAAAAATGCCGCAGAAGAAAAGCAAGAAGACAATGATTCTACAATGGTATTTGATGCAGTAGACGAAAATTCGGTGAAGCATTATTTTGACGGCTCAACCCAAAGCGAAGAGCCTGAAATTCAAACTTCTCCTCTTAAAGATATTGACGGAACACAAATTTTCGACTCGATTTATTCTGATGAAGAAGATAATGAAGAAGTAATAGAGGAAATTTTCTCATCCAAAAATGCACTTGCTCGAGAAGATGATGAGGAAGAACAGACGGAAGACTTATTTGAAAGCGAAGATAAGAATAAAATTTTAAAGCACCTCAAAAAGCTTTCTACAGTTTCTCTTCTAAAATCATTCTTAACCTTTGTTTTATTTGTTTCCTCCCTTCTTTTCTTAACTCCTATTGCAAATGAAATCAAAAATATGGGTCTAAATGTATACCATGGGTTACTTCTTTGTTTTGTAATTCTTTCAGCTTTGATAAATACCGATATTTTTAGGAGCATTTTTGATTTCATAAAGGGCAAGCACAATACCGACCTTCCCTTTGCTATAAGCACCGTTTCGATTTTTGCTTATACCTTGATACAGGCTACAACTTCCTCTGAGCAATTTTCACTAGTTCCTCTATATATACTTTCTTTATTTGCCGCTTCTGCATCTAAAGCATCTAGATTAAAAAGAATTTACAAAAACTCTTTGTTTGTTTATAATGCGCCATCAAAGAAAGCTATTACCCTTTTAGATAATGCTGCTTCAACTAATGCAATTGTTGGGAATGCGCTTGATAGCGGCGCCCTTATTTGCTACTCCAAGAGCACAAAGAACGTTGAACAGTTTGTTAAAAAATCTTTTTGTGCGGACCCAAATAGCAAAAAGATTGTGTCTCTTTCGCTTGTTTTGGCCGCCGCAGGTTTGGTTATTTCTATTATAAATCTTATTTTAACCGGTTCTATTGTCGACGCCCTTTCTCTGCTGACCCTTTTACTTTTGGTTGTTTCAGCGCCGTCTACCCTCGTTTTAACCGATTTCCCGATAGCGTCTGCCCTTAAACGTTTGAATTGCTATGGCGCTACCCTTTCGGGATACGCTACTGTTTCAAAGCTAGATGCTTCTAATACACTTGCAACCGATTCTAAGGAATTATTCCCTAACGGTACAATTCGTTTAGTTGATATGAAAGCACTTAGCAATGTTTCGGTGTACCAAGCTATTTTAGATGCCATTGCCCTTACAGAGAATATTGGTAGTCCTTTAGCAGAAATGTTCAAACAAGCTATGGATGCACCCAGTGATAAGCCCCTTGAGGTTGATTCGGCAGTCTACGAAGATAAAATGGGTGTTTCAGGTTGGGTGAATGACAGAAGAGTTTTTGTTGGCAACCGAATTTTAATGGAAAGCCATGGTTTTAACAATATCCCCGAGATTGAGCTTGATAAAAAAATTATGCGCAAAGGGTACTTCCCCGTTTACGTAGCCACCGACAATTCTCCTGCAGTTTTATTTGTTGTTAAATATTTTGCAGATGATGAAATAATGTACGAGCTTAAACGTCTTTGCAATACAGGTACAACTGTTTGCGTTAAAAACTGTGACCCGAACATAAGCGCCGAGATGCTTTGTGATTATTTTGGGCTATATAAAGATAGTATTTATGTGATGTCAAGGCATGGCTCCGACCAGTACTCTTTAATAACAAAAGAAGCCGAATCCTATGAGGCAGGGGCGGTTTGCACTAAGTCTGTTTGCGGACTTTTTGCAACACTTACCGCCGCAATAAACATTAAAAGGCTTTCAAGCGTTTTGTTTATTCTTTATACGGTTTGTTCTATTTTAGGCTTTTTACTTGCAACTCTCGTGGCTTTTTCGGGAATTTTAACCACCATCTCTCCATTGATTTTTCTTTTAGTACAGCTAGGACTTTCGGCCATAACCTTTCTTCCCGTTATTTTAAAACGCCCATAGTTGAAAAAAATATAAATTTATGTTACAATTAGCAACAGGTAATCACCTGTTGCTAATTTTTTAATAGGGGGAATAAAATGATTGCAAACAATACTGTTGCCTCAGTAAAACAAAACAATATACATTTACTGATATATCTAGGCTTTATTTGCGTCTTTCTTCCCTATTATGTTTCTTTTTTATTCCTAATTTTCGCCGACATTTATTTGTTCAAAAGCAAAAGGGATACCGACCTTTTTAAAGCTAATAAACTCCCCTGGCTTTTATGCTTTGTTTTTTATTCGGCAGTTATTGCGACTTTTAACGGTAACTTTAACGGAGTTATATATTCTCTGTTTATATTTTTACTTGTGTATTACGCGGTTCACATTAAAGCGGCAATGACTCCCCAAATTTTTGAGAACTCATTAGAGCTTTGCTGTTGGCTTGGGCTTATAACATCACTCATTGGTATTGCTGATAAAGCTATATATCTACTTTCGGGCGCTACCTATAAGCACCGTACAACACTATACTTCTTTAACTGCAACTATCTTGCAACCATTTTAGCTATCGTTGTTATTATTTGCGCATATAAAATAATTCTATCAAAGGGCAAGCCGGCTTTATATTTTGCTACCGCTATTCTTTGTGCTGTAACGATGTACTTTACAGGTAGTATGTTTGTTTGGATTGAGGTTTTAGTAGGTATTGCTTTTTTGCTTAAATTTACCCGTAGAAATCAACTGTTTTGCATTTTGCTTCTTGCAATTGCGACTGTTTTAATTGTTTTATATTGCGCACCTGAAATAATACCAAGGTTTGATGATTTCTTTAAAACTATAAATAACAGAATTGGTATTTGGAAAATCAGTTTACTCTCAATAAAAAATACCCCCGTATTTGGAAGAGGGTTTATGACCTATAAACATATCATTAAAAGTATGTCAGATGCTTATCCCACATCTCATTCACACAATATTATTCTAGAGGCTTTGATGGATTTTGGAATTTTGGGGACGGCGATTTTAAGTATTTACATCTTAAAATTATTTAAAAGGCTATTTTTGTGCCGAAATGCACAAAGCAAATACTATTTTTCCTCACTGATTATTGCCCTTTTGTTTGGTCTTATTGCTCACGGCACTACCGACCTTACCTTTATTTGGTCGCAAACGGGACTATTTTATGGACTTTTACTTTGTGGACTTGGTCCTGAAGAAAAGCTTTTAAATATTTAGATTTTCAAAACGAGAAAAAACACCCCTGAACTAAACTAGTTCAGGGGTGTTTTTATGTATTTTGCGTGTCTTTTATTTTAAAAATTAACTTTAAAAAACCTTTGAGGATTTTAGGACTCTTAACAACTACAACCTTCATAAATTTTGCCCCCTAACATTTAAAGCCGCAAAGCCCTAAATATATTAAAGCGGTGGCAGTTATAAGCACCAAAACCCGTGTAGGACAGTAAAAAGCCACTATAAGCCCCACACCAAAAGCAATTAAAAAAACGGGAAACTTTCTAGGTCTTCTGCGCACCTCAATCACCGCCTTTAGTACATTATACTCAAAGCGATAAAAAGTGTTACGGAAAAATTATATAACCGTGATTACAAGTAAAAGACCTTCTTCAAAGGATATTTCAACCTCGCCATCTGAAAATTCATTACTCACACCTACAGGAAAATCTTTTGTAAGTTCTAAGTTTTGCACATTATATTTGGCGCCCGTTATGTTCAAGCCTTTCACCTTGTCAGTAAGCGGAAAAACCGAAAAGTATCTCGCTTTTTCGGGTTTTTGTAAGCTAAGCTTCGAAGACGTTATGAAAAGCTGTTGTGATTTATCTAACACTTTAATATTTGCAGCACTATTGTGTGCAAATATCAGGGTTGAAACAGTTGCGAAGGACATATCAAGTCTGCCCCCTGTAACACCGCTTAGTATTACCTCATTATACCCTCTTAAAAGTGCTTGTCTCACAGCAAACAAAAGGTCGGTATCGTCCTTTGCTTTAGGTAGTTTAATTACCTCGGCGCTAGTGATTACTTCTCCCTTAAACGAATCGAAATCGCCTACCACAAGGTTAGGAGAAATATTAAATTGTTTTGCAAAGCTAAGTCCGTTATCGGCACAAATAACAAAATCGCTTTCGTTTATTTCCTTTAATAATGCAATATCAATTTCTTCGGTATAACCACCGAAGATATAACACTTACCAGAAGCTACTAATCCCATTGCTTTATATCCTTAATCTCATTATAAATAAGTTTATAGCTTTCTATTCGGCTAGGGCAGATTTTTCCGTCTTCACTAGCCTTTATAACGGCGCACCCTTTTTCACCTGTATGGGTGCAAGAGGTAAACTTGCACATTCCCAAATAATCTGAAAATTCAGGGAAAAGAAACTGCAAATTTTCCTTTTGAAGAGACATGGTTTTTACAGTATCAAGTGATGAAAAACCGGGAGTATCAGCCACATATCCGCCACCTACCTTATAAAGTTCGGTGTGCCTTGTTGTGTGCCTTCCTCTTCCAAGCTTTTCACTTACATCGCCAATTTTTAGCGATAGTTCAGGCAAAATTTTATTCAAAAGGCTTGATTTTCCTACACCCGAATTTCCCGTAAATGCAGAAATATTACTCTCTATAAGCGATAATATTTCATCACAGCCCTCTCCACTAACTGTAGAAGTCAAAACAGTTTTAAAGCCCGACTTCTTATAGATATTTATCCACTCGCTCATATCACCTAAATCACCTTTATTAAAAACGAGTATAGGTTCAATATCATTTTCGATAGCAATAGCAGTTAGCCTGTCTATAACCAAGGTATTTGGTGCGGGTGTACACAGGCTTGAAACTATAAAAAGCCTATCAATATTTGCAACGGGGGGCCTGACAAGAATATTTTTTCTAGGAGTAATTTCAGTTAAAACGCCCTTATTCTGCCCAAGATTTTCAAATAAAACCTTATCACCAACCGTTGGGGTGATACCGTTTTTTCTGAAAATCCCCCTTGCTTTACATTCATATATGCCGTCGCCGGCATCTATATAATAGAAGCCGGCAATAGCTTTAATTAATATTCCTTTATTTTCCGACATATAAGTTCCTCGAACTAATCAGCGTCTTCGGTGTCATCTACCGAAGGCATTGACGAAGTTTCATCGGTACTAGAAGAGCCCTCTGATATATCAGACGAGTTATCATTTGATGCATCGGTAGAGTCAGGCTTTGAACTAACGGGAGGCTCATAAACAGGATAACTATGAATTTCGGTTTTTGTATTGTCTACCGCGCCCGTTTCAGAATCGATAACATAACTTAGATAATCGTCATACTGATTATCTTTACTGGAAAGCTTAATTTCAATAGCAACCCTTGGTTCTTGAGTTTCAATCTCAAAGCTTGTTGTACCCGAATTCCAAATATCAAGCTTGTTAGATTTCTTAATTTCTTCGTTGTTTATCCAAATTGAAACCATTCCATACTGGGAAGCATAATCGGTTGGAAGCGGAAGCTTAAGTGTAAATTTGTAGGTTCTAACGCCGCTACCTATCTTAAGATTTATGGCAGTACCCTTACCTTTTTGGCCACCGTCAACCTTCGGGTCTTGCTCCATAACATAGTTTTTATTTTTAGCGTCGCTTTCTACCTCTTCAATCGTTCCAACTGTAAAGCCCTGCTTTTCAATGATTTTCTTCGCGTCCTCTAAAGTACAGCCAACAACGTTGGGAACATCAATAAGCTCGGTAGGCTCGCCGCTACTTACAAACATCTTAATTTCGGTATCTGAAGACATATATGAACCGCCCGCAGGGGTTGTTCTAATAACCATATTTGCGGCTACGTCCTCGCTGATTTCCTCTACTCTTACTACCTTAAAGCCGGCATTTTCCAAAATAGCCTGTGCCTTTGCGGCCTCAAAGCCGTCAACCTTTGGCACCTCTAAATATTCAGGGCCGTTACTTACTATAACCTTAATAATAGCGTTTTTCTTAACGTCTTTACCTGCAACGGGGGTTTGAGAAATAATCTCTCCCCTTTCAAACTCGGAACTGTTTTGATAAGAAGAAATTTGGAAGGTAAAGCCATATTCGTTTTCTTCTGCAACAACAGTTTCATACACCGCACCCACATAATCGGGGCAAGGGAATTCGCTTCCTGTTGTTCCTGTAAGTGTTCTTATAACAAAATAAACCAAAACCAAAATTGCGGCAACAAAGGCAACTGCCACACCTGTTAGAATTGGAATAATAGGTGATTTTGTCTTTTCTTCCTCTGCTTCGCCTACTTCCTCCGGAGTATCGATAAACTTTGTAGGCTCATTATCAATGAAATAAAGGTTATCAAAGGTCATACTCGGGTCGCGCTTAAACTGTTCCAAATCACGTAGCATCTCTGCCGCCGATTTATAACGATTACGAGTATCCTTTTGCATCGCCTTAACGGTAATTTGCTCAATACCAACAGGGATTAAAGGATTAACATGGGTTGGAAGCTTTGGTTCGGTTTGAAGCTGCATAATTGCAACAGAAACTGCGCTTTCTGCCTCAAAAGGAAGAACGCCTGTTAGCATTTCGTAAAGCATTACACCAACCGAATAAATGTCTGCCTTTTCGTCTGTAACCTCGCCCTTTGCTTGTTCGGGACTGATATAATGAACCGAACCGATAGCCTTATCGGTTATGGTTTTAGATTCATTTCTGGCAAACCTTGCAATGCCAAAGTCGGTAACCTTTATAGTATTGTCTTCTAGTACCATAATGTTTTGCGGCTTCACATCGCGGTGAACGATACCCTTATCGTGAGCATGTTGAAGACCACGTAAAATTTGAATTGTAAGGTTAACCGCCTCATTCCAAGAAAGACCGGCGCTTTTTTCAATATATTCTTTAAGATTTATACCTTCAATATATTCCATAACAATATACTGAATAAGGTCGCCAAAGCTAACGTCATAAACCTTAACTATATTGGGGTGTGAAAGCACGGCAATTGCCTTAGATTCGTTTTTAAAGCGACGTTTAAACTCTTCATTAGTTGCAAACTCGTCCTTTAAAATTTTAATTGCAACTACCCTATCTTCAACACTATCATAGGCCTTGTAAACAACCGCCATACCGCCTACGCCTATAATACCCTCAATTTTATATCTTCCATCAAGTCTTTTTCCAACAAATTTATCCATAATAAATCCGTTTCCGCCGCCGCATACGGCTAAAGTATTTTTCTGCTTGCCTTTTTGCAGAAATTTAAAAGAATTTAAATAACTTTATATCTTTATAGTAACAACAGTGATATTATCAAAACCACCGCCGCTATTTGCTTTGTCTATAAGTATTTCTGAAATGTTTTCGGGCTCACTTTCAGTTAAAACCTTTGTTATTTCTGCGTCGTCAACACAGTTTGTAAGTCCGTCAGAACAAAGTAGAATTATATCATTTTCTTTAACTGAAAAATCATTTATATCAACGTCAATCCTACTATGTACACCAAGCGCCCTAGTAATTATATTCTTGCTTGGATGAGTTTTTGCTTCCTCTTCGGTTAAATGCCCATTATCTACCATAGACTGAACAACCGAATGGTCGCTTGTCATTTGAATTAGACAATTATCTCTAAAAAGGTAAAGTCTACTGTCACCTGCATGTGCCACAAGGCAACTGCCCTCTTTAATAACAGCGCAAACAAGGGTTGTTCCCATACCGCTAAGTTCTTCATCAGACCTAGCCTTATCGTAAATGGCCATATTTGCCGATTCGGCAGCCGCCTTTAAAAAAGTGGCAAGTTGTTTTTCGTTTAATCGTGGTGATAGGTTTTCAGAGAACGCCGAAGTAATTCTTTCAACCGCTATTTTACTCGCAATATTACCTGCGGCCTGACCACCCATACCATCGCACACTATCGCCCAAGCAAGACCATCGTTTAAAATTTTAGTATCAAATGCATCTTGATTTGCGCTTCTTTTAAGTCCTACATCGGTTTTAGCAGAAATTATCATAACAACTCTCCCCCTTTCTTTTCGCTTTCTAAATGTCTTTGCCTTAGTTGCCCGCATGAAGCCTCAATATCGGCGCCAAGCGTTCTTCTAACAGTTGTATTTATGCCCAGCCTATTCATAAGCTCACAAAAATGTTGAACCTTTTTATCAGCAGGTCGTTCAAAATCATTCTCTTTAACAGGATTAGCAGGAATTAAATTAAGATGACATAACATTCCTGAAAGCCTTTTGGCGAGAATCTTCGCGCATTCGTCAGAATTATTTACACCTTCGATAAGCGCATATTCAAAAGAAATTCTTCTTCCTGTTTTATCTATATAATCCTTACACGCCTTTAAAAGCTTTTCGGTATTATAGGCGTGATTTATTTTCATTATCTTATCCCTAATCTCATCAGTAGGTGCGTGAAGCGAAACCGAAAGAGTTACAGGGAATTTATACTCCATAAACTCATAAATCTTAGGAACAAGCCCCGAGGTTGAAACCGAGATATGCCTAAGGCCTATTGAAAGCCCATCAGGATCGCTAACCAAATTCAAAAACCTAACGGTATTTTCGAGGTTATCAAGCGGTTCGCCCATACCCATCATAACAACATTCGAAACGCGTATACCTCTATCTATTGAGGCAACCTGAATTTGTGCAAGCATTTCAGACGGAGTTAAGTTTCGGTAAAGCCCACCAAGCCCAGAAGCGCAAAAGCTACAACCCATTCGGCACCCCACCTGAGAAGAGATGCACATACTGTAGCCGTGGTGATATTTCATAAGTACCGATTCAACCAGCTCACCATCGGAAAGCTCATATAGATATTTTACAGTATCATCTACCCTAGATTCAAGTCTTTTTTTAATTTTTACGCTTTTTATAATAAAGAACTCTCTTAGTCTTTCTCTAAGTGCTTTTGGAAGGTTGGTCATTTCTTCGAAATCGGTTACGCCTTTTCTAAGCCATAGATAAACCTGTTTTGCTCTATAAACAGGCTCCGAAAGGCTTTTAAACTCTGCACCTATTTCCTCTAATGTCATAGAGGCTATATCCTTTTTCTCCAAAAAATCACTTCCTTTCAAATGCCGCAATGAAAAATCCGTCTCCTAAAAAATTCGGTGGAATAAGCGTTACATTTGTTTTTTCTATTCCCAGCACACCCACTTTAGCGGGTGCAAAATCTTTATTTCTTTCTAAAAACCTATTAACAACTTCCTCATTTTCGCTTTTAAGAAGTGTACAGGTAGAATAAATTAGCCTTCCGCCTTTTTTTAAATATTTTGCGGAGTTTTCTAAAATTTCTAACTGAATTTGCGGTAAATCGCTACATTCAGCTTCGTCTTTATATTTTATTTCAGGCTTTCTTCTAATAACACCAATGCCACTGCAAGGTACATCGCAAAGCACCCTATCAAAAAGTTCTCCCTCAAAAGAAGCTTTAGCGGCATCGCTCTTTTTTGCCTTTACTATGTTAATACCAAGCCTTGAGGCACCGTTTTCAATTAACTTTACTCGGTGCTCATGCAAATCTAAAGCGGTTATCTCACCCTTATTCTCCATCATCGCGGCCATAGAAAACGTTTTTCCTCCGGGTGCCGCACATGCGTCTAAAACCTTCATACCGGGTTTAGCCATAACCGAGGCGGCAGACAAACTACTTGAAAAATCCTGAACGAAAAACTCGCCGCCCAAATACTCCTCGCTTTTTTCGATATTTTGGAAAGACTCAGCCTTAAATAAATCTTCCAACTCAGTTTCACTTAGAATAATATTTTTAGAAGCTAGTTTTTCCTTAAGAACCTTTGGGGTATTTTGAGTGGTATTTACCTTCACAAAAAGTGGCGGAGGCAGTAAACTGTTTTCCAAAAAGCTATGGGTTTGCTCTTTTCCATAATAAGAAATAAGCTTGTCATATATCCATTTTGAAATTGAAAACCTAACATTCTCACCTGCCCCTTCAAGCAATGAGCTAAGATTTTCGCTTGAAATCTTTCTTAATACGGCGTTTACAAGACCACTGTTTCCGCTTTCTTTAGATTTTTTAATAAGCTTTACCGATTCGTTAACCGCCGCAGAAGAAGGCACCTTTTCCATAAATAGTATTTGATAGCTTCCTGCTCTTAGCACCGAAGCAGTTACAGGCGGAGCCTTTTCGATAGGCTTTTTCAAGAACTTATTTAAAACAAAATCCAAAAAAAGTTTTCTTTCCAATACGCCATAAAAAGCGGTTGTTACAAAGCCCTTCTTAACTGAATCGAGGTCGGTTTCGTTTAAAACACTATTTAAAACTATGTTAGAATATCCGCTTTTTTCTGCTTTAAGCAGTGCAGATACTAAAACCTTTCTTTCGTTTTGCAAAACCTCACCCCTTTTACTCGGCCTTAAATTCTAAAACCGCTCCCTCTTCGATAAATCTACCGTTTTTAAATGCTGAAATATCCATTTTCTTTGAACCGTCGGGACAAATTTCGGTTATTTCAATAGAGCTACCGTCGGCACAAGAAATGAACATTCTATTTTGCTTATAGTACACAGTTCCGGCGGCAAGAGATGTCCTTTCTCCCATTTTTGAACCGTAAATTTTAAATCTTCTACCCTCAAAATAAAAATATGCAAGAGGCCAAGGTGTAAAGCCTCTAATAAGGCAGTAAAGCTCGTTTGCAGTCTTTGAAAAGTCAAGCTGTCCCATTTGCTTTGTGATAATCGGCGCATAGTTTGCGCCCTCGCTTGGTTGCTTTTTAGGTGTAATCTCACCTTTTAAAAGCTTATCTAAAGTAATACTCAACGTATTTGCGCCAACTACTGACATTTTGTCATGAAGCGTTTCATAGGTATCATTATCGGTGATTTCAATTTCCTCAGTAAGAAGCATATCACCGGTATCAATACCCTCATCCATAAGCATTGTCGTAACACCGGTTTTTTTATCGCCGCAAACTATTGACCACTGTATTGGCGAAGCGCCTCTATGCCTTGGAAGTAGCGAGCCATGTACATTAACACAGCCATATTTTGGCAAATTCAAAATTTCATTTGGTAAAATTCTGCCGTAGGCCACAACAACAATTACATCGGGATTTATATCAGAAAGTAAGGAATAAACCTCTTCATTACCCCTTATTTTTTCGGGTTGATATACTTTTAAGCCTAATTTTTCTGCCGCAACCTTAACGGGTGGCGAAGTTAAAACCTTTTTTCTGCCTACAGGTTTATCGGCGCGTGTAAAAACCGCCGAAACCTTGTGACCGTCGCTTACAATTCTTTCAAGACAAGGCACTGCAAAATCAGGTGTGCCCATAAAAACAATATTCAAAACAGTTCCCCCAAATCTAAAGAACTAGAATCTATCTATTTACAAGTTTATCCTTGTACAAAATTCCGTTAAGATGGTCAATTTCATGGCAAAACGCCCTAGCCAAAAGACCTTCGCCGCTTAAAATATAACTTTCACCTTTACGGTTTTGTGCGCGAACAGTAACCTTCATTGGTCTCTTCGTGACTCCGCTTTGTCCGGGAAGCGAAAGGCAACCTTCAACCTCAAACTGCTCTCCCTCTTCCTTCTCAATAACAGGGTTAACAAGTTCAATTGGGCCTTCCCCAATATCAATAACACAAACCCTCTTAAGTATGCCCACCTGAGGGCCTGCAAGACCTACTCCCTCAGCATCATACATGGTGTCAAACATATCATCAAGTAGCTGAGCAAGTCTATCATCAAACTGTAAAACCGAGCGCGAAGTTTTTCTTAAAACAGGGTCGCCCTCTTTAACTATATTACGAATTGCCATAATTTCCTCCTTAGCCAAAGCATTTAAACTTGAATCAGATTTTGAAACAAGTATTTTTCGACTTTGCTTATCAAATTACACTTTCGGGATTCACATCAACAAAAACGCTAACTGTTTTATCACAGTTTTCGTAAAACTCTAAAAGCGCTTTTGAAATATATTCCCTAAGCTCTGATGTGTTTTTTGTTTTAATTAAAATTCTATAACGATATTTGTTATTAACCCTAGGTACATTAGCAACGGTTGGCCCCAAAATAATCATTTTTATTTTATTGTTACTTTTTTCGGGGATTTTCTTAATAATCTCAAAGAGTTTTTTTGCTGCAAAATGCGCAGAATTTTGCCCATTTGCGCTAACACCCAGCATAAAAATATCACAATATGGCGGATACACCATAAGTTTTCTTGTTAAAATTTCAGTTTCGTAAAAGGCTTCGAAGTCTTGATTTTTCGCGAAACCTATGATTTCGCTTTCGGGAATTGTTGTTTGCACAATGGCTTTTCCCTTTTCCTCGCCTCTACCCGAACGGCCTATAACCTGAGTTAGCAGTGAAAAGGTTCTTTCAAAAGCCCTAAAATCATCACTGAACATCGACTGGTCGGCCGACAAAACACCAACCAATGTAACATCGGGGAAATCTAGTCCCTTTGCTACCATTTGTGTTCCAAGCAAAATATCATATTCTTTATTTGCAAAGGCGGTAAGCCCCTTTTCAAACGAATCGCGCGTAAGTGTTGTATCGGCATCAAGCCTAAGCACTCTAGCGTTTGGAAAGATAGATAGAAGCTCTTCATCTGCGCGTTGTGTTCCCGCACCCGAAAACCTTAGTTTTTGGTTATTACAGGTCGGACATTTTTCGGGAACAGAATATGAGCCACCGCAATAATGACACATAAGCCTTTTGTTTGCGGAATGATATGTTAAAGAAATACTACAGTTTGGACAACTGAAAACTGTACCACAAGCGGGACAAGAAATATAGGTATTATGCCCTCTTCTATTAAGAAGAAGTATTGCCTGTTTTCCACTGTTTAAGGTATGCTCAAGCTCGTCGATAAGAGTCTTACTAAAAAGCCCCGTGTTACCCGCGATTAACTGTTCTCTCATATCAACGGTTACAACCTCAGGCAAAACTGCACTACCGTATCTATGAGGTAAGCTTAACAGTCCATACCTGTTGTTTTTTGCTAATGTAAAACTTTCAACCGAAGGAGTTGCCGAAGCCAAAAGCAATGCAGCATTATTATACTTCGCTCTAAGCCTTGCAACATCTCTGGCGTGAAACCTTGGACTTTGTTCAGATTTATAGGTATGCTCTTGCTCTTCATCCATAATTATAAGACCAAGATTTTTAATTGGAGCAAAAACCGCCGACCTCGTTCCTATGGCAACAGTCGCTTTTCCGCTCTTAGCTCTTTTAAAATATTCCATTCTTTGTCCCAGCGACATAGCGCTATGGAAAACGGCAACCTTGTCGCCATATCTACTTTTAAATTTCGAAAGGGTTTGCGGTGTAAGAGAAATCTCAGGCACCATTACAATTGCCGATTTGCCCATCTTAACCGTTTCGTCAACAAGCTTTAAAAATACGCTTGTTTTACCCGAACCGGTAACACCATACAAAAGGTTAGTTTTGTATTTTCCTTTCACTAAATCTTCTTTAAGACTAGAAAAAACCGCCTCTTGCTCATCTGTTAAAGTGATTTCACCGACACTTTGTTTAACCTCTGCCTCGTAATTTTTTTCGAAGGGAGCGGCATATACGTTTACGATACCCTTTTTTTCAAGGGCGGTAATAACAGCGCTTGTAACACCCGCAAAATAGCATACTTCTTTAACCGTAGCCGTGCCAATATCTAAAAGTAAATTGGTAACCGATTTTTGTTTTGCGGTTAGCTTAATTTCGTCAAAATACCCTTCGCCAAGAGATACCATATTTACGGTAGGGTCTTTCATATTGCGCTTTGCAAGACCATCGCATAGAACAACGCCTTTCCTAAGAAGCTCTGAAAAGCAAGGTGCGTCTTCAGTAAAGCCAAGCCTTCGCTCTATAGCGCTTTTCTCCATACTTCCGCCCTTTTTTCTAAGTGCCTCTACTACAAGGTTTGCATCGTAAGAAAGGTTTGCCAGTTTTGAAGGAGAAATATTATCACAAAGCTTTAATGTAGATACAATTTTTAAATTAAGGCCAAAGGGTATAAGGGTTTTCACTGCATCAAAATATGTGCAAAAAGTATGTTCTTTAAGCCATTTTATAATGCAAAGCATTTCATCATCAATAAGGGGAGGATTATCAATAACCGAGCCTAAGTTTTTATATCCCCTAAGATCAAAATCGTCGAACTCGTTTATCTCTATAACAAGTCCTACCCTTTTTGTATTTCCCTTTCCAAAAGGAACAGTAACCCTTGCGCCAACTTTAATAACCGACTCTAGTTCTTTTGGGATAATGTAGTCAAACGGCTTATCAAATCGGTAAGTCGCTTTATCAATAACTGTTTTAGCAATTAAAGTTTTACCCATTTCAAAGCCCCTTATCCTTTCAAAAATGGCGGTTTTTAAAGACTTTTTAAGGGCATAACAAACCCCTAAAAATAAGCCAAAACGCGATACTGCATAGCAATATCACGTCTTAGAAAACCTATAAATTAAAGCAAACCTCGTTCATTTGCGAGTTTGTCTATAGCAAGAGAAACGCTCTTTTCCAAAGCCTTATCGGTTTCGTTTTCGTTTTCCTCTGCGATTACTCTAGCCTGTTTTGCAACCTCTAAAACAAGTTGATAACGGCTTTCGGTTGAATTAATAAGTTTTCCTATTGCGGGATTAAGCATTATTTAGCACCTCATCAATAATATTTTTTTGATTATTTAGTTTTAAGCGATATGTACGCATTATTGATAAAACATCACTGGTTGCCTCTTCTATTTTATCATTAACAACGATATAGTCATATTCACTTGCTTTTGAAATCTCCATAAGCGCAGCCGACATACGTCCATCAATTTGCTCCTTGGTCTCAGTCCCCCTGCCGCTAAGCCTTTTATAAAGCTCTTCAAACGAAGGTGGCATAATAAAAATTAAAACAGCAGATGGAAGCTTTTCTTTAATTTTCGCGGCACCGTTAACGTCAACCTCTATTAAAACATCATCGCCAAGAGCAATGTGTTTTTCTATAGGCGCCTTTGGAGTTCCATAATAGTTTTCTAAATATTTATTATACTCTAAAAACTCCCCATTTTCAAGACCTTTTTCAAACTCTTCCACCGAAATAAAGTGGTATTTTTGGTCCTGAATTTCACCGGGGCGCATATTTCTTGTTATGCTTGAAATGGAAAAGTACAAATCATTTCTTTTTTCTAAAATTTTAGAAAGAATTGTATCCTTACCCGAACCTGAGGGGCCCGATATTACAAAAACTGTACCCTTACTCATAAATTTCCTCCTTAGCGTCTTCCCCTTCGGCACGAGAGGCTATAGTTTCAGGTGAAAGATATGTTAAAACTATATGGTCGCTATCGGTAATAATAACCGCCTTAGTGCGACGACCGTGTGTAGCATCGATAAGATTGCCGTTTTCCTTTGCCTCAGAAATTATACGTTTTACGGGCGCAGAATCGGGGTGCAGGGTTGCAACCATTCTTTCGGCAGAAACCATATTTCCAAAACCGATATTAATAAGTTTCATAAATTTGCCCCCAAACTATTCAATGTTTTGAATTTGCTCCCTGATTTTTTCAATCTCGGCCTTAATTTCGACAACAGTATGCGCAATATCAATATCCTGCGCTTTAGAACCTATGGTGTTTGTTTCACGATTCATTTCCTGAACAACGAAATCAAGTTTACGTCCAACCGCCTCTTCTTCATTTAAAAGCTTTCTTAGTTGGTCAATATGGCTTCTAAGACGAACGGTTTCTTCGGCAACCGCGACCTTATCGGCAAAAATTGCCGTTTCGGTTAAAAGGCGCTGCTCATCAACGGTTTTGTCATTTAAAAGCTCCCTGATTTTTGCCTCTAACCTATTTCTATATTCGTTAACTGTTTCGGGGGAACGTTTTTCAATAAACGAAACCTTATCTAATATAAAATCACATCTGGATAAAACGTCGTCAGCAAGGCGACTTCCCTCAACACTACGCATATTAACAAAAGCTTCTATGGCCCCCTCGGAAGCCTTTTTAACAAGCTCCCAAACTGCCTCTTCGTCGATTTTTTCGTGGCGAATTGTAAAAACCTCATTGTTACGGGCGACATCGCCAAGAGAAACTTTACCCGAAAGAGAGAAGCGTTTTTTAAGGGTTTTTAAAGCATCAACATACATAGCGGCATATTCTTCATTAACTGCAACCTTACCCGAAGCCTCTACCAAACCGTTTATTGAAACAAAAACATCAACCTTACCACGCGAAATTTTTGAAGAAAAGAAAGCCTTTAGCTTTTCTTCCAAAAAAGCAAACCCGCGCGGAGTGCGGCAAGAAAATTCAAAATAACGGTGGTTTACCGACTTAACCTCAACAGTATAGGTAGCCGTACCATCTAAAAGTTCAAAGCGGCCGTAACCGGTCATGCTTTTTACCACATTAAACACCCTCTAATAACTATTTTATATATTATACTAAATTTTAAGTATAATGTCAACAAAAACCGCCTATTTATAAGCGTTTTTTAGCTTTCAAGTGCGATAATGCTATCGGCTATATTTTTAAAAATTTCGGTCGCCGCATTATCCCCCTCCTTAAAATCTTCCAAAAAAACTGTAATAGCATATTTGGGACTTTCGAGAGGGAAAAATCCGCAAAACCACGAATTGATTATTTCAGTTTTGCCGACAAATTTTCCTGTTTGAGCGGTTGCTGTTTTACCCGCCGCGCCACCGCTATAAGGCCTTGCCGCTTTACCCGTTCCAAACGAAACAACCCCCGACAAATACTGTTTTAACTCGGCAGCAGTCGCGCTACTGAAAACTGTTGTTTTAACCCCGCTTTCTTCCATTATTTGTCTTCCGTTAACAGTTATTCCCTCAATAATGCTTGGCGAAAAATAAACACCGTCATTTGCTATTGCACAGTAAAGATTGTTTATAGCAAGTGGAGACAAAAGCAGTCTACCCTGACCTATTGAAAAATTAGCAAGTGCGGCGGGATTTTCAAGCTCTTTGCTACTTGTTACATATCCACTTGGGGCAGTAATACTATTTGCCAGTTCTATTTTATTGCCAAACATTAAAGAAGCTGCAAGAGAGGTATATTTTTTGGGAGGAAGCAAATTTGCGGCATTATAGAAATAACAGTTACAAGACTGACATATTGCGTCATAAAGCTTCATCTCCCCGTGACCGCTACGATTATAACAGTGAAAATTTATACCCGAAATCTCGCTATTTCCCGTACAGTTATGAACGAAATTTTGTTTTTTGTTCTCACAAAGAGCCGCCGCTATAAGTGGTTTAAAAACCGAGCCAACACTGAAACTCGCAGTTGCTCTATTCAGAAAAGGAGAATCTTCGCTTTCAAGATAGTCTGAAAGTTTTGTTATATCAAAACTAGGCTTGCTAACCATTGCCCTTATTTTTCCGTTTTCTATCTCACTTACAACTACTGCTCCTTTTTTAGTGCCCGACATTGCACCATCACAAATTTTTTGGATATCCGCGTTTATAGTAAGGTGCACCTTGTTCTTATTTTTTGTGCCCGAGATTTTAGGGTAAACCCCTAAAAGATACTCCCCCTTTGCATCAACAAAAAATTCGGCGCGAATTTGCTCTTTGTTTTTTAGTATATCGTTGTATCCTTTTTCTAGAGCAAAAACTCCTTCATTTTCTCCGTTTATATAGCCAATTATATGTTCCATTGACGAAAAATTTTCGTACCTGTCACTAACCTCAATTGCATATATTCCTGTACCTGAAATTTTTTCTTCCCGTAAAAGAACGGCAGGTTTATTGTTAGAAAAAGTTTTTTCACCAACCGCCTTTTCGCTCTCGTTTGCCATAGAAAAATATGTGTCTTCAGCCTGCTTACAAGGTAAAAAAACATTAGCAAATTTTGTCTTGTTAGAGGTTACTTTTTCACCGTTTGTATAGTAAAAATCTCCCCTGCCGCTCTCCAAAAAAACCGAAACTGTGTTGTTTAAATATCTGTCATCTTCTGACAAAACAATAGCCGCAACCCTACCGATAGATATAAGTGCAAGTAATAAATTAAAGGCCAAAATCAAGATAATTCTAACCTTAAAACCTCTTGAAAATTTCAACATAAAAACACCTCTTATCTATTTTTGCCCCACCAGGTAAAAATAAACAAAAGGTGTTAAAATTAGTATTAAATTTTAAGACTTATAACCTACCCTTCATACGAAGAAGTGAGCCTACCTCCAAAGGTCTTTCAAACGGAATTTTAACCGTCATTGTTGGGTGAGGCGCAACATCAATTTTTTCGTTTTTATCGTTAAACATTTTGTCTACTGTGAAAATAAAAGGAGTTTTTCTAGGCTCTAAACAGTCAAAGGTTTCGCCTACCGCAAACTTATTTTTCATTTCACAAACTATCATCCCGTCCTCGTATCCCGTTACAATTGCGGCAACAGTAAAGTCCCTTACATATCCCGCATTTTCATAGGTTTGAGAATTCTCGGGTCTACCGAAATAAAAGCCTGTTGAGTAACCCCTATGGCTAATTTTTGTTAGCTCCTCCGCGGCCGAGTCGGGCAGTTTCCAGCCTTCTAGACCGTTTTCTTTTATGCTATCAAGCGCCATTCTATAGGCATTTGTAACGGCGGCAGTATAATAGTGTGACTTTGCTCTACCCTCAAGCTTAATGCTGTCTACACCCGCCAAAATCATTTTATCAAGGTGCTCTGCCATACAAAGGTCATTGGCATTCAAAATATATGTTCCTTTTTCGGTTTCGGTTATGGGGAAATACTGACCCGGACGTTTTTCCTCCATAAGGGCATAACTCCAACGGCAAGGTTGAGCGCAGTCACCCCTATTAGCATCTCTGCCCGTCATATAACTGGAAAGAAGGCATCTAGCCGAGAAAGAAACACACATAGCACCGTGAGCAAAAGCTTCGATTTCGAGATTTTTGTTTGTTTTGGCTCTAATCTCGGCAATTTCTTCTAAAGAAAGCTCCCTCGCCAACACAACCCTTTTGGCGCCCAAATCATAAAAAGCGTTTGCTGTTTCAAAATTCACTATGCCCGACTGAACCGAAATATGAAGTTCAACCTTGGGGGCATATTTTTTAATTAAGTTCATACTGCCTAAATCGGATGCAATAATAGCGTCAACGCCTATATCATTTAAGGCGGCCAAATACTCAGGTAGCCTCAAAATTTCGTCGTTATGTGGTACTGTATTACAAGTAACGTGCACCTTGACACCATTCTTATGAGCATACTCAACCCCGCTTTTAAGGTCTTCTAGGCTAAAGTTAGCCGCCGCAGTACGCATACCAAACTCTTCACCCGCAAGGTAAACGGCATCGGCGCCAAATTGCACCGCCGCTTTAAGCCTAACAAGGTCCCCCGCAGGAGCCAGGAGCTCGGGTAATTTAAAATCTTTCATATTATCCTAACCATTTTCCTTGTTGTTTTAAATTTGAAATAGTTTGATTATGAGCCGAGAGCGAATTATTATAATAAAAATTCATTTCACTATCGGTTACAAAATAGGTGGCAGAAAAATTAGGTGTAGGGTTTGCCGCCGCCAAAATTGCACTTTCGCTCGGAGCACAAAGCGGTCCCGGTGGAAGCCCCTCTATAATATTTGTATCATATCTGCCATTACCATAAGGGTAATCCATTGTAGGCGAAGAGCCAAGTTTTTTGGGCTCATCCCAAGTTAGACGGTTATAAAAAACCGCTGCAACATTATTCATTTCATTAACCGAAGCACTTGCTTCAAGCTCAACTATAGATGCCATTGTAAGAACTTCGTGAATTGTATAACCCGAAGCTTTTATCTTTGCCCTAACCTCTTCGGTTAGCTTTTCGTTTGTATTTTCGAGCATCTTTAAAATTGCAAGCTCGGCACATTCTTTAGAATCGTAACAATAAAAATCATAAGTATCGGGGAAAAGATATCCCTCAAATTTAAAATGCACCTGGTCTACAGGAATTTCCTTGACAAAATCAAACTCATATTTGCCATTTACGACTGCGTTTCTAAAATCGGCCTTTGTGCAAACGCCATTATCCTCCAAAATTTGCATAATTTCATCTATACGCGACATTTCGGGGATAGTAACCTTAACGGTCTTAGCCTTTGCCCCCTCGGTTTTAAGCTTTCTTACAATATCCTTATATCCAAGCTCACTGGAAAAATTATAAACACCATACTGATATGTGCCGTCGTTACCCGAAAGCTTACTATAAACTCTAAAGAGGAACGGGCTTGAAATAGCGCCCGATTTTTGGAGCTCTTCGGCAATAACCTTAGTACCCGAGCCTTCGGGAATGTCAACCACGCACTGTTTTGGTTCGCCAAAGCCCAGCCCTAAATACTCGGTGGCAAAAAACATAAGTCCGCCCGCAAGAAAAACCGAAACTGCAATAATGCCAAAGGCCCAAATTATAGCGCCAAAGGTGTCTTTTTTGGCCTTTTTGTTCTTTCTTTTCTTATCTTTTCTATCTGCTTTAAAAACTGGCGACTCGCTTTCAATTTTTTCTAAATCACTAATACTAAAACCGCCCTCATCACCTAAAATATAGTTAAAATCCTCGGTTGTATTTGAAGGCGAAATGTTTTCATTTTCTAATGTTTTTTCAGGTATTTTCTTATTATCTTCCACTAAAGTTTCCCCCGAAATTTCTTTTTTCGCTAAGCTTTTTAGTACGCCTTATCCATTGGTCACTAACTAGTGTATCAACACACCTATCAAATCTGCCGTGATACATATGCCTTTTTAACTCGTGAGAGTAGCAAAGCCCTACCGCAGAGCCGTTATAACGCGACATATAGCGGTCGTAATAGCCTTTTCCATAGCCTAGTCTGTAACCAAAAGAATCAAACAAAAAGCCCGGTACAAGCATAAGCGAGGAAGCAAAATCAGTAACAACAGGATAAAATTCAGGCGGTTCTAACACACCGAAAGTGCCGGGAGATAGTTCGTCTATAGAGGTTATATAGTGAAACTCCATCTGCCTTGTTTCAGGTATACACCTTGGAACAGCCACCTGTTTTCCATCCTTAAAGGCGTTTTCAATTATTTTAAATGTGTCAATTTCAATTGGTGTAGAAACGTAAACCATAATTACCTTTGCGGTGCGGTACTGGTAAAGCTTTTTTACCCTTTCCGAAATCGCTAAATCCTTTTCCGCCTTTTCGCTTGGGTCTAAAAGCTTTCGTCTTTGTCTACACTGTTCTCTAAGCTCAATTTTATATTTTCTTATATCTTGTGGGTGCATTTTATTGAATCCTTTATTCTATTTGCCTCGGCCTCACCGCAAAAATGTTTAACAATTTCAAGACCGAATAATATAGTTACACCCGCGCCTGCGGCGGTAATAAACTGCCCATCTTTTACAACCGGCTTATCGCTTATTTTTGCGCCGAAAAGCTGTGTTTCGAAGCCGTCGTAACAAATAGCTTCCTTTCCTTCTAAAAGGCCTTTATGCCCTAAAATAGAAGGTGCGGCACATATTGCCGCAATAAGCTTATTATTACTTACGGCATAATCTATAAACTTATTTACAACCTCGCTTTTTTCGAGGTTTAAGGTGCCCGGCATACCGCCCGGCAAAATAACTGCATCAAGGTTTTCCTCGGGGAAAACTTCACAGTCTAATACGTCGGCTACAACGGGAATCCCGTGTGAGCCTGTAACAACCTTTCTTCCAACGCCAACCGTAGCTACTGAAAGCTCGGCTCGGCGAAGCATATCTAGGGTAGCTAAGGCTTCGGTTTCCTCAAAGCCTTCTGCTAAAAATAAATATATCATTTTATTCTCCAATATTCTCTTTAACAATTTGTAAAATTTCGGCGGCGATATCTTCCCTTGTTCGCATTTCGCCGTCTTTATAACATTCTACTACTTTCCAACCGGATTTTTCGGCAACAAAGCTCGCCGCCATTCGACAGCGATTTAAATAATCGGTATCCTTTTCGTGAATATCTTTTTTATTTTCGTCGCCATTATACCTACCCGAAAGCAACTTTTGACTTGCATTTATTGGAACGTTAAGATAAATTACAAGGTCGGGCTTTGGTATACGTACCTTCTCATACTCAAGGTCGTATAACCAGTTTAAATAGTCTTCCCACTTATTTTCGGGAAGCTTAGAGGTTTGGTGAATTGCATTAGAAGTAACATACCTACCTGCAAGTATAAGGCCACCTTCCTCGTAAAACTTGCCCCAAGTTTTTTTATAACTTGCAAAGCGGTCAACCGCATAAAGAATTGATGCGGCAAAAGCATTTACATCGTCAGGTTTTGTACCAAACTCGCCACCGAGATACATTTTAACGGGGGCACAGGACGGTAAATCATAAACGGGAAAGGAAACCGTCTCAAAATTAACCTTTTCAAGTTTAAGAGCGTTTTCGAGTAGCTCTAGCTGTGTTGACTTGCCGGAACCATCAAGCCCCTCTAAAACAATTAGTTTACCCATTACTTTTCACCGTTTCTTAAGTTCAAGTATTTTTCTTTCATTTCTTTCGCCAAACCGCAAGACATTTTGCCCTCAGGACAGGCGCCGCTTACACAAGGTGGACCCGCTTTTTTGAAAAGCTCGGGTGCAACCTTTAAAACAAGGGAAAGCATTTGGTCGGCTACGGCACGAATTTCCCACTGTGCGCGATTACAACAGCGATGGCGGAAGAAGTTCATAAGGCTTCTAGCGTTAATTGTCATAACCATTTTTGTTTCACAGGCATTAGGTAAAACGAATCTGGCATCTTCAATAGCGCGTTTTTCGGCCATTCTCTTTGCCGTTTTTTCATCTTTACCCTCTGCCAAATATTCTTTTACGTATTTATCCGACAAAATTTCTGCAATCTTATGATAAGAATCTTCAGCCGCCTTCATAGCCGCTTCAAATTCCTTTAATGCCTCAGGCTCGGCCGAAACCTCAGGCGGAGTTACAAAGCTAAAATTATTCTCTTTAACATATCTTTGGCTTTGAACTGAATATGACGCTATTCTATGTCTTGTAATTTGTGCCAAAAGCGACCTTGAAACACCTTCAATACCAAAGGTAAATGAAGCATGTTCAATAGGACTTTCGTGACCGATTTCAGCGAGCATCTCAACAAAAGAAGCCGCTTTTTCATCGGTAAGGCCTTCGGTTAATGTGCCGATATCTGAAGAAGAATAACAAAGTTTTGCCGCCGCGGCAATAGTATGTTCGGGACTTGGTGTATACGCCAGTAAAGTAACTTTTGCCATTTTAAACACCTCGAAAAAAATAATATAGATTTACATTATAATTATATCAAAAAAAACAGCTTAAAGCAATAACAATTATAAAATTATTATTGCTTTAAGCAACTAAATTGACCTGAAGGTTGGTTACGGGCGATTCGTAAGTAGCCCCTACGGTGTAATTATAACATTGATAAAATTACGGGCGCGGGATGCGGAATTTAAATTTCATACAATTAGGTTGCGCGTGGCGGCGCCCACCGCGTGGGACGTGAATGTCCCCTACGGTGTGATTATAAGTTTGTTGTAGGGGCGAATCACGATTCGCCCGTTTGAATTTGGCGGTGTATTAAAATTTTATTCGTATGCGAAACGCGTAAATTTATAACACAAATATAATATGTACAAATTTACGACGGTTCACATTACGGGCGATTCGTAAGTAGCCCCTACGGTGTAATTATAACATTGATAAAATTACGGGCGCGGGAAGCGGAATTTAAATTTCATACAATTAGGTTACGCGTGGCGTCGCCCACCGCGTGGGACATGAATGTCCCCTACGGACATATTGGGAATTGATATATAAATAAAAAAATCGGCCCCGCCAAGAGTCACACTCCGTAATGAAGTGTGACTCAGTTATATTCGCCTGTCGGCGAGTTATATTGCTACGCAGTTATATGATACTAAGCATCGTTATATTGTCCTTTGGACAGTTTTTATGCGAATATATTAAAACTAAAACTGCAGATTTCAATATCACTTTGCCGTAAGGAAAATATCTTTGTGAGACCTCTCACACAATAACACTACTAGGTTTTATCTTTGAGATAGGTGTTTTTTCAAGGTATATAACCAACTATGATACTTATCTACCGAAAGTGTTATTTATAAAATAAAAAAATTGGGAGCTTCTTCTATACGAAGTAGCTCCCAATACAAAGCCGAAGTTTTATTAATTATTCTTCATCAAAGTCGAGCTCGGTATCGGAACCGATTTCGCCTAAATCAAGCATCATGTTAACTAATTTAGGCTCTTTGATTTCAAACTCAGGTGCATTATATTTTTTCATTGAAATTTCCCTCCTATAATTAGTTAATTATTGTGCTGCTTTCCACTCATCATAGGTAACTACTGAATCGTCAAGCTCAGCTGCTGCATTACCTGCATCGATAAAGTCTTGAGCGATTGTACAGTCATCGTTCCAAGTAGAAGTAGTATCGAAGATAGTTTTAACTACGTCGTAGATACAAATGCTAATCTGGTCACCGTAGTAAACGTTACCATTAATATCTTTAGCGTATGCGCGAACTACATAGTCTTGACCATAGTTCTTAGCAGAGATACCGCTTAAGTATGCAGTAAAGGTAGTAGAAGCAGAATCTTTTGCCCAGATAAGTGATGTGTTACCGCCGATTGTTTTGTAAGAAACACCAGAAATAGCACCAGCTGTGTTAAGTGAAAGCTGACTTGTTGTGAGGTTAGAAGCTTTGATAGCAACTGAACCAAATTCAACAAGGTCAAGAGCGGATGCCCAAGTAGCGTCTAACTTATTGTAGATACGAAGACCGGGCTTTTTATTCTCTTCAATTTTCTCGTCTTGGTTGAGGTAAAGTCTTACAGCAGCTTTGCTTTCTGTAAAGGTTTCAACTGCAAGAGGAGTAACCTCGATTTCGTCAATCATTCTGCCTGCGCCTTCAGTACCAACACGCTGAGAAACGATAAAGAAGTTGTCGCCTTCAGCAGCAGTAAAGTCAACATGTGCAGATTTCCAAACAGCAGCATCATCAGTACCGCCTGTTGTCAAAAGGTTGGCTGCAGAGGTTGAAATAATATTATTTGTAGGTAAACCAAGAGCACTTAAAACTGCGCCACTCTTAACTACGTTTGCGCTAAGAATGTAAGGAACACCAGCAGAAGGTGCGTTGCCATCACCGATATAATATTTAAAGCTAACTCTATACTTCATACCAGCAGCAAGGCCGTTGAGCCTCATAGCAGAAGCACCGAACTGTGTACCAGCACCGGAAATGAGGAAAGAGTATGAAGATGTGTTGCCCTGACCGCCGGGATAAACTGTTGATGAAGGCCAAGCACCACGAAGTTCAGAAGAACCATCAACGGTTGTAGATTTAGCATATTTTGTGAAGAGCATATCTGCACTATATGCACCGTGTTCAGCAACCTGAACATCAGCGATATAATATACGTCAGTAGCAGCTGCTGAACGGAATGAAAGACCAAGCATTGCTTCAGTTGCAGTAGCTGTGAAGGTCATTGTCTCGGTAAGCCATTCACCGTTAGTGTTGGCTGTGATATTTTTACCTGCAACATAAGCGCCTGTATCATTTGGATAATAGGTAGAAGTTGAAGCATAGCCTTGGTTTACAGGATAAAGACCTCTTCTGAAAATATAGCCAGTACCACCATAATTTACACCAGCAGGAATCATATATTTGTAACTAATAGTATAGGTTTTACCAACAGTAAGATTGATGATTTTTGTTGCCTGAGTAAAGAGTGTAACATCAGGATAAGCAAATTTAACTGCATTTCCGTCAGGATAAACAGATGCATCATCAGAACCCTTCCAAGTACAACCACTTGTGCCGTTTAATACTTTAGGATAAGCTGCTTGGTTTGCCTGATTAGGATGATATGATGCCCAACTAGCGTTAACGCTATAATCTTTATCCATAGGAGAAGCAGTAGAATTAGGCTGAGCAAGAGCTGCTGCGTTAGCCTCAGTTACCTTGATATCGTCAAGATACATAGCATTATCAGAAGTTGTAACCTGGCTAATTGCGAAGTAGAGGTTTGTAGCACCTTGAGTAAAGGTAACCTTACCATACTGCCAAATAGGAGCACCGTTTGCATCTTCACCAGTTGTAGAGGTGAAGCTAACAGCATTTTCACTAGCCTTAGAGTTAATGGTTAAACGACCATTAGAATGAACTGTACCCTCATTATAAACAGCAGCGTGAAGAATAGCCTGGCCTGCACCGTCGTAGCTAGCAACGGTAGAGGGGATGTAGTACTTAAAGCTAAGCTCGTACTTAGTACCGGAAGTTAAGCCTTCGAGCTTAATGAATACTGCACGGTGAACATTTGTAAAGGGAAGAACCATAGAAGTTCCGCCATCGCCGTACGTATATTTATCGTCCCAGTTGTTGCCTAAGTGTCCATCATTATGAGTAGCAGTATCAATAATTGTACCGCCACCATTTACGGACTTCCAATTTGCTCTTGTTTCAAAAGCAGTTGTGCCTGCCGCACTTGCGGTAAGCGCGCCCCAGCAACCCGAAACAACGAGGATTACTGTGAGCAAAATTGTTAGAATTTTTTTCATTGATATTCCTCCAACTAAAAAATTTTAATAATAAATAAAATTAAGCCAAACAATAATACACACATTCTATTTATTTTACTATATTCTACTACTTCGTTAAGAAAAAGTCAATAGGTAAAGTAAATATTTTTTACAAAATTTTGAAAAAAATTTTTTGTAAAAAATATTTACAACTAAATTGCCCTGACGGGCAGCGAAATTATCGCTACGCGATAGCTAAATAGACCTAAAGGTCAGCTAAATTATCGCTACGCGATAGCTAAATTCGGCAAAGTAACGCTGAGTGTGAAAAAAACAAGCTATTTGTTTTTTAAGGTGTTTATTGAACTTATAAGCATACGTCGGATTTGCCCACACTCGTTATTTAAATCATTATACTCTACATCATCTATATATCCGGATTTATTCATAAGCTCAAGCCAATATTCACTCTCATAACATTCTTTTAAAGCTATTTGCATTTTATGTACAAAATCAGCACTGCTTTGAGCATATTTTGACTCATGTATATTAGCGCCTATACTCGTACCGGATTTAAGCAACTGATTCGTTAAAACTGTTTCTCTTTCCTTTTCCCTTATAATACGGCAAAGTTTTATAACCTTTACGGCAAGTTCTTTCGCCTTATTCAACATAATACTTTCAGACATAAAATCACCTCTTACATTATTATATAATAGAGGCATAATTTTTTCAACAAAATTAGCTATCGCGTAGCGATAATTTAGCTACTCCGCAGGAGTTATTTAGCTGTCACGAAGTGACTATTTAGCGCGACGATAGTCGCATTTAACTATAAAAGGTATTGCGCTAATGCGCAATACCTTTTTCTTCAAGTTCTTTATTATGTTTTACCATAAGGTTAGCAATTCTTTCGGCGGGGTTAAGCAAATCGCTAATAGAATTATCGTAATTGAGGGTATCAACCAAATAGGCAATATATTTAGAGAGGTCTACATTACAGTACCACTCCCTACTTCTGAGTTCGGGGGTTGAATAAATAAGATTGGTTGTGAACACCTTATCGATAAGGCCATTTTCATAATACTCATCAAACTTTTCAAGACCTTCAACAAAAAGGCCAAAGGTTGAGAAGATAAATATACGGCCTGCACCTTTTTTCTTGAGCTTCTCAGCAATATCAAGCATTGAGTCGCCCGAAGAAATCATATCGTCTACAATAATAAGGTCTTTACCCTTAACGTCTTTACCGAGCCATTCGTGAGCCTCGATAGGATTACGGCCGTTAACAATAACCGAATAATTACGGCGTTTATAGAACATACCAAGGTCGAGCCCTAAAACCGAAGAATAATAGATACAACGGCCCATACCACCCTCGTCGGGAGAAACTATCATAGTTTTTTCGCGGTTAATAACAATATCGGGTACGTTTTTAACAAGAGCCTTTATCATTTGATATGTAGGCTGAACATTATCAAAGCCGCCAAGAGGAATAGCGTTTTGTACCCTTGGGTCATGAGCGTCAAAAGTGATAATATTTGAAACACCCATATTTATAAGCTCTTGAAGAGCCATAGCGCAGTCTAAAGATTCTCTGGAGGAGCGGCGGTGTTGCCTACCCTCATAAAGCATTGGCATAATAACAGTTATTCTTCTAGCCTTACCGCCTAAAGATGCGATAACGCGTTTTAAATCTTGATAATGGTCGTCAGGACTCATAGGAACGGTTTTACCATACATTGTATATGTAACGCCATGATTAAAGCAGTCACATATAATATATACGTCAAGTCCCCTAGCGGAATGACTGAAAACCGCTTTACCCTCACCCGAGCCAAAACGCGGACAGGTAGCTTTAACTATAAAGCTATGGTCTTCGGGGGTTTCGCGCCACTGTGTAAGATAATAATCTACCCTTTTAGAAATATCCTCACAGCCACGCATACTTACAAGCGCAAGTTCGCCAAACGGAGTATGTTTAAAAGTTATTGTTGCCACTAAAAATCAACCTCCAAAAAATCATCACATATATAATAACACATTTTAAAAATTGTAACAAGAGGTAAAGTAAATCTTTTTTACAAAATTTTGCAAAAAAATTGTAAAAAATATTTACAGTTAAATTGCTCCTTCGGAGCAGCTAAATAACCTTACGGTAGCTAAATTATCGCTTCGCGATAGCTAAATAGACCTAAAGTTAGCTACGAACAATTCGTAAGTAGCACCTACGGTGTAATTATAACATTGATAAAATTACGGGTGCGGGATGCGGAATTTAAATTTCATACAATTAGGTTGCGCGTGACGGTGCCCACCGCGTGGGACGTGAATGTCCCCTACGGTGTGTTATTATAAATTTGTTGTAGGGGCGAATCACGATTCGCCCGTTTGAATTTGGCGATGTATTAAAATTTTATTTGTATGCGAAACGTGGAAATTTATAATACAAATATAATATGTACAAATTTACGGCGGTTCACGGGACATTCGTGAATGTCCCCTACGAACGTATTGGGAAATTGATACATAAATAAAAAATAGGCCCCGCCAAGAGTCACACTCTGTAAAAAAAGTGTGACTCAGTTATATTCGCCTATCGGCGAGTTATATTGCTGCGCAGTTATATGATGCAAAGCAGCGTTATATTGTCCTTCGGACAGTTTTTATGCGAATATATTAAAACTAAAACCGCAGATTTCAATATCACTTTGCCGTAAGGCAAAATATCACTGTGAGTCCTCTCACACAATATTTTATCTTTGAGATAGGTGTATTTTCAATGTATATAACCCACTATGACACTTATCTATCGAAAGTGTTATTTATAATATAAAAGAAATTGGGAGGCACTTCTTTACGAAGTGTCTCCCAATACAAAGCCGAAATTTTTATAAATTATTTACCTTTAGCAACGGTTCTTTCCAAAACGTTGTTAGCACGTTTGAGTGATGTACCAATCTTACCCTTGTGCTTATTAAGGATTGTAGGTGCCTGACCTACAGTACCATTAGCAAGTTCAGAGCAGATTGAGTCATAAGTACCGATACCATTACTATAGTCGGTAACACCCGAGCCTACAAGAGTAATCTTCTTGTTGCTCTTAGTAATGATATTGTATACTTCTTTAAACTGCTTGTGCCAGAATGTGCTATCCATATTAACAGTTGTGGGGTCGAGATAATATCTGAGGAAGTATGCTGCACCCTCTTCGTTATCAGCACCCTTTGCAACACCCCAAGTCTTAGCACGAACAGGAACGTAAGCGCTAGCCTGAGTAGGACCTGCAAGAGGAACTGCTTCGATATCAGCAACACCACCGTCTACACCGTCAAGATGTCCACCCTGGTTATAAAGAGTAAAGCAAATGATGGACATAAAGCCATATTTACCCTGTCTATAACCCGAGATGTCGAGTGTAGGATAGATAAGTTCTTTACTTGTAGCCTCTTGAAGAGCTTTCCAAGAACTTTCGATTGTAGGACGAACTTTAGCATCGTCGAGAAGGCTTACGAACTGAGCTTTGTCAGGATCGTAGTCAGCAAAGTCAACACCGGCGGAAAGCATATAAAGGTCAGGAGACTGAATTGTCATACCAGTTTTACCCGAAGCCTTAACCTTTTCCATAATCTTTTGTTGCTCTGCCCAGTTCCACTTACCTGCTTTATAAAGGTCGTAAGGCATTGTGCTTACACCTGCGTCAGCAAGAATGGATTTGTCATAGATAGAAAGATAGTTACAGTCTTCAACAGACCATGTACCTGTAATAGCTACAGAATAGTACTTATCTTTAAGTCTAAAGTCATCCATATAAGTCTTATTCCAAATTTTGTCATCAAGGCGGAAAACCTCAGGATCCAAAAGCTTCATTGCTTTTGTAGCACGTGCGGGGAATTCCATTGACGAAAGTGTTACAACGTCAGGAGAATCCTTATCAGAGATAAGAGCGATAAGCTTGGTTGAATATTCATACTCGGTTGTAAGAGTAGTTCTGATTTTGATACCAGTCTTTTTCTGGAAATCGTCAATCTGTTTCTGCTCAGATGTGGTATATTCACGCCACATAAGAATATGAATTTCTTTCTTCTTTACCTTTTCAGGAATATTTGCAAGGATATCTTCAACCTTTTCAGACTCCCAAACTGTCATACCATCAGTATTAGTGGGTTTGTTTGGCTTAGATGATTTGTCGTCGTTGTCATCTTTATCGTCTTTATCATCCTTGTCGTCTTTGTCGTCTTTATCGTCTTTATCGTCTTTATCGTCTTTGTCGTCGGCATCGTCTTTGTCGTCGGCATCGTCTTTTGTGTCTTTATCGTCATCATCGGTAGTATCAACCTGACCTTGATTAACGTCGGTATCGTCGTTATCAGCAGGTGTTTTATTACCAGTACATGCAGAAAAAGCCATTACAACGCAAAGCATAAGTGCGATTGCAACAAGAAGCTTTTTAATTAAAGAACTAGATTTCATTTTTGGTCACCTCATATTTTTTAAAATACTTAATAATCAAAATATGTAAATATTAAAAAACATTTACGATTTATATGGCCTTAGACAACTGACCTGAATGAATAAAATCATCTTGCCAAGAGGACCATATAAAAGAGCTTTTTATCTCTAATAGAATTATACAACAACATTTTTTCAAAAGCAACAACATTTTAGACTTTTTTTAAAAAATTCACAAACTGTTTTTATTTTACTACTGAATATAAAAAATACCTTTCCCAAAATTTAGGGAAAGGTATTTCGCTTTTAAATTATTATTTTATTTTTTTAGCAACTCTTTCAATAGCAGCATTAGCACGTTTAATAGATATATTGATTTTACCCTTATGCTTATTGATAATTGTTGGTGCCTGACCAACAGTAGCAGTTGCAAGTTCATTAACGATAGCGTCGTAAGTGCCTCTACCATTACTATAATCGGTTATACCGTAACCAACCTGAACCATCTTACGAGCGTTTTTATCAGTTATGATATTGAACACTTCTTTAAACTGTTTATGCCAGAAAGTGCTATCCATATCAATAGTTTTGGGGTCAAGGAAATATCTGATAAAATATGCTGCGCCTTCAACATTGTCAGCGCCCTTTGCAACGCCCCATGCTTTAGGACGGAAAGGTATATATGCCGAGCTTTGTGTGGGACCTGCAACAGGAACTGCCTCAATATTTTGAATTCCGCCGTCTACACCGTCAAGGTGGCCACCCTGATTATAGAAGGTGAAGCAGATAATAGACATAAAGCCATATTTACCCTGTCTAAAGCCCGAAATATCAAACTGAGTTGTTATAAGCTCTTTATTTGTTGCTTCTTGGAGAGCTTTCCAAGAATTTTCGATTGCGGGACGAACCTTAGTATCATCCAAAAGGCTTACGAACTCGCCCTTGGTAGGATTATAGCTAGCAAAGTCGACACCAGCAGAAAGCATATAAAGGTCAGCGCCTTGAGTTGTCATAGGAACTTTACCTGCTGCCTTAACCTTTTCCATAATCTTCTGCTGTTCTGCCCAATTCCACTTACCAGATTTATAAAGCTGATAAGGCATTGTGCTTACACCGGCATCTTTAAGGATAGCTTTATTATATATTGTAATAAAGGTTGTATCCTCTACCGACCAAGTGCCAGGCATTGCTACGCTGTAGTATTTGCCCTTAACACTATATGGCTCCATATAAGATTTTTGCCAACACTCGTCATCCAAACGGAAGGTTTCTTCATCCAAAAGCTGCATCGCCTTTGTAGGACGCGAAGGGAACTCGCGGCAACCAAGGTTAACAACGTCGGGAGCATCTTTATCAGAAATAAGAGCAATAAGTTTGGTTGAATATTCATACTCGGTTGTTATGGTAGTTCTAACCTTAACACCGGTTTTCTTTTGGAAGTCGTCAACCTGCTTTTGCTCAGACTCGGTATACTCACGCCACATAAGAACATGAATTTCTTTATCCTTTACCTTATCGGGCATAGACTTAAGGATTTCATCGACATCATTTGAACCCCAAACGGTAGACTTCTCGTTACTTGAAGGCTTGTTACCACCTGAGGGTTTGTCGTTTTTGTCTTCAGATTCAGTACCCTCGTCTTTAGACTCGGTATCTTTATCTTCAGATTCGGTATCCTTGTCTTTGGATTCGGTGTCCTTATCCCCTTCTTCGGTTCCCTCATCTTTAGATGCGGTGTCCTCATTCTCATTTTGCAAAGTGTTTTGCGTTTCGCCCTCTTTTTCAGGGTTTTCGCCGCCTGTTTGGTTACAAGCAGAAAACGCCATTACAACACAAAGCATAAGAGCAATAAGGGTAATGATTTTTTTGGTCAAGTTTGTTTTTGCCATATTATCACCTCTTAATTTTTTAAGCATAATAATTATATCACTTATAATCACTTTTTACAAGCCATTTTTGAAAAAATATTATTAAATATTTACGCCCACACCCCACAAAAAAAGCTGTTGCTTAATTATAGGGTATGGGCGTAATAAAAAACGTATTTAATTTTAGAGCAATATCTAGCTCTTAACTCGTGCGCTTGTTTTTCCGTGCACCGAAATATCCCCTGCTTTAGTAAGTGCAACCTTTGTAAGATACGGGCCAACAAGTTCATAAATAAGCACAGCGAAAAGTGTTATATTTTGAACAAGTGTGCCGGTTTCTCCGCCAAAGGCAAGTGCTTCACTCGCCATACCAAGCGCAACTCCCGCTTGGGGCAAAAGGGTTATTCCTAAATACTTAACTATATTTTCGTCACAGCCTGCAAACCTTGAGCTTATACCCGCTCCAAAATATTTACCAACTGAACGCGATGCAATATACACCACACCAATTACAACATATATCCAGTTAGAAAAAACAGATAGGTTCAGCTCGGCGCCGCTTATAACAAAGAACAGTACCAAAATAGGCACGGTCCAACGGTCCGCTCTTTCCATAAGTTCCTCAGAAAAGTCACACACATTACAAAAGATTGTGCCAAGCATCATTGAGGCTAAAAGGCTTGAAAAAGCGATATGTACACCGCCTATATCAAACTTAAGGGTGGATATTGCAACTGTTAGCATAACAAAGGTTACCGAAATGGCCATACGCTTTGACCTTGAATGGAAAAACTGCTCACAAAGAGAAAAGAGCAGTCCCATAACTGTTCCGAGAAGTAGTGAAAGCAAAACCTCTAAAATTGGGTTTACTACCATTGAAATTATATCTATGGCACCACTGTCTATAGCGCCTGCAACCCCAAACGAAATAGCAAAAACAACAAGACCAACCGCATCGTCAAGAGCAACAACAGGAAGCAAAATATCAGTTACGCTGCCCTTCGCCTTATACTGCCTTACAACCATTAAGGTTGCTGCAGGGGCTGTAGCGGTAGCAATAGCGCCTAAAATTATTGCGGCGGGAATCGGCAAGTATCCCTCGGGCAAAATAAAGGAAAGCGCTATAAGTGCGGCATCGACAATAAGGGTTGTAAATACTGCCTGAAAAACACCGACAATTGTCGCTTGCTTACCTATCTTTTTAAGCTGTGCAAGGCGGAATTCATTACCAATAGCAAAGGCAATAAAGCCAAGTGCTAAGTCGCAAATAATAGAATATCTGCCGGGAGAATTATAGGTAGCATTGAAACCTATTCCAAAATTTCCAAGTAAAAAAGGGCCAATCAAAACACCTGCAACCAAATATGCAGTAACTGCGGGTAGCCCCACCCTCTTAGCAAGACGGGAAAGCAAAAGTCCCGATAAAAGAGCCGCAGAAAGTGTTAATAGAATTTTAGTAGTTTCTTGCACGAAAATACGCTTCCTTTATAACAAAATTACAATGTATTATATCACAGCAGAATACTATATGCAATATACAAAAAAGCGAAATTAAGAAGTTTGAAGAGGTATTTTTTAGTAGATATTTCACACACTTCAATACCCACTACATATAATATATAACAAAAATAAAATCCCGCGCTATTCCGTTGTTGGAATAGCGCGGGGTTTACTAAACTTAAATTAAATAATTATTCATATATGTGCTTACAGTCAATATTGCAATATAAACAAAAAACATATATTTCTTTGCTAGACAAGAATCAATCGCTTTTACACATTGCTTATCAAAAAAAATATCTATCATAGTTAACAAAAAATAGATTACAATTCCAAAGAAAACAGGTATTGACAACACATTATATTTTATCGCCTCTAAAAAATTGAATTCTAAAATACAAATAAAAGCTCTTGTCATTCCACATCCAAAACAGGAAACACCAAATACATTTTTTATGGGGCATAAAGATATGTTAAATAATTTAGTTATTGTATACAAAATAATAAAAAATATACTCCCTATACCAAAAGAATATAGGGAATATTTTTTACTTTTTATGTTCTCTTTTATCTTAGAGCAACGGTTGGCCATAACTATCTCTAAATCCACCGGACAAAATGGAGATTAAATCGATAATTGTTCCAATTGCACAAAAACCATATGTTAAAAGATGTATAACGCCAGTTCCAACTTTTCCTACATACATTCTATGAATCCCTGCAAGTCCAAAGAAACCAAGGATGCACAAAATTAGAGCAACTGTTTTGCTTTTGCGTGGTGCACCCATAACTCCAGCGTTTACATTGCTGTTTATGTTTGCGTTATCATTTGTATTTGTTATGTTAATTGTAGGTTGAGCAGATGAAGAATTTTTAGCTTCGTCCAAAACATTGCCTAAATCTTCTTTGCAATACATTCTACCCTTTACTTCAACTAAACACTCTTTACAAAAAGGTTTTCCGCAATATGCGCACATACCCTGCGCCTCAACCTCTGGATGATTTGTACAATTCATTGTTCTTTACCCCCATCTTTGTCTGTTTCTAAAAGATACTTTCTAACCTTGATAAATATATCTTTTGCTAAAATAATAATTAAAATTCCTACAACCACACAGCTTATAAAACCACCTGTAATAATAACAGGCAACATATTTGAAAAATTCAAATTAGAAAAATCAAATATGTTTGTATTTACTGAGCCTAATAGAAAAGCTGTTAATAAGGTTATTACTAGACAAATTAGAGCAACTGCAATAATAATTATTATTTTTGTAGTAATTGGTTTTTTACTCAAGTCTACACCCCGTTATTCTGCTACTTCTAGCAACTTCTTACTAACTCTCGCCTGTACTTCAACGTAGTATGCAAGTTCCGATGAGCTGAGGTCTTTATCTTCCCATGTACCAAAATCTTCAACAAACTCGGCATATTTGCTCATATACTCAGTATAATCGGTAAGTAGACCTAAATCTGTTGGATTAGCTTTATACTTTTTCATAAAAGTAATGTACTCATCCATAAAATTTTCGTAGCTATCCATTGCCGCTTTGAACTCAGAATTCAACTCCTCAGAACCTGCAGCGTCTTCTGTTTCTTTCGAATCATCTTCAGACTCTTGTAGAGCTTCTTCGTTTTCAGTTGCTTCTTCACTTGATACTTCGGGTTCCTGAAAATCCTCATCCTCCCCAACACAAGCAGACATCGTCACTGTAATTACTAGCAGCAACATCATCATTACCAAAACTTTTTTCATAAATTCTCCTCCTTTCGATTTTATGTTACAAATTATAACATATATTTATAACATTTGTCAAGGCATAATATTTGTGAGGTGATTTTGTATGAAAGAAAAACTCATCATAAATAAAAAATCTTTAAAGGGTGAGGATGGGTATAAAATCTTTTCTATTAGAATAAAGGATGAAACTGTCGTTAAACTAGATAAATTAGCAGAGCAAACCAACCGTTCCAGGAATGAACTGATAAACATTTTGCTTGATTATGCAATAGAAAATAGCGAAGTTAAGTAATAAAAGGACCCCGCGCTATTCCGTTGTTGGAATAGCGCGGGGTTTACTAAGTTTATGTTTAAATCTTCACTATGTAGTTTTATAACAAAAAATTATAAGTCTTTTGCAAACACTTTTTCCTTTAACTATTCGGCAGAGCTGCCACCGTCGATACTGGTTATAACAGAATCGCTACCCATAGCCTGAGGAAGCTTTCCATCCCATTTTTCGTAGAACTTCGCACGGATAATATCCTCATTTAACGAGGCTTTAATTTTGTTGTTTGCATCTGCCTCAGCCTCGGCTTTTATTCTTGTTGTTTCAGCCGCCGCCTCTGCATTGGTGATGGCGGTTTGCTTCTCGGTTTCTGCCTTTAAAAGCTTTTGCTGAGCAACCTGTTTTTCTTCAATAGCATTTATAAAGGCCTCAGAGAAATCAAAATTGATTATATTAACATCTGTTACAAACAAGCCAATGTTATTAAGCTTCTCGTTTAGACCCTTAATAAGCCCGTCAGAAATAAGCGAACGGTTTGTAACGCTTTCCTCGGCTGTGTAACGCGCGGTTGTAGCTTTAAGAACTTCATTTACGGCAGGAATAACCAAAACCGATTCATAATTCGCACCAATATTTTTATATATACTGTACGATTTTGAAGTGTCTACGCGATAGTTTATTGCAAGGGTTGTTGCAACAGTTTGAAGGTCCTTGGAAAATGCCTCGGTATCAACCTCTAATTTAACGATACGGTTATCAATTTTAACGACATTTTGAATAAAGGGAGCCTTAACATGAAGACCCTCTTGCAGTACGCCATCATTAACCTTACCTAAGGTTACAACAACGCCTGTGTGACCTGCGCCAACAATGGTAAAACAATTTGCAAGTACAATTACGGCAAGCAAAACGACCGCCGCCGCAATTACAATTTTTTTGATAGTTTTTGTCATATTATTACAGCCTCCCTGTATTTTTTACTATTTTAACACATTCTATTTGGATTTTCAAGAAAAACAAAATTTTAAAATCTATCTTTTATGGACAAAAAATCACTCTATATACTTTTTAACAATTTTCCACTCATTAGTAAGCCTCTCTACACTCCAAGCGGCATTAGCCGGTGAGGTTGAGGGCAAGCATATCGCCTCTTTGCCTATTGTATGCCTTACATACTTATTATAATATTTCTCGGCTGTTTTGCCGTTTACAAAAATTTGTTTAATGTCAGCGTTTTTTAAAATTTTAGCAAGATCGTTAACAACGACATTCTTAATTGAACTATCAGAACTGCCAACAATATCACAAGAGGCAATAACGTCCCACAAAGCAATATGGTTAGTATGTAAAAATTCGGTTTTCTCTTCTATAGTTTTTGGTTGCTTAGCACCCATCACAAAAGATATAACCCTCCAAAATCTATTTTGAGGATGACCATAAAAAAACATCTGCTCACGCGATTTAACCGACGGAAAGCTTCCCAAAATTAAAACCCTTGAGTTTTCATCATATAAAGGTGGAAAAGGGTGTTGTAGCATAAATATTTTTCTTCCTTTGAAATAAGAGTTATATTCAGTACCTCAATGCTTCTTTCTAAGATTATATATAGTTATCACGGTGACAAGAGTAAAACATATAATTTTAATAATCAAATTTAATATTTTTATTGGTGCGCAAGTATTATTTGAATAAATAATACTTAGAGGAAAAGGAATAAAAATCATAATATAGCATATTTTTGCCCAAATAGGCAGTTTAGAAAATTGTATTTTTTTGTTTTCTTTTTTTGACTGCGAAATGAATTTGATTTTTAACAATTGTTTTATGTTTAAAAAACATATAAAAACGCCTAAAATTAGGATTAAAAAAGCCGCAACAACCGAAACAAATATATTTAAAGGATGATTATTGGAAGAAAAAAATGATACTAAAATCAGCAATATTAATACACAAAAAAACGTAGTTGCTGACAATATAAGCGCACTTTTTATACACTTAACAAAACGGGCTGAATATACTGATTCGGTTGGTATGATAGTCTTTTTTAAAATATCACGGCAGATAAAATAAGCAGTTATAGAAATAATAAAAGCACATATAAAACAAATTGCTCCTAAAGGTCCCAAAACATCGTCATTAAGGTTGAAACCCATAACGATACATATAAATTCTATTAAAAATAATGGGATAGTACAAATTATCGCAAGGAAAATTGAGGATAAAATCGCATACTTTCTTCTTTGTAGTAATAAAAATTGTTTAAATATTTGGTGCTCTGAATCTTCTTCAATCTTTTTACAGGCGAAAAGTTCTTCTACAGTAATACCAAATATTTTTGCTATTTGTGGTATTAAATAAGTGTTGGGTTTGGTGGTGCCATTTTCCCATTTCGAGACGGCTTTGTTTGTAACGCCGAGCATTTCCCCAAGCTGCGCTTGTGACAATCCCTTTTTCGTTCTTAAAGCGTACAAAAAATTGCCGAAATTATAGTCATTCAAAGTATCTCACCCTTTCAGTAACATAACAATTATATAATTTTAAGAAGAATTTTCAATATAATAAATATCTCTTTTTGGTAGAACTTCTATTATTTCTTTAAAAAGGTGCCTTTGAACTACAAAATTCTCACTACAACTTAATAATAACACAAAACTATGAATCAAACAACCTATATACATAATATTTTTCGTGCTAAGCGCGTTAATATTATGCAATATTGCCATTTACTTTTTATATAAAAATCAATATAATAATTATCATTATTTTAAGTATCAAAGGAGATGCTATATATTGGAAAGCTTTTATCTCAAACCTAAGTTTTTTTCAGTTATAAAAAACTATTCTGCCAAACAGTTAATAAACGACGTCATAGCGGGCATTATCGTCGCAATTATTGCCTTGCCGCTTTCAATTGCTTTGGCACTCGCTTCGGGTGTTGAGCCTGCTTGTGGTATTTACACGGCAATTGCGGCGGGATTTTGCGTTTCTTTATTCGGTGGTAGCCGCATACAAATTGCCGGCCCCACGGCAGCCTTTGCCTCAATAGTCGCAGGCATAGTTGCCTCTCAGGGCATGGACGGGCTTTTTATTGCCACCATTCTCGCAGGAATTATGCTTATTTTGATGGGTATTTTCCGTTTAGGTTCGCTTATCAAATTTATTCCTCACACAATAACAACCGGCTTTACCTCAGGTATTGCTATTACAATACTTATAGGGCAAATAAAGGATTTTCTCGGTCTTACATATGCTAGCGGAGTGAAACCTATTGAAACAATAGAAAAAATCGAAGCCAACATAGAGTTTATAGGCAGTTTTTCTTGGCAAGCGCTTGTTGTAGGTGCGGTAAGCCTTGCAATTCTTATTATTTATCCAAAAATCGAAAAAAGGGTGCCTCCCTCACTGGTGGCAGTTTTAGTAGGCGCTGTTATGGTTAAATTCTTGCCCGGTTTTGAAGAAGGTGTATTTACAATTCGCGATCTTTATACAATTCCCTCAGGCTTACCTAAAGTGGATTTTGGAAGTATATCTTTTAGCTTGGAAAAAATATCAGCAGTTTTGCCTGATGCCTTCACAATCGCTATCCTTGCCGCTATTGAATCGCTACTCTCCTGTGTTGTGGCCGACGGTATGATAAATTCTCGTCACAATTCCAATGCTGAGCTTGTAGGTCAGGGTATCGGCAACATAGCATCTGTGCTTTTTGGCGGCATCCCCGCTACAGGTGCCATCGCGAGAACAGCGGCAAACGCTAAAAACGGTGGTAGAACTCCGATAGCAGGTATGGTTCATGCAGTCGTTTTATTACTTGTACTCTTGTTCCTTATGCCTTATGCAGGTCTTATTCCAATGCCAACTATTGCTGCGATACTATTTATGGTTGCATACAATATGAGCGAATGGAAAAAGTTTGTGCATATAATAAAAACTGCCCCAAAAAGCGATATTCTTATTCTTGTTTTAACCTTTGTTCTTACTGTTATTTTTGACCTTGTTGTTGCAATTGCGGTAGGACTTCTTCTTGCGGTAGTGCTCTTTATGAAGAGAATGAGTGATGAAACCTCTGTAAAAAGCTGGAGAAATATAGATTCAAACTCTAGCGAAGAAGCCTCTTCCTTAAAGGCCATTCCTAAAGCTGTAAGTGTTTATGAAATTAGCGGTCCTCTTTTCTTCGGTACAGCAGACAAAATCTCAAAAATTATTTTAGAAGATTATACGCGCTGTCTTGTTATTAATGTGAGTGCGGTGCCCTCCCTTGATTCGACTGCACTAAACACTCTTGAGCTTCTTCATAAAGAATGTGAAAATCGTGGAATAAAACTTATTTTCTCTCACGTAAACAAACAGCCACTACAGGTTATGCGAAAATCAGGCTTTTATGATAAACTAGGTAAGGATAGTTTTTGCGGCAATATCGGCGAGGCACTTAAAAAAGCAGGCCAAATAGCTGAGCAATAAATGAAAAATCGTAGAATTAAATGATTAAAGCACCCACTCCAAACGGAATGGGTGCTATTTTTAATGACCTTTAAAATCTAGAATATTTGTCAGAAATAATTATTTATCTTTATCGTGCGAAGCAGTTTTCCACACTTCTTTTGTTATAAAGTTAGTATGCCCGACCCTAATTTCATTCATAAGGGGCACCTCAACTTGCTCGCAAGTATGGTGATAAGCAAAGCCTAGTTTTTCCTGAACTCGTTTTGAGTTATTATTTCCGTCATAATATCCACACCATATGGTAGTCATTCCAAGCGTTTCAAAGCCATGACGCAAAATTTCTTTTACCGCTTCCGGCATATATCCTCTGCCCCAAAATGGTTTGCCTAGCCAATATCCAAGTTCACACTCATCGTCTCTTTCGGTCATATCGGTACGACCATTTAACTTAAGCTCAATAGAACCAATCGCTATATTATTGTTTTTTTCACAAATAGCATAACACTGAGGACCGTTCAAGACATTTTTTATAATATTCAAGCTTTCGGCAACGCTTTTATGTGGCGGCCAGCCCGCAATTGGACCAACAGCGGGGTCTTTAGCGTAATTATAAAGGCTTTCCGCATCCGATTCCTGCCAAGGCCGTAATATCAACCTTTCTGTACTTAATACCATATCTTTTCACCGCAAATTCTTATTTATCATTGTGTTTATTCTTTATCCTTTTTCACACTTCTTAAAATAATCAGTCCAACAACCAAAATTATAGGAAATATTGTTGCTATAAGCAGTCCTGTTTTAAGATTACCGCCTGCCTTTTCAGAAATACTTCCCACCATAGCGGGACTTACCGCAGCGCCTAAATCACCCGCTAAAGCTAAAAATGCAAACATCGCCGTACCGCCTCTTGGACAGTTCTGAGAAGATACACTAATAGACCCCGGCCACATAATACCAACCGCCAAACCGCAAAGAGCACAACCGGCAAGTCCTAAGCCCGGCAGATTTGAAAGTGAAGCCAACAAATAACAACCGGCACACATAATTCCGCAAATAAGCATAACCTTAGTTAAATCAAGCTTTTCACTGAACTTTCCATATAGCATACGGGTTATACCCATAAACATTGCAAACAAACAAGGGCCTGCCAAATCACCAACAGTTTTTGACACGCCGATAGCGGCTTCAGTAAAGGCAGATGTCCATTGAGTCATAGTTGCTTCTGAGGCTCCCGCGCAGACCATAAGTAATATCATAAGCCAAAAAATCGGTGTTTTCAGCAGTTTGCCGATACCCATACTCTTGCCGTCCTCCGTTAGCTGTTCTATAGGACAACTAACAAAGTTAAATGTGTTATATAGCGGCACCAGTGCCAAAATGAAGGTAAGAATCTTCCAATTTTCTACGCCAAATAATGCAAAGAAGAGCGTAGAACCTAAAATAACACCCATTGCTCCCCAGCAATAGAACGAATGTAACAAGCTCATCATTCCGTCCTTATTTTCAAAGGGACACGCTTCAACAATGGGACTTAGCAAAACCTCAACCAGACCGCTTCCTATTGCGTAGAGCACTACCGAAATTAAAATGCCTGCAAACGGTACGGGTAGTATCTCAGGCAAAATTGCCATCAACAAAAGGCCTACGGCCGATAACACCTGCGAAACGATAACGCAGGTACGATATCCAATTTTATCAGCAAATTTCGTGGCAGCAAGGTCGATAAGTAATTGTGTTAAATAAAACACTAACGGAATCATTGCAATTTTGTCAAGTGAAACTGCGTAACTGCTTTTAAAGGTTAAAAATAAAAGCGGTGTAAAATTGGCAGTAATTGCTTGTGTAACAAAGCCAAGATAACAAGCTATAAGTGTCTTTTTGTAATTCTTTTGTTTTATCATTAGAATCACCTTCAAATTTAAGCAATAATTTCTAACGTATTATAACAAAGGAAGACTAAAAAGGCAAGGACATATTGAGCCGAAAGTTCATATTTTTAGGAAAATACATTCTTAAAAGAAAAAGTAAAAATCCCCGTACTATAGTACGGGAATTTTAAGCAAGTCGATTTTTTGGTGGGAGCGGGTGGATACTCTCCGCCCCTTGATTTTTCGACCACTCCGAGCGGTTGCGAAAAATCTGCGTTGCTCGAGACTTCACAGTCCCAAAAGCCTATCGCGGCTTTTGGGCTGCTTCGACGTACACCGCCTTCGGTGGTTCTCATCTCACCCTTTCTGCCACAAAACATTTAGATGCCACTTTGTTTTTTGAAAAAAGAGCAAAAACTATCGATTTTTTAGTATTCTTTCAAAAAAACATTATCTGTTCGACAAATAATCATTATTAATCAAAACACAACATTCCTAAAGTAAACGACCACCGATTGCTCGGTGGCCGTTTTGTTTTACGCATTATTTAGTGGCATCTCTTACAGGGAGTATAGCCATTTGCTTCGGCGGTTTCTTTGGATACTTGTTTCGGATCTTTCATATTGCTACAACCTGCTCTTGAATGATATTTGGTGCCGCCGTTTGTAGGAACCCACACCAAATCCCCTTCACTTTCTTCTTCATCGGGGACGGTAACTCCTGTGTTTCCACCTGAATTATCATCGTTATCTTGAGATTGGGAAGGAGTTTCTGTTTCATTGCTTGGTGGTGTAGTAGTTTCTTCTTTAGCAGGTTTCACACGATAATCTATTCTGATCTTAATATCTTTTTCCCATTGTTCGCCTTTTTCAAATGTGCAGATGTCACCATCTTCGCCAATGGCGATATTAACTACACTTCCTTCAAAGACATTGTTCTCATCATAGTCGATTTCGTGTGCTACGCAGGTAACATTAGTAAATCCAGCATCTTCAAATTGCTTTTTAACTTCTTCATAATGTTTCTCTAATAGGTTTGTCCATACATCTGGAGCACCTGCCATATTCCTTGCTTTTTCAGCATCTTCAGCAGTTGTGCCAGAGACAACCTCAACATCAACGCCAGAGCTTGAACAAGATATCTTCAGCTTGATGGTTTCATCTTTCGAAACATTCATTTCAACCTTTCCATCCAAGGTATCATCATCTGCGCTCTCAAAGGAGATTGTATGATTTCCTCGTTTAAGAACAGTTTCGAATGTTTCGGTATCGCCATGAGTGATAGTTCCTTCGAACATATCATCTATGCTGACATCAACATCATATTTGCTAAATACCCAATTCTCAACACATTCAACTTCGATATTAATTTTGAATTCGGGTTCTGTGATTGAGATATAAATAACATTATTTCCTTCATAATTAACTGTCAGTTTATAAGACTCAGCATTTTTTGCAGTGTAATGCTTATCATCTTTTTGGGCATCAACAGTAAATCCTTTTTCTTCACAATACTTTACATAGGCATTGTAGTTCTCGATGGATGTAGCGCCAATATAAACAGTGAACCCATCTTCGTCATTACTTTGAATCTTACCAGTGGTAGATTTCGGAACAGGCAATAACTTTGCCATTTCAGTTTCTGGCCAAGTTATTGTTTCCGTCTCCATAGCAGAGTCAACATTGATATGCATCTCACTGCTATAATCATAATAACTCAATGACAGTTTATATCCAGTTTCGTTAAATACAGAGAAATTGCTATCGGAGGATTCCTTATCTATGGTGAAACCTTTTGCTTCACAAGCTGCGATGTAATCCTTATATTGATCTTGAGTTGTTTCGGTTATATCCATAGAGAGATAATCTTCAGAGTTTGTGATTATTTCGCCATAGGGAGAAACCGGCTGTGGTAAGATATCGGCTAATACAACTTCATTCCAATTATACTTTTCTCGACCAGACTCATCCGAACCAAAGAATGAAAAAAAGGGTAAAACAAGCACAAATGAGAGGATTATAGATAGTAGCGGAAGCCATGTCTTTTTTACCTTTATAACTTGTCGTTTCATCAGTATTCCGACAACAGTAAGTCCGATCGCCAAAAGCGAAACTATAACCGCACCGACTTTTCCAGAAACCAAAGCAATGAAAGCAAAGAGTGAGAATAAGACTAATGATATGGTTGCAAGTTTGCCAAGGCGACTACGCTGTTTCCAAAAAGAAATACCTTTTTCCTTTGCTTTATCTACTATCGTTTCTTTCTTTTGAGTTTCCACAACAGGATCATTTGTTTTGGTAGCTGTATTTTCTACATTAACCACTATTTCCTGTTGTTTAGTTTCGGTTTTATGGCCACAATTAGAGCAGAATTTTGCACCTTTTGGTAGTTCTGTTCCACATTTATTACATTTCATATGTATTTCCTCCAGTTATACGCCCATTATTCGTTTGTGATTGGAATGGGCGGCATATCAGACTTACTTTGCCCGTAGTTTGCTTCTCGAATATTTGCATAAACGCTGCTTGAACTTTTACGAATTTGAAAGATTGTATTAGACGGTGCTTTTATCCTCTGACATAGCAACTCAACATCCGTTGCAAGTTGTTCTGAATAAACAAGCAAATAATTCTTGGGCATTATCTCACTTCCTATGTGGTAATTATAGCATAAATTCACAAACAAATCAATGCGAAGCATTGTATATCATCAATTTTGAAGAAATTGCATATCATCAAAACGAAGTTTTGTATATCATCATTGCGAAAGTTTTTTGATACACGCTTTGCGTGATGATATACAGTTCTGACGGACTGATGAGATACAACGATAGCAACGCTATCGTTGATGATATGCCATTGCTTTCGCAATGGATAAAAAAATCCAAGTCCGAAGACTTGGATTTTTTGGTGGGAGCGGGTGGATACTCTGCGCCCCTTGATTTTTCGACCACTCCGAGCGGTTGCGAAAAATCTGCGTTGCTCGAGACTTCACAGTCCCAAAAGCCTATCGCGGCTTTTGGGCTGCTTCGACGTACACCACCTTCGGTGGTTCTCATCTCACCCTTTCTGCCACAAAACAAAAAACCGACCTTTTGGTCGGTTTTTTGTTTTGGTGGGAGCGGGTGGATTCGAACCACCGAAGTCGAAGACAACAGATTTACAGTCTGCCCCCTTTGGCCACTCGGGAACACTCCCATATTAAATTTACCGCATTCCAAGTCCGTTTTTACGGAACTTAACAAAATGGAGCTGGTGGACGGACGCAACCTTTCTTTCGAAAGTTTGCCGTGCTCGACGACCGTTTGCCGTAGCAAACAGTACCCGTCTTCACACTTCGCATCTAAAAACATCATACCATGATGTTTTATTTACGATGCTCACCCTCTTAGGCTTCAAGTCCGTTTTTACGGAACCTAAAAAATGGAGCTGGTGGACGGACTTGAACCCCCGACCTGCTGATTACAAATCAGCTGCTCTACCAACTGAGCTACACCAGCATTTTTACGGCGCCCAATTATAATAACACAAAACCTATGGTGTGTCAAGTGCTTTTTTGAAAGTTTTTTAGTTTTTTTAAAGGGGAATTTTTAGTTGTCAAATTACGCAATTTTTGACTTGCATATTTTTAAAAATGTAACAACATGAGTTTTATTATTTATCACTGTACACTTACTTTTCCAACTAGCGCAAAAACTTTTTCTGTTACCTAAAATCCTTGAAAATTTTATAGATATATGTTATGCTCTGCCGATAATCGTTGATATTTACAATTAAATCTTCTTCGACCTTTTAATGTGGCTTAGTTAGTTCACATTAATGTATATTTTTTTCTTGAAAACATACATTTTTGTGCATATATGCTTGAAATACCTTACGCTTATGATATAATTGGGTTGTAATTTTGAATGAAAAGGACCGACTTTTTATGTTAAGCAATTTACATACACACTCTACCTTTTGCGATGGTAAAAGTACACCTGAAGAGGTGGTTTTGTCGGCAATAAAAAAAGGATTTTGTTCCATTGGATTTTCTGGGCACGCACACATAGATTGCGAACAAAACTACTGCATGCGAGATACCGACGGTTATATAGCAGAAATAAAGCGCTTAAAGGATAAGTACAATGACAAAATTCAGATATATTTAGGGGTCGAGGAAGAAGCAGGGTGGCCCGTTTGCCGAGAAGCTTTTGACTACATAATTGGCTCTTGCCACTATTTTACAAAAAACGAAGAATTTTACCCTATTGATATTAGTGTTAACGGCTTCAAAAAATGTTTAGAGCTTTTTGGTAACGACCCCGTTAAGCTGGCCGACAGCTACTACAAAACATTTTGCGAATATATAGACACGCGGCGCCCTGACATTATAGGCCATTTTGACCTTATAACCAAGTTTGATGAAGTTTTGGGTTTCCCCCTTTTAGGGAATGAAGAATATAACAAACTTGCCGAAAGATATATAGCGCTGGCGGCCGAGTATGACTGCTTTTTTGAGGTAAATACCGGCGCAATATCCCGTGGGTACAGAACCTCCCCCTACCCCTCTTACAACCTTTTAAGGGTTTTAAAAGAAAAAAATGCTAAAATAGTTATTTCCTCTGACAGTCACCATGCAGACACCATTTCTCACAGCTTTGACAAGGTAAAAACTATTTTAAAAGAGGTCGGGTTTGAGTACACCTATCTACTTTTTGACGGTAGATTCACAAAGGATTATTTATAAATTCTAGAAAATTAAGTATTATAAAAAACGTACTTGTTTTTTATAATAGATCGTAAAATATTAGGATAAAAATAACATTTAGGTGGTTTTAAAATGAAAGAATCTCTTTATTACGGATTTAAACGAATTGATTTTGACTTTGAAGGACACGAGGCCATTCTCGTTTTCCCTAAAGAGCCTAACAAAAACAAAAATTGGGTGCTAAAAACCGAGTATTTTTTGGATTTCCCCAACTTTGAACTTGATATGCTAAAACGCGGTTGGCATCTAGCCTTTCTCACCAACACTACTCGTTGGTGTATTGAAAGCGACCTTGACCTTAGAAAACGCTTTGTTACATACATAACTGCAGAGTTTGGTCTTTATGAAAAATGTGTTCCCGTAGGTCTTAGCTGCGGCGCTATGATTGCTACTAAATTTACAGCAAAATATCCCGAATGTGTATCTGCGCTCTATATTGATGCACCCGTTATGAATCTACTTTCCTGCCCAGCAGGTATAGGCAAAGCGAAAGACATTCTTTGGCCCGAATTCACTGAGGTTACAGGTATGACCTTGTCAGAGCTTATTTGTTATAGAGAGCATCCTATGGATAAAATTCCTCTATTACTTAAAAACAACATACCCGTTTTTATGGTATACGGCGATAGCGACGAAATTGTGCCTTACGAAGAAAACGGCGCTATTTTAGAAAAATACTATCGCGAAAATGGCGGCACCATTATCACCGTAGGAAAACAGGGTTGCGCCCACCACCCCCACGGTCTTGAGGATAACACACCAATTATAGAATTTGTAGAAAAATACAGCAAATAGATTTAAGGAGAAAGATTATGTCAACAATTCGTCTTATGTCCCACAACGTTTGGAACTGCGATAACAATCAACCCGCTTGGGCCGAGAAGGGTGAAAACTGCTCTGCCGCTAGTCGTGTTGGCGGTTTGGTGCAAACATATATTGACAAAATGCCTGATATTATAGGTGGTCAAGAATTTTCTTCTTTAATGGCCGATCTTATTAAAGAACATGCCCACGAAGCTGGTCTTGAATATACTATAATTTGGGGACGATATACCCCCATTCTTTATAGAGCAGACAAGTTTGAACTTCTAGATTCACAATTTCTCACATATCCCGAAACCATTGAGGGATACGAAGGTATTTTTAATGATTCTAAATCCAAGGCCTACAACATAGGTGTTTTTCGCGAAAAAGCAAGCGGAAAAATATTTGTTTTTGCCACCACCCACCTTTGGTGGAAAGCTTCTACCAAAAACAATCTAACTAGCTCTAGCGATTTCTTAGGGGATGATGTTTGCACTCAACCCTATTCCGATGAGGCAAGAGAATATCAGGTGGGACTTTTAGCTGAAAAAATGAAGGAATTCAGAAATAAATATAACTGTCCACTTGTATTGGTTGGTGACTTCAACACCGACTACAATTCCAAAGCGATAGCCCACCTTTTTGATATGGGCTTTAGACACGCCCATGATATTGCAACTGATTTTGTTGACGAAACGGTTGGATACCACAGTTGTTTTACCACAGGTTACGAAAACTTTTATAGCACCGACCCGTTTGAAAAATCAATTGACCACATTTTACTTTTGGGTGAAAAAGAAGGCTCTGTTAAAAACTTTGTTCGTTATTCGCCCGACTACTACTTTACTATCTCGGACCATTCACCCACATACATAGATTTTGAACTTTAAAAAACATAAAAAGAGCTCCCAAAACCGAACAGTTTTGGGAGCTCTTATTTTACATTTTTTCTAAACTATCTGCCATTTTCTCCAGCCAGTCGCCCTCAAAAAGTTCGATAACACCGTTATCGCAATTTTTAGCAAGATTTGGGTCAATGGGGAGCTCTGCAATATTCACTATACCGTGACGAGCAGCAATATCATTAATATTTCCATCTCCGAAAATTCTGTGCTTTTTACCACAGTCTGAGCACTCAAAATAAGACATATTCTGAACCAACCCTAAAACAGGGATATCCATCATACTTGCCATTTTTACCGCCTTGTCAACAATCATTTCAACAAGCTCTTGCGGAGAGGTTACAACAATAATTCCATCAATAGGAAGCGACTGAAATACAGTTAGCGGAACATCGCCCGTTCCGGGAGGCATATCAACAAACATATAGTCAACGTCGCCCCAAATAACGTCTGTCCAAAACTGCTTAACAGCGCCTGCAATCACGGGACCGCGCCAAACAACAGGGTCGCTATCATTCTCAAGTAGTAGGTTAATTGACATAAGAGAAATATCGGTCTTTGTTTTTGCGGGGAAAATGCCAAGCTCATTACCTGCCGCCTTTTCTTTAATACCAAAAGCCTTTGGAATTGAAGGGCCTGTAATATCAGCATCCAAAACGGCTGTTTTGTGTCCTCTTCTGTTCATTGTAACCGCCATAAGAGAGGTAACCATAGATTTACCAACGCCACCCTTACCGCTAACAACACCTATAACCTTTTTTATATGGCTTAGTTCGTGCGGCTTTTCAAGAAGGCTTTGAGGGGCACTTCTATCTGAACAGTTTTGTGAACAAGTACTACAATCGTGTGTACAATTTTCGCTCATTTTATATACTTCCTTTCACGAGCTTTTTTTAATAAGCCCCTTTATCATTTGGGCTATATATTTCATTTCCTTTGTTTTTGAAAACAAAAGAAGATAAATACCTACAGGAATTATTACAGAAATTATGCCCTTAAAAAGAAATTCTAAAATAAGGCTTTCTGTTTTTATAAGATAATTCGCCGCTAAATAGGTTATTGCAGTAACCATAAAAGTGACTGCGGCATAAAGCAAATATCTTAAATAATATTCCCCTGATTTTTTATGGAAAACATGTTTATAAATGATTTTTGGTTGAGTCCAAAGAGGTATAATTAAAATTGTAAGCAGATTTGCAAAAATAAGACCATTAACGCTTTTTGTGAAATGAACAAAAAGCACAGAAGCCGCAATATTGAAAACCGCTTCAAAAATAGCGAAATATCTATCCGGCCTAAAAAGTCCTGCGCTGTCCTTTGTCATTAAAACAACCCTACGAATTCCAAAAGCGTAGAAATATGACACAAGCAAAATAACGGTACTTATATCAAATAAATTTGAGGTTTTATCCCCTATCCAAAGTCGCATAAAGGGCTCAATAAGAACAAAGGTTGCCGTACTACAAAAAGAAACTACCAAAAAATTAAAAAAGTATAAAACATTAAATTTATTATAGACATCCTGTTCTTTTTCAACTGTCATAACATTACCAAAACTCGCAGCTATTCCCCCAAAAACCTGGGTTATTAGCATTAAAAGAGTATTGGTAACCAAAACATAGTTTCCGTAAATACCCGCCAAAGTTGTGCCAAGCATAGCGGAAATTATTGCAGAGCCTGATGCCATAACACTTACCCCGCCTATCTTATGACAAAGCATTGCGCCCATATTTTTCATAAGGTCGCTACGTTCCTTACCGCTTATCATTTCTTTTGATTTATCGGCAGCTATTTCAGGGTACATTTTTTTAAACTTTCGTCCAATAAGCGATGCGCCCATTAAACGACAGGCAATTTTAACAAGAGCATAGATAATAAAGCTCTTGGTTAAATACAAAAGCGTCACCTGAAACACGGCAGTTATAACCGACACAAAAGCATCGTTGCGGTTTACTATAAAATTGTTTTGGTCGGCAACTATTAGCGCTTTACGATTTGCAAAAAGATAAGAGGCCACAGTATCGGCAGAATAAAGTATAAATAAAAAGCCAAGATAAAGTGGGCTTTTATCGGTATCGTGTACAAAAAGCGGAACTATAAAGGAAAGAACCAAAGCACCGCCCATAAATATTAAAGAAATAATTTGATAGGCTCGCTTATAAAAATTAAGCACCTTTTTGATCTGCGCGTTGTCCTTTTCTTCTATAGGACGGTATAACTTATAAATAAGCCCCGTACTTAGTCCCAGTTCGGCAAGAGATAATACCTGCAAAAAGTTTTTAAAGGTTGTATCAACACCCGCCATACTAAGACCCAAACTGTCTACGAAAACCGAGCGAGTGATAAAGTTACTAACCATTAATACCAAATAGCCGAAAAGACCAAAAAGCGAATTGATTAAAACCTTTTTACTTCTCATTTTTTAAAACCTTTTTCCTGTTAAAAATTTTCTCAAAAAAGGTATCAACCTTAGAAAGTAACGCTGTGCCCTTAGTATTATTTTCTCCACCCAGAAAAACAGTAGCATAGCCCATAAAAATCCAAAAAAGGAACATTGAAATTCTTGGTAAGAAAAGTATTGTAACCTCCGCCATACCATTTACAATAAACATTGCTATTATAGACAGTAGAGCGAGTGAAACAAAATAATACTCATCATTATCCTTAAAATTCCGGATAATTCTTTTTAGCATAAACCAAAGCACTGTGCCGAAAAATCCAAGCATAAAAACTGTGCCTACCGCACCAACGCTAACAAGAGACTGAACAAAAATATTATGGAAATGTCTAAGACCTATATCTACAACCTTATATTCCCTATGCGACTGCGGACCGTAGCCAAAAAGCGGTTTTTCTTTAAATTCACTAAAGCCAAACTTCCAAATAATTGTTCTTCCCGTTAAAAATCCATATTTTTCAGGGATATCCCTATCAATATCAACCGCTTCGATTTCTTCCTTTTCGGTAGAAGGTTCATCATTTGTTTGGAAAATACTTTTATAAGCACTCGGCACAAAGGAAAGCGCAGGTCTTACTACATATATTAAAGAAATAAAAACAGTTACCGCCAAAACCGAACAAAAAGCGGAAGCTATTACTTTTCTTGCTTTTTTAAGTCCAATTTCATTAAATTTTTTAAGAGCTGAACCAAAAGTAAAAATGAGTAAAAATGCAGCGAGTGAAATAAAGGCTCCCTTTGCATTTTCAAGGGCAGCCGAAAGAAAGTTGACAACTGCGGTATATATTAAAAACACCCTATAAATGCCCTTTATTTTTTGGTCGCGCTTTTTAAGCAAAACGAACTGTATCAAAATCATAGCAAGAGCTATAGATGTAATCATATAACCCGTATTGGAATAAAGACCAAAAAGCCTGTTTTTATAAGGGTTCCACCCTATATCATAAATCAAATCGCCATATTCGACCGCTTTATAATACCCAACCACAAACATTGAGAGCGAAATTGTAGAAAGCACCGCAGTAACAAAAATAAATATATTATTTAAGATAGTGAGCTCTTTAAGGGCTACTTCCCTTTCCTTTTCGCCATTTGGATATAAAAGTATAAGCGCAATTACATTATAAGCAAAACTGGTAACATTAAGATTAAAAACTGTTCTAAAATTAAGTAAAACAGAAATTAAAAAGGTAACCAAAAAAGGTATAAGCCAAATCATACCCCTTGCCTTTAAAAAGGTTCTTCTTTTAAATAAATCGTAAAGGCAAATTACAGCGCCCCACCCCATCATTACAAACAAAAGCTTATAATCAAAGGTTATACAGGGCACGAGTATGGTTGGCACTAGAAAGAATATTAATAGTACCTTATAGTAAAACACATTGAAAATTGCGCCTTTAAGCCATTTCATAAATTTATTTCGTCCTTTTTGCCTAAGTCTTTCTTTATTTGAGTAGTGGAAATTTCGGGAGTACGCGGAAGATAAACAACCTCGCAATAATCCTTTAGAAAATCAAACTTACCTTCCCAGTCATTACCCATAACAAAGGTGTCAACCTTAAATTCTTTAACGTCCTCTACCTTTTGTTCCCAATTTTCTTCAGGAATAACAAGGTCGACAAAGCGAATAGCCTCTAAAAGAGCCTTTCTTTGCTCATAAGAAAAATAACACTTTTTATTTTTTGAATTCCAGTTAAACTCATCGGTAGACAAAGCTACGATTAAATAATCGCCCTGACTTTTAGCTCTACGAAGAAGTTCAATATGCCCATAGTGAAGCAAATCAAACGTTCCGTAAGTGATAACCTTTTTCATAGGTTTAACCTCCATATTTTCCAAAATCGAGTTCCACAACGCTGTGCCTGTTATAACGCTTATCCTCGGGCGGAAGCTTCATATAATCCCCATAAAAATATTCAAGATAAGCTATATAATCTTTTGGGGCCTCAAAGTAAGTATCCTCAAATTCAAGGTTGGTACTTTCAACAAACCATTTACGCTCTACCGATTCTTTCTTATAACCATAAGAGCCCCCAAAAAGAACTATTTTTTCAGTTTCTTCCCCGTTATACCTTTTCATCTCGGTTAAAAGCGAATTTTTTATAGCATTTTTGCTGTAAAATAAACTTATACACTTTAAAATAAAATAAATAATTTTTTTCAAAACTTCGCCTTTTTGGGCAATCAAATAATTTTGCTTAGCAAGTAAAAGTCTTTTAAGGAAATATGTCTTTCTATTTTGTTTTTTTCGTTTTTCTTCACTATCCGGCACATTGTCAAAGGGGAAAATATCAACATAAATCCCTTTATGCGCCGAATTAACCGAGGTAACTCTTTCGGTTAAAACCGTACCATTTAACATAATCTTAGCAAAAGGCAAAGCAAAGCTTTCGTCAGTATCAAAATTTTGCAAATAAAAGTCCTTAGAAAGTTCATCTTTTGCCACTAACATAAAACGCTCATAATCATCTCTAAGCATTGCAAAATCCATATCGTCATCCCAAGGAATAAAACCTTTATGGCGAACAGCGCCTAGCAAGGTCCCTGCAACCATAAAATAAGGGATATTATGTTTCTCGCAAATTCGCTTAATTTCATTAGCAATTATTAAATGGCAATTGTGAAGTTTTTCGAGTTGTTGCTCCATAGACGCTACTCACCCTTTTCAGATAAAATCTCTTTATACAAGCTATAATATTCACCATACTGCATATTCTTCTCAAACTCTTTTGCACGATTTATACAGTCATCGCTTTTTATATTTATATTTTGAATAGCTTTATAAAGCCCTTCTATATCCCCCGCATTCACAACAACTCCGCTCTTATCGCTAACAATTTCCGGAACGGCGGTTTTATCATAAACGATAGCGGGCGTGCCACAGGCCATAGCTTCAACAGTTGTAAGCCCCATAGTTTCCTCAACACTTGTATTAACGTAAACCTCGGCAGCCGAATAAATTTTAACAAGCTCCTCAATATTTTCGGTACGTTTTATTCCTATTATGTTTTTCGGCAACATAGAAATTTGATTTTCGCTAAGACCTACCAAAACAATAATATATTCATCCGAAATGAACTTGCTCAGTTTCAAAAAATCTTCAAAACCTTTTCGTTTTTCCCAAATATTAGCGACACCCAAAATGACCTTTTTACCCTCGGCGCCTAGCTTTTTAAGCATGTCGCTTTTGGTTGGTTTAAAAATATCTAAATCAATTCCGTTATAGATAGTTTTTACAGGATATTTAGATAAAAAGCTTTCCTTTATTACGCCTTTAAGCCAATGGGAAGGAGTTACCAATGTTATATTATTCGGCATTTGGAAAAGTTCTTTCTTTTCCTTATGGTTTTTGAACGAATTATCAAGCAAAATACTTGCAGGATAGCTTCTTTTTTGGGGACAATTATCGCAAACTTCTTTCCACCTATCACACCCGGCAAAAGAAAAGTATGCACAGTGTCCTGTAACTGCCCAACAGTCGTGAAGGGTCCAAACTATAGGCTTATTATATTTTGCCAAAAACGGAAACAATAGCCTTATGTTAAGATAGTAACCATGAATATTGTGAAGATGAATAATATCAGGACTGTACTCAGTTATTTTTTCTATAAGTTTTTTTGTGGCACAGTTTGAAAGAAAACCCTGCCTATCATTCATTCTTGAAATAACGCCATGAAGCTTTACACCAAGGTCAGTATTAAACTTATAGGAATTTACACCCTCTGGTGCCGAGTCTCTACCATAGGCAATTAAACACTCATCGCCCTTTGAAAGTAACAGGTCATAAATATCGGTAGCAATTCGCCCTGTACTACCCTTTCCGCAAACGGAATTAAGTTGCAAAACTTTCATATCAAAAATCCTTTTACTTTTTTACTATATCACCAAAAATCGAACTTATCTTTTCTAGAAAAATCTCTTTTGTATAATTATTTAAATAATACTTTCTTCCGTTTTCGGCGGCACCTTTCATAACACCGCCGTTTAAAATGAACTTCTTCATTTCTGTCGCCAAAGCTTTATGGTCGTCAGAATTAACTGCCACGCCACAACCCGCTTCTAATATTATTTCTTTTGCATAATCAATAGAAGCAAAAATAGGCCTATTACCCGACATATATTCCTGAAGCTTTGCTGGAACAGTTTGACTTATTTCGCCCTCAGATTTAAGAGTAAGCAAAAATGCGTCTGCCTTTTCGTACTCTTTCCAAAGAACTTCTTTCTCTGTCCAACCGTGAAAATTAACCTTTTCCTCTACCGAAAGTTCCTTAGCAAGAGCTTTACAGTTTTCTAGATTACTTCCGTCGCCATAAATTTCTACAGAAAAATTTTCAACATCTTTAAGTTCACTTACAGCACGTATGATACATTCAACATTTTGAACACTTCCAATATTACCGCCAAAAGCAAAAACAACCTTATCATTTGCCGTTCTAACCCTTTTGGGAAGCTCCATATCGTCAGAGTGTTGCGGAAGAAAGACCATTTTTTCTAAAGGTACATTATTAACCTTGTTGTGATACTCCATAAACGGCTTTGAAGAAACAGCTAAAACATCCGCCGCATTGTACATAGAAATACTGTACCTATGCATAAGCCTGAATAATGCTGAATCTTCCCCGACCTTCCAAGCCTTAAGACATTCAGGCCAAATATCCAAACAATATAACAAAAAAGGTATTTTTTGTTTTTTTGCTGCCGCCCTGGCTGCATTTGCCATTAAAACGGGCGAGGTTTGGTAACATATAGAAATATCAAACTTTTCCCTTAAAAAATAAGCCTTAGCAGTTGAGCTTACAAGAAAAGAAACATAGTTAAGAGCACGGAAAATCACACCGCTCCTCCTCGCGAAAGAAAAACAACGTATAACCTTTACGCCCTTATAACTTATTTTTCTATTTTTAAGCCCTCTACAGCCCTTTGGCACTCTTCCCGTTTTATAATCAGGTAAAGAGGTCAAAACTGTAACATCGTGTCCATTTTCTACCAAAGAAGCGGCAATATCGTTAACTCTAAACTGGTCAGGAAAAAAGTGTTGTGAAACTAAAAGTATTTTCAATATGCCACCTCCAAAATAAGCCTTAAAAATATTTTAAACAAAATAGCAAACAATAATAATGCATTTAATAAAGCAATATCTCTTTATATGATATCATATTTATCCATATTTTGCAAGATTATTAACATTATGAGCAAAAAAATAACCGCGCATTTAAGCGCGGTTAAATTCTAAGTTATTTTGTACCGGAAATTTGCTTTAAGGATGCACGTGTTTTGCGTACTTCTGCAAGATTGGCGGTAAGACCATCATCTGCCCTTTTCATAAGGTCATCAACAAAGTCTTGAGCGGCTTTTCTCATCTCGCGGCTCTTGGTTTGAGCAGCAGAAATTATTTCGCCTGCTTTTTCCTGTGCAAGACGTGTAATTTCTTCCTGAGCAACTAAAGCTTTAGCTCTTTCCTCAGCATTTCTGATAATAGTATCAGCTTCTTTTTTTGCGGTAGTGATGATTTCGGTACGGTCTGCAACAATACCTCTTGCCTGTTTGATTTCGCTAGGCATGTTAAGACGTAAATCATCAATCATTGCGCGAATTTTTTCTACATCAATAACTGTCTTTTTGCCGGGGAGTTTCATACCTGTTTCAAGGACCTCGTCTAATTGCTCTAACATTTCTTCCATATTCATACTATTTTACTCCTTTTCTTTTAATCTGGATATAACTTTTTCTCTGATAACCTTCGGAACAAAGTCCGATATATCGCCACCCATACTACCGATTTGTTTAACTATACTTGAGCTTAAATACATATTTTCCGCTCTTGTAGTTAGAAAAACCGTTTCGGTAGCGGGGTTAAGCTTCTTATTTGTTAGTGCCATTTGAAACTCATACTCAAAATCGGACATAGCCCTAAGGCCTTTTACAATAGCGCCTGCACCGATTTTTTCTGTATAATCTGCCAATAAACCGTCATACATATCTACACTTACATTCTCAATGTCAGCCGTTGCAAGTTTAAGCATCTCAACCCTTTCCTCTGCAGTAAAGCAGGGGTTTTTAGCACTATTATGCATGACAACTACAACAACCTTTGAAAACATATTAGCGGCACGTTTTATAATATCGATATGCCCAAGAGTTACAGGGTCGAAGCTACCGGGGCAAACCGCAATAGTGTTATTCATTATCATCACACTTTCTTTCATAAACACAAACAAGTATCTTACCATATCGATAAGACTTTTGTTTAATAAAATTATCAACCTCTTCGGGTAGTTCTATATTGCTTGGATGTTCGCAAAAAATCTTACCGTTTAAACTAACGTTTTTTTGAACAAGCCTTAGCGCCTTTAGTAAATGCGAAGAGGCATATGGCGGGTCAAGAAAAACAAAATCGAATTTTTCGTTTAGCCCTAAAAGAACAGCCTCAAAATCCCCTCTTATAACCTTAGAACTTGCTGTAAATCCCGTATTTTCAATATTTTTGGTAATATTTTTAACCGAAATGGGACTACTATCGACAAATAGTGCATAATCTGCGCCTCTACTAAGCGCCTCAATGCCAAGCTGACCCGAACCTGCAAATAAATCAAGCACCCTTCTTCCCTCAAGGTCAAACTGGATGGAGCTAAACATCCCTTCCTTTACTCTGTCGGGTGTAGGCCTAACATCTAAGCCTTCGGCCGTAATAAGAGATTTGCCTTTTGCTGAACCTGTGATAACACGCATTATATACTCCTAATTATTACGAAATATTTGCTTTACTAATCAAAAATTCGCAAACTCTTTGCTGAAGCTCTTTTTCGTAAACCCAATTCTTATCGTCTTCGGTAACATCATCGCTTCCATAGGCTTCCTCTAAAAGCTCTTTAAGTTCGCTATTTGAAACTTCAATACCTTCTTTTCTTGCTACGCTATAGAAAACCATTTTTTGTAAAATAAACGACCTTGCATAGTCTACTAAATACTCTCTATATAAGGCTTCTGTAAGACCGTTGGTTGAAAGATACTCTTCAAGAGTAACCCCCGCATTTGTTGCATCGCTCGAAATTGCAGCAACATTAGCGTCAATATACTGCTCAATTTCTTTTTGAGGATATTTGATTACCTTTGTGTTTCTAACAGTTTTAGACCAAACAAAATCTAAAAGATATGTTTTTACTAAATTCTCCTTATACTCATTTTCCGTAGTAAAGCCAAGCTTTTTTATAAGCTCCTCAGTCATTTCAGGCATAACAGGACGGCTAATGCTATTTACAGTAACAGTAAAGATAACATCCTTGCCGGCAAGTTCTGTAGCGTTATAATTTTCAGGGAAGGTTAAATTAAGGTCAACTGTTTCGCCAACCTTAACACCAACAAGACCAAGTTCAAAGCCCTCAATAAAGCTGGAAGAACCTATGGTAAGGTCGTATCCCTTGGCAGTGCCGCCATCAAAGGCAACACCGTCTTTTTTACCGATATAATCAATATTAACCGTATCGTTTGGCTTAACCTCACCTTCGGTTAATTCTTCGTGTTCAAAAGTTACGCCTGTGTTTTGAATATTAGAATAGTTTTTATACTCAAGCCCCATCTTATATTCATTACTGTTTTCGTCGACAGCTAAAATATCATAAGACGGAAGAGTGATATACTCATCTAAATCATAATCAAGAACTTTACCGCTGTCTTTTGATTTACAAGCGGCAAAACTGAATATAGTTAAAAGCGAAAGAATTAAAGAAATAACCTTTTTCATATAATCACCTTAATACGCCTTTCCCCAATATACAAGTTTTTTAGCAGGTTTCCCACAACAAACACAAGTATCGGAAATGGTTTCTTGCTCAAAAGGCATACAACGTGAGGTAACACCTGCAACCTCTTTGAGTTTATCTTCACAAGCTCTATCCTCACACCACATAGCCTTAATAAAACCCGGTTTATTGTCGGCAATACTGCAAAACTCTTCTAAAGTTTTTGCATCATAGGTCATAGTTTCCCTACGATTTAAAGCCTTCTCATAGAGACCGTCTTGCACTGCCTGTAAAAGCTCAGGTATCTTTGCCTCAAGCTCATCAAGACTAACAAAATATTTTTCTCTATTATCGCGTCTAACAACAACGCACTGATTATTTTCGATATCCTTAGGACCAATTTCAAGGCGAAGCGGAACGCCCTTCATTTCGTGCTCAGCAAACTTCCAACCGGGAGATTGGTCGCGATTGTCGGTAGTAACACGACAAATGCCCTTAAGCCTTGCCTCAAGCTCGGCAGCCTTTTCACATACACCGGGTTTATGAGAAGCAATAGGAATAATAACAAGCTGTGTAGGTGCAATTGCAGGCGGTAATACAAGACCGTTATCATCGCCATGAGTCATAATAATAGCGCCGATTAAACGGGTTGTTGTTCCCCAAGAGGTTTGGAAAGGGGTGTTAGGTTTATTATCCTTTCCTGTAAACTCAATACCAAACGCCTTGGCAAAGCCATCGCCAAAATAGTGAGACGTACCACTTTGAAGAGCCTTACCATCGTGCATAAGCGCCTCAATAGTATAGGTGTCCTGCGCGCCTGCAAAACGTTCCTTCGCGGTCTTAACACCCTTAACAACCGGCATTGCAAGGTATTTCTCACAAAACTCGGCATAAACATTAAGCATTTTTACCGTCTCGGCCTTAGCCTCTTCTGCGGTAGCGTGAATTGTATGACCCTCTTGCCACAAAAATTCTCTCGAACGTAGAAAAGGTCTTGTAGTTTTCTCCCAACGTACAACCGAACACCACTGATTATAAAGCTTCGGCAAATCGCGGTAAGAATGAATTATGTTTTTATAATGCTCACAAAAAAGAGTCTCGGAAGTAGGCCTAACGCAAAGCTTTTCTTCAAGCGGCTCACTACCGCCGTGAGTAACCCAAGCTACTTCGGGTGCAAAACCTTCAACGTGGTCCTTTTCTTTTTGAAGTAAGCTTTCGGGAATGAACATAGGCATATAAACATTCTCATGGCCTGTTTCCTTAAACATACCGTCCATAAGCCTTTGAATATTTTCCCATATAGCATAACCGTAAGGACGAATAACCATACAGCCTCTGACGCTTGAATAGTCGATAAGCTCTGCCTTCACAACAACGTCGGTGTACCATTTTGCAAAATCTTCGTCCATTGCGGTAATATCTTTTACCATTTTTTCGTTATTAGCCATTTTAAACCCTCTTACAGTCAAATAATAAACTCAAAAAACAGTACCCTAGAGTACTATCTCACAACTATATATTATAGAGTATATCTTCACATTTTGCAATAGTTTTAGAAAATTTTAATCAAAAATATGTATTTTTCTACAAAATTCTCTTTTCGTGTTCTTCCTCGCAAACGCTAAAAGAAAAAAAGGATAAAAAATGTAAATTTAAGGCTAAAATGCATTGACTTAAACCTCATTCTGAGGTATATTAAATATAGGTATGTATGCTAGGTGAGTTCCTAGAATGGACCTAAAGTTGAAAGGAATGATTTTTATGTCAAAATGTTACGTTGAACCATACGTAATCCCTTCTGCGGGTATGGGTGAAGAGAACCCACTTCCCGATATTAAAAACAATGCATATATTCACGCTAAGATTGAAGTTACCGATGCTATTCCCGAAGAGGATAAGCGTTATATCGGTGACGGTATGATTCCAACTCTACTTCCCTACCGTGAACAAAACGGTTATGATAGAAACCGTAAAGATAAGGTTTACCGCGCTGTTGTTTTAGAAAACAAATATTTAAAGGCTGTTATTTTGCCCGAGCTCGGTGGTAGACTTTGGTCCCTTTGGGATAAAGAAAAAGAAAGAGAACTTTTGTATAGAAACCCCGTTTTCCAACCCGGCAACCTTGCTCTTCGTAATGCTTGGTTTAGCGGCGGTGTTGAATTCAACGTTTCAATTAAAGGTCACAATCCTTTCACTTGTGATTCTATTTTTGCAAGAAAGCTTAAGATGTCTGACGGCAGCGAAGGTGTTAGAATTTATGAGTATGAGCGTATCCGTGGTTGCGCATACGGTTATGATGCTTGGCTTCCTGAAGATTCTAAAATGCTATACATAAGGCCACGTATCGAAAACCGCACAGGTAAAGAGGTTTGGATGTATTGGTGGTCAAACATTGCAGTTCCCGAGGTTAAGAAAACTCGTGTTGTTGCCCCCGCAAGTGATACATTCATTAACTTCTTCGGCAACAACCATTATACACTTGATAAGAGAAAACTTCCCGACGGATTTGATGCCGACGTTAGCTATCCCGCAAACTTTGGCCGTTCGCTTGACTTCTTCTTTGATGTTCCGAGAAGCAGTAAAAAGTGGATTGTGGCCGTTGATGATGAAGGCTATGGTCTTTTACAGTGTTCCACCAAAGAGCTTATTGGTAGAAAACTCTTTATTTGGGGTCAAAGCGGCGGCGGACGTAACTGGAATCAGTTCCTTTCCGACGGCACTAACGACGGCTATGTAGAAATTCAGGCCGGCCTTGCTCATACACAGCTTGAGCATATTCCTATGCCCGCAGGCGACGTTTGGAGTTGGGTTGAAGGCTACGGCGCAATTAGCACCGATAAGGAAAAAATCCACGGCGACTGGTTTGGCGCTATTGACGAAGCAGATGCTTCAATGGAAAAGATTTTCGAAAACGGTATGGAAAATACCCTCGAGGCCGCCAAGCTTGTAACTGCCGAGCCGGGTGAGTTTATCAACACAGGCTCCGGTTGGGGCGCTCTTGAAAATCTTAGAAGAGCCGAAAATAACGAGCCTTCTATTTCCGACTGGTTTGAATTCCCCGAATTCTCAATGACCGAAGTTCAAAGAGAATGGCAGCTTCTTTTAGATACCGGCGCTACTCTTGAGCGTGATACCTCCTATGCTCCCGAAGGCTACCTTGTTGACAAGGCTTGGGCAGAAAAACTCGAAAAAGCCTTAGAGAATAAAGAAAACCGCAACTGGTATTCCCTTATGCACCTTGGCGTTATGAAATACGCAAACGGTGCTCTCGACGAAGCCAAGAAATACTTCGAAGAGTCTTTGGCTACTAAAGAAACTGCTTGGGTTAACCGTAACCTCGCTATGATTTGGCGTAACGAACTTGGTGACGTACAAAAAGCGGTTAAATATATGGAAGCTGCAATTAAAATCAATAATAACTGCAGAAGCATCGTGCTTGATACCGCCACAACCTATCTTGCAGCGGGCGAGTATCAGAAATGGATTGATACATATGCCACCCTTCCAAAAGAGATGAGCGAAGACGGTCGTATCAAGCTTTATCTTGCATCTGCGCTTATGAAGATTGATAAATACAACGAAGCTGCCGAAATTCTTAATCCTTCATTTGAAATGCCGGATATGAAAGAGGCAGACACCGACCTTTCTGACCTTTGGATTACTCTTTACAGCCACATTTTGAGCGAGAAAACAGGCATTACCGATACTGCCGAACTCGCAAAAATGGTCGAAAAAGAATATCCTCTCGGCAAGCTCGATTTTAGAACTCACTAATCTAAAATAAACTAAGACCTCGCAACAATTCGTTGCGAGGTCTTTTTATATATAAAACAAATATCAAACCGGCTCTTATATTTTAAACTATAACTTTACTAACTTTAAAAGTATACCGCCCTTTATTATAAGTAGCAGTAACGCGAAAACCGACGCATAAGGCACCCTCATAACCATAAGAAGCACCACACAAAAAATAGCGACAGCTACTGATATTTTTATTAAATTTTTACTTCCTTTTTTAATATTTATTTTTGTCAGTATTATTTTCACAATACCTAAAGCAATAAGCAAAATAAATAGCACCCAACAAAAAAATATAGTTGTAGGAACAGCGTTTTGATAAGATAACAAGTTAACCGAATAAACGTATCCGCCGACAGCGTTGGGATATAGGGGCAATACGATAAGAAGGAACGATAAAAAATCTACTATTCCAAACAATAAATCACATATGCTTCTTATGTTTGATTTATTCTCATTTTCGGCAAGAGACAGTAACTTTTCTCCCGATAGAAGTTCGTCCACCGAAACCGAGAAAAATTTAGATATTTCTTTTAAAGAATCAATGTTTGGGTATCCCCTGCCCGACTCCCATTTAGAAACTGCTGTTCTTGATACGTATAAAATATCTGCAAGTTGTTCTTGGGTGAGCCCTTTACTTTTTCTAAACTCCTGAAGTTTTTCACTAAATTCCATTTTTTATACCTCTATCTGTCTTCAAGACAATAAATTCATATGCAAAATATAATCCCGCACTAAGTAAAACCGAACCTATAATATCAGTAATCCAGTGTACGCCCGAAATAAGCCTACCAATCACCATAAATGCCGAAAAAGTTTTAGTAATAATGGTAATGAGTCTAAGAGCAAAAATGTTTGTTAGCCTACGTTTTGCCTGAAACACCGCCGTAGGCATAACGCTTAGCACCAATAAGGTAGTTGATGACGGATATGAAGCTTCCAAAAATCCATTTATAAGTATAGGTCTATAGTTTATCGGTATCATTTCAAAAATAACATAACAAGTTATTACAATAATATAATATATCCCAAGAAAAATAATATCAAGGTCAATCTTAAATAAACTTTTTCTTCTTGTCAGTTGAACAAGACCAAGTATGCCAAATCCGACGCATATAAATATCGGTACAAGGCCTAACCAGTCAGTTATAACGTAAAGGCCCATATGGAATCCTGTTAGTGAGTGAAACAATGTGTTGAGCGTTGCAAAACCAATGCTTGTACCGTTCACTCCTACCGCCTTTACACCAACTTTCATAATAAGTATTGTCCATACACAAAATGTAAAAAGAAATATAATGCTTAAAATAAGCGGTCTTTTATAGTTTGCCTTCATTTTTATTCCCCTTTGTCTTTTAAATTGTAATTAAAACTTAACAAAAAAGAAACGAAAAATAAAGCCTTTCCCCGTAACATATATGATACTTTTCGTGTCATAAGGGCAATAAAGAGTTTGATATAAGTAATAACTAAAAGTGAATAAGTAAAAAGTAAAAATCCCGCCCACTTGCGTGAACGGGATTTTGGGAGCCAACACTCAAAACGTAATCGATCTTAAAACCTGATTTTCTTTATATATTATTGTGAAAATAATAAAGTGTCATTTTTTCTATATCAAAAAGGTAAACATCATAATTTCCAAGTTCAGGATAATCAGGATCGTCATAAATGTATAAATAATCGTTATCAGAAATCACAGAAGAATCAAAATCATAATTTAAAACGACTTCATTTTGAGGGTCTGCCTCTTTTATAGCTTGAACCCATTTTTCAAAATCTTCAATATGGTCAGTTAACTCTTTTAAGCTATTGAATGAAATCTTGTTAAAAAACCCATTTTCACTAAAATCAACATCTTCATAAGTATATTTCGCATAGTCGGTATAATCCTGAAAACCGCCACTTGTAAAATACTGTTCCGACTTATATTCTCCTAACGATTCCAAAACTTTGTCTGTTGGAGCCGAACAACCACTTATTAATACTACAAACACTACTAAAACAAGAACAAAAAGTTTTTTCATAATTATCATTGACCTTTAAGTGTATTATAGCATAAAAGCGAGAAAGGGGCAATACTTCTTCACTATTCACATATTACGAGCAAAGCGAGTAACAAGGTTCTGGGCACCCACCCACAATTTTAATTGTGATGGTGGGTCAGGTTCTTATTACTTATTACTTTCCAAAAAAGAACTAGGCAAAAACCGAGGATTTTTCAATTTTTACTCTTTAAGCCATATCCTATTGGCTTTAGAAACGTTTTATTCTCACCCACAAGAAGTTTTTTATGAAATTTCACATAACAATTGTACTACTATTCTCATTGCCACCACAACTCATTATAACATAGTTCCGGTGGTATATTATGCCAACCAACTGAGTACGCTGTTAAATCTCCTACAGAGTATGTTAATATAGATAAATCCGGTGAAAGCAGCATTATATCATTATAATAAAATTGTGTCGCTAATAACTCTCTGCTAAATGTTGTATACATATCTTCTGCACCAAAGAGATGTAATATTTCATGTGCAACTGTCGATGCCCTGTCTTTTTGAACTGCCTCACCTAAATATCTTCTAAAGATAACGGCATGCTCAGCATAAGCTGCATATCCGATAGAATTGCAATTTCGTGCATACGAGATACCGTCTTTATTTAGCAGATTCAAAAAAATCAAATCATTTTCTCCCTGTTGATTTTTATAATAAGAATATATATCCCAGTTATTCTCAAACCCTAATTTTTGTGCAACTTGGTCTAATACATCCTTTGAAGAACCGCCCACATTTAAATTTTTATTCACCGTACCATCATATTTTAAAGACTTGTTTGTATTATATTTTGATAAGCTTTCAATTTTGAATTTCAGGTTATTGTTGTGTTTTTTTGCTTCATCTTCAAGAAAAGCTAACGCCGGTTTAATGGCTGTTTCTGTAAAATCATCAATTTCTTGTTTTTCCCAATAGCTCTCATTATCATCAATAAATAATATAACAACAAGAACATCATCCGAAAGTTTTTTATTGTTTCCCAACCAAAAATTAGGTCTTAATTCTTCTTGTGTCATATCTGTTATTCCAGGCAAAATTTGATATGATTTTGAACTACTTGTTTCAGTATTATTTGACGATGACACATCACTGTCGATGTTGGGATTTTGTGTACTGCTGTCAAAAGGCGTTTCATTTAATGATACTGAATTTGATGATGAATCGCTGTTCGTCTTGCTAGATGTTTCTGTATTGCTAGATGTTTCTGTCTTGCTAGATGTTTCCGTCTTGCCCGATGTTTCTGTATTGCCCGACGTTTCTGTATTGCCCGATGTTTCTGTATTGCTTAACGTTTCCGTATTACTTGTCGGCTTTTCCTCAATACCACAAGCAGAAAAACTAAACACAAGAACTACAACCAACAATAAACATACTAATTTTTTCATATCATCACCGCCTTGGGTATATTATATGCTTGCGTTAAATTAGGGACAAATCGCCCTTGGCTCCCTCTGATGAAGAAACTGTAACTTATGAAAATAATTTCCAAAGTTACAAGTTCGGAATAATCGCAAATGCTTTTAAAATTTAATACACCATCTTTTGTTAGCGACGGTTAAAGAATCATGAACATTTACAATTATTGTTCTTCCTGCTCGGGCTCGATCTCTTCAATCGAATGCTGGGCTATTTTTGCCGGTGCAACATCTGTTTCTTCCTTTTTCTTTCCCAAAATTTCGGGAAGCTGCATTCCCGCCAAAGAGAAAACCTCTTCTAAAGGCGGTACAGACTGCATCATGCCGGAAATAAATCCTGCTGTAGCATTCTTTCCGTCTTTATTCTGTCCGTTGTCCCAAACAGTAACCTTATCAATTTTTATGTTCTTAATAGCATCAACTTGAACACGCATCAAATCTTCAAGCTTATCCGCAATTAAAAGTTTGAGTGCAGCCTGTGGGTCGCCACCTGCAGACTTAACAATTTCCGCAAAACCTGCAGCCTGCTTTTTAAGTATTTCTTCGGCACCACGTGCTTCGGCTTCCATTTTAGCATATATAGCATCGGCCTCACCCTTTGCCTTACGGCGAATCTGTTCGGCCTCCGCCTCTGCTTCTAATTCAAGCTGACGTTTTTTTGCCTCGGTACGAACGATAATATCTGCTTCTAAGGTGGCTTGTTCACGGGAACGACGTGCTTCTTCTGCGGCCTGTTCTGCCGCGTATGATTCTTCCAAAGCTTTTGCCGCTTGAATTTTTTCGGCTGTAGTTGCAATTTTCTGTGCTTCTGCTTCTTTTTCCTTAAGTGCCGCTTCAGACATTGCTATCTTCATTTTCGCTTCATTTTCACCCTGAATAGCAATAGAGTCTGCTTCAGAAACCTTAATTCGCTGGTCCATTTGTGCATTTGCTTCACCAATTGAACCATCTCGCTCCTGCTCCGCAACGCTTTTCTTAGCATCATTTATAGCTTTAGCTGCAGCTTCTTTACCAAGAGCCGCAATATAGCCAGATTCATCACTTATGTCGGTAACGTTTACGTTTATCAAACGCAGACCAATTTTCTTAAGCTCTGTTTCAACATTACTGCTTACAGCCGCTAAAAACTTATCGCGGTCGGTATTGATTTCCTCGATATCCATAGTAGCAATTATCAAACGCAACTGACCAAAAATTATATCCTTTGAAAGCTCCTGAATTTCAGAAAGTTGCAAACCTAATAAACGTTCTGCCGCATTTTGCATAACGCCAGGTTCGGTAGAAATACCTACCGTAAACCGAGAAGGTACATCTATACGGATATTCTGTCTTGAAAGTGCATTTTTAAGGTCTACCTGAATAGAAATAGGCGTCAAATCCAAGAACTGATATGACTGGAACACCGGTATTACAAATTCAGCACCACCGTGAATACACTTTGCACTTCGGTTTGTGCCGTCTTTATTCTTACCGATAGAACCGTAGATTACCATAATCTTATCGGAAGGGCATTTTTTATAACGTGAACATGCCCAGATGACGAATGACAATAATATCAAAACTATTGCACAAACTAAAAAAATTACTCCTGACTCCATAATTAAACCTCCATAAATTTATTTAAGAACATTTAGTTCTTATTTACGATTAACTACCAAGGTTGTTTGCCCACTTACACCCGTAACAACAACCTCACATCCTGTAGGGATATCCTCGTTTTCGTCAGTCACGGCATCGCGCTCAACAAACGAGCCTTGCAACATAACATTTATCTTTCCTTCGCCCTTTCTGTTAGCGGGTACAGTGAGGTAAACCTTACCCGAAACACCTAGTGCGTTACGGTTATCAAGGTTACCGACGTTTTTAAGCTACATTACCATACGAACAAAAAACGCTAACACGGTCATCATCATAAAGCCGCAAACCGTTGACACAAGAATAGTAAT
>JAZSOH010000017.1:0-70405 GCA_045536815.1 Acutalibacteraceae bacterium | reverse complement strand
TGTAGGTTTACAATAGATGTGTTACAGTAGTTAATAAAAAATAAGTGACGAATGGAAGATCCTGTGTTACAGTTAAGTTGCTGAATCAAAACAGACAGGAGGATCAACCATTCGTCATGAAAACTGTAACACAAACAATGTTGTATCGTCAAGCATTAATTAAATATTCTTTTAAATATGGGGTAACAAAAGCAGCAATCAGATACAAAACCAATCGTCAATATGTTTACCGCTGGCGGAAAAGATATGACGGAACTTTGCAATCATTAGCAGATAAGTCACACAGACCACAACATCATCCTAACGAGCATACACCTGAAGAATTAAAACTAATAGCAGATATGCGCAAAAGAAACGCCAATGCAGGTTTGGTTGTGTTTTGGGTAAAACTTCGCCAGAGAGGTTATACACGTTCTGTAACGGGGTTATACCGCCTTCTACGCAAACAAGGACAAATGGTGGTCAAACCACCGAATCCGAAGTATATACCTAAACCATACGAGCAGATGCAATATCCGGGACAAAGAGTGCAAATAGATGTAAAATTTGTGCCCGAATCTTGTATAGTAGGTGAAGCAAAAGGACAAAAGTTTTACCAATATACCGCTATTGATGAGTACTCAAGATTTCGCTATTTAGAGGCTTTTGAGGAGCATAGTTCATATTCATCAGCACAGTTCTTAAAGCATTTAATAGAGAAATTTCCGTTCAAGATTGAATGTGTTCAAACAGATAATGGTATGGAATTTACAAAGCAATTAGGTAACACCCAAAAGCCGACGCCCACACTGTTCGAGCGTACGCTCGAACAGTGGGGCATAAGACATAAGCTTATTGCTCCGTACACACCCAGACATAACGGAAAGGTTGAGCGTTCTCACCGTAAAGATAACGAATATTTTTATGCTACACATTCTTTTTATTCATTTGAAGATTTTAAAAAGCAACTTTCTGTTCACAACAGAAGATACAATAATTTTCCTATGCGTCCTCTTAATTGGAAATCTCCTGCCGATTACATCAAAGCTTTTATCTCTAACGGCGAAGTTTTCTAATTTTGTAACACATCATTGACAAACCAACAGAAATTCAAAAAATGCTACAAAAAATATGTAAAAATTTTGGAATTATCTTGTAAACTTTTGGGTAATATGTTATAATACTAGTGGATAAAAGGTTTGTTATTTTTGCAAATTGTTTTATAAATTTCTAAATGTCTGGAGTTTTAGTATGAAAAAAATGGTAATCACAATTGGACGTCAATTCGGTAGCGGGGGAAGGGCTATTGGTAAAGCTGTTGCTGAAAAACTCGGCATTCCCTTTTACGATAAAGAAATTATCAGAAAAATTGCAAAAGAAAGCGGTTACAGTCATGAGTTTTTAAACGATTATGACGAAAAGCCTACTAACAGCTTTTTATATTCACTTTCTCTTGGCGCATACAACTATGGTCCCACTCTTGCAGGGGTGCCGGATTTGCCAATTGGCGATAAAATTTTCATTATTCAAAGCAACATAATTAAAGACCTTGCAAAAGAGGGTCCTTGCGTTATAATTGGCCGTTGTGCCGAAAGCGTTTTGAAGGATGATGCAGAGTTTTTAAGTGTATTTGTTCATGCTAGTAGCGACTATAGAGCTGAAAGAGTTGCTCAGTATGAAAAAATTTCAAAAGATGTTGCTATGGAGCTTATCAAAAAGACCGATAAAAAACGCGCTAATTATCATAACTATTATTCAGAAACAAAATGGGGCGATGCCACCGCATACGACATTTGTATAAACGGCGAAATTGGTATCGACAACGCCGCCGACTTAATTATTAAGTGCGCCGAGATGAAATAGTTAGATTTTTGGCTTTATTTTAATTGGCAAAACCTCATATATTTAAAATTATGCACCCTTTTTCGTATGTTTCGTAAAATATAATACGAAGGTGGGTGCATATTTTGAGATACTGTGTTACTGAGTCTTTTGCAAAGAAAAAAAGGCGCAAAAAGTTTTTAGTAAATTTCTCCGTGTGCCTTTTTATTTTTATTGCGTTTATTTTTTGCTTTAACCGATATGCTAAAGACATTATAGGAAACTATCCCTTGACTATTGCTACAAGCATAATTCAAAACTTTATGGAAAAGGCAATGGGGGAGGTTTTAAGCGATGAAGATATACCCGATATGTCTAAAATAAGTGAAGTTGTTTATGACGAAAGCTTGGCGGTTAGTTCAATAGAGGTTGATACAAATGCGCTAAATCTTGTAAAAACCTCATTTATTAAACAAATGGAAGAAAACCTTTCAAAGCAGGGGGAGTTTTTCACCGTCAAGGTTCCGCTTGGTAGTTTAATAGGCAACGAATATACTTTAGGCAGGGGACCTAAGATACCTTTTAAACTACAGGCTTCGGCTAATTATAGGTCTAGCTTTGAAAGTAAATTTGAGGCGGCAGGAGTAAATAACACACTGCACACAATTTATTTAAATGTTGAAACTGAAGTATATCTTTTGATACCTTGGGATAAGGTTTCTAAAACGGTAAAAACTAACTACATACTTTCTCAGACTGTTATTTCGGGCAAGGTGCCTGATGCATATACCAATGTTTTAAATTCAAACGAAGAGCTTACGAATGATTTGTTTGACTATAGGGCAGAGTTAAATTAAAAAAGGGATGGTAATTTGGAAAATTTGGATATTAAAAAAAGAATTGAAAAATTAACTGCTGAGCTTAAATACCATAGCGATAGGTATTATAACTATGATAGCCCTGAAATATCTGACTTTGAGTATGATATGCTTCAAAGGGAACTTAAAAGTCTTGAAGAACAGTACCCTCAGTATGCACTGCCTGATTCTCCTACAGTAAATGTTGGCGGTGCGGCTAACAGGCTTTTTGCATCCGTAGAACATGCGGTTAAGATGGAAAGTCTTCAAGACGCCTTTAGCTTTGATGAGCTTAAAGCGTTTGAAAAAAGAATTTTAGAACAGGCGAGCCCTATTTTTTCGGTTGAACCTAAAATTGATGGTCTTTCGGTTTCTTTAGAATATAAAAACGGCAAGTTTTTCCGTGGCTCTACAAGGGGCGACGGCCTTGTTGGAGAGGATGTTACCGCCAACCTGCTTACCATTGAGGATATACCTAAAACTATTGACTTTTTGGGTGAGTTAGAGGTAAGGGGCGAGGTTTATATGTCCCATAAAATGTTTAATGAGCTTGTAAAACGTCAAGAAAACGAGGGACTCAGTCCTGCCAAAAACCCAAGAAATGCGGCGTCAGGTTCATTAAGGCAAAAAGATTCTAAAATCACTGCCGAAAGAAAGCTTTCTATTTTTGTATTTAATGTTCAAAAAATTGAGGGTAAGGTTTTTGTCTCTCACACCGAGTCGCTTGAGTTTTTAAGTTCTCTTGGTTTTTCGATTTTACCTTTTTATAAAAAGGCAAACGGAATTGATGAGGCAATTAGTTTTATAGAAGAAATTGGTGCAAAAAGGGGAAAGCTACCCTTTGATATTGATGGTGCCGTTATTAAGCTTGACAGTATAGAAAAGCGAAATGATTTTGGCAGTACCTCTAAATTCCCTAAATGGGCAATAGCCTATAAATATCCGCCCGAAGAAAAAGAAACAATTTTAGAAAAAATTGAGATAAATGTCGGCCGAACGGGGGCCTTAACTCCAACGGCACAGTTTTCGCCCGTAACCCTTGCGGGTACAACTGTTAGCCGTGCTGTGCTTCATAATGAAGATTTTATTGCCGAAAAGGATATTAGAATAGGGGACACCATAGTAGTTCGCAAGGCGGGGGATATTATACCCGAGGTTGTTGGTGTGAAAAAACACGGAAATGCTAGCGAAAGTTTTAAAATGCCGCAGTTTTGCCCTTCTTGTATGGCGCCTGTTTATAGAGAAGAAGGCGAAGCGGTTGTAAGATGTACCAATGCCGAATGTCCTGCTCAGCTTACAAGACATTTAATACATTTTGCAAGTCGTGACGCAATGGATATTGAGGGACTTGGCCCTGCAGTAGTAGAGCTTTTGCTTGAAAACGGGCTTGTTGAACACGCTTATGATTTATATACCTTAAAGCTAGAGGATATCGCTTCTTTGGAAAGAATGGGAGAAAAGTCTGCCGAAAATCTTATAGCGGCGATAAATAAATCGAAAGATAATGATTTATATCGCTTTATTTTTGGTCTTGGAATAAGGCACATTGGCGCAAAGGCGGCAAAGCTTGTTGCTGACACGATGCAAAATATGCAAAACATTTTAGATAGCAGTTTGGAAGATTTTATTGCTATTGATGGCTTTGGCGAAATAATGGCGGAAAGCCTTTATGAGTTTCTAAGGCTTCCGCAAACCGAAAATCTTATTAAAAAGTTTGCGGAAATCGGTCTCAATATGGAATCAAAAACTGTAATTACTGATACAAGATTTAAAGGCAAGACCTTTGTTTTAACCGGAACTCTTCCAACCTATAAGCGAAACGAGGCGGCAGCAATTATTGAAAGCTTTGGTGGGAAAACGTCTTCCTCGGTTTCAAAGAAAACAGACTTCGTTTTGGCGGGTGAAGAAGCGGGAAGCAAGCTTGATAAAGCAAATGCATTGGGCATTAAGGTTATAAGTGAAGAAGAATTTAATGAAATGATTAAATAGCATAAAAAATATGCACCCCAAAAGTCAGACACTTTTGGGGTGCATATTATTTTCTTCACTTGTGGTATTATTTATATCTATCGCAAAGAGAGTTGATTTGGTCGGTTAGCCGCGCTATATCTTTGTTTGAACGGTTTTTGCAGTTTTCAATAATCTTAATTAAACGCTTTCCTGCCAAAACAAGTTTTTCATAAAGGTCGTTAGCACGTATACGTGCCGCGTGCGCCTTTTCAATTTTAACAATTGCGCCCTTTTCTATACATTCGTTTGTAACGAGGTCAAAAGCATCGCCGCTATAAGGTGCAGTCGCTTTATAACCCAGTCTATCTGTAATAGCTTCGGCGAAGCTATCGCAAACGGTATCGTTTCCGTGGTTTACAAAAACGTGTTCAGGCTTTTCGTTAAGACTGAAAAGCCACTCTAAAAGCATATCTTTATCGGCGTGGCCGCTAATACCCGCAATAGTTTCAATACTGGCGTTTACGGCAATTTCTTCACCAAAAAGCTTAACCGAAGTTGCACCATCTAAAAGTTTTCTGCCTACAGTACCTTCTGACTGATATCCAACGAAAAGTATGGTTGAATTTTTCTTCCATAAATTATGCTTTAGGTGGTGCCTTATTCTACCTGCCTCGCACATACCTGAAGCCGAAAGAATAACCTTTGGGGATATGTCTTCGTTGATTAGCTTTGAATCGTCAGAGGTAAGAGATAAACGAAGTCCATCAAAATTTATAGGGTCAATTCCCTTATCTAAAAGCTCAAGCGTTTCGCTGTCGTAATAATCTGTAAGCCCCGAAGAATAAATATTGGTTGCCGAAACGGCTAGAGGACTGTCAACATAAACGGGAAATTTTTCGTGACCCTTTATAAGATTTTGTTCTTTAATTGTTCTTATAAGGTAGAGCAGTTCTTGTGTTCTTCCAATGGCAAAAGAGGGAATTACTACGTTGCCGCCTTTGTCGAAGGTTTTTTGTAAAATGTCAGTAAGCTGTTTAATATAATCGGGGCGCTCGCCGTGAAGTCTATCGCCATAGGTAGATTCAATAACAACGTAGTTTGCTTTATTAGGCATTTCTGGGTCGCGAATTAAGGGGCGGTTTGTGTTACCTAAATCGCCCGAAAAGAGCAAGGTTTTTGTAAAGCCGTTTTCAGTAACGGTAATATAAACACTGGCAGAGCCTAAAAGGTGCCCTGCGTCTGAAAAGGAGATTTTAATTCCTTCAAAAATCTCGGTTTCTTTATGATAAGGCGAATGTTTAAAAAGTGAAAGAGAGGCTTCTGCATCCTTTAAAGTGTATAAAGGAACATATTCCTCGCCGCCCGAACGCTTTGCCTTTCGGTTACGCCATTCTGCTTCAAATTCTTGAATGTGTGCCGAGTCACGAAGCATTATTTCGCAAAGCTTAAAGGTGGCTTCGGTTGAGTAAATCGGTCCTTTATAGCCCCCAACAACCATAGCGGGAATTTTGCCCGAATGGTCAATATGGGCGTGGGTTAGCAAAATGGCATCAATCTCCGTAGGGGGAACGGGAAGGTCACAGTTTTCGTAAATGTCTGCCCCTTGTTCCATGCCACAGTCTATTAAAATGTTTTTGCCATTTGCGTTTAAAAGTGTGCAAGAGCCAGTTACCTCGTGCGCCGCACCTAAAAATGTAAGTTTCATAAAATCGCCCCTTCAAAACAAAAAATAAAGACGTTTATCTGATTAAATTTTATCACATAGTCAAATTTTTTTCAATATGTGTCCTTATTTTCATTATATCATTTTCACTTCTTTTTATTTGTTGATTTTTATATGATTTGGCTTTATAATATATGTATATTAAGTTTGAAAGGGTGTTTATTGATGGAACTTTTCAATCATCCGCTTTTATATTTAATAAGCGGGTCGATAATCTTGTTTATTGCGATTTATAGTTTGGTTTTCTTAATAAGAGCGTACAAAGCCGGTGTGGCAATTGGTATGGACAAGGCAAAGCTTAAAAAGACCATAACCTCAAGCGCTACCTTTACCTTACTGCCAAGCATAAGCATCTTGCTTGGTGTAATTGCTCTTTCGGGTTCTTTGGGACTTCCTCTTCCGTGGCTCAGGCTTTCGGTTGTTGGTGCACTTCACTATGAAACAAGCGTTGCCGATATTGCTGCAAGAAGTATAGGGCTTGTTAAGGGCCTTGCCGATGAGATTACGGCAGAAGCTTTTGTAACAATATCCCTTTTAATGTCGGTTGGTATCATTTGGGGCGTTATTTGTATGCTACTTTTCGGAAAAAGCTACTGCAAAAGGCTTGAGGCTAACCCTAAGAAAAATAAGAGCGGTAAAAGTTTTGGCGACGATGCAATGATTGCTATGTTTATAGGTCTTATAACGGCATATACGGGCAGCTATATCGGACAGGCTTTTCAGTTTACAGGTGGAAAGGTTACATATACTGGCGAATATTTGCAGCTTGTAACCTACGTTTTTGCGGCGGCAGCCATGGCTGTATTTAACTATTTTGCCGAGAAAAAGAAGATTGAATGGCTAGATAATTTCTCTATTGCGGGCAGTATGCTTGTTGGTATGGCTGCTGCAGTAGTTACAAATATTATTTTTTAAGGAGGGAAAATAAATGAACCAAGAAAATAGAAATGCATTTTTAGAAAAATATAATAGAAACACTCATATTATTGGCCGTATTTTCCTTTCTATTGCAGTTTTGGCTTTGGTGGCTGCTCCTTTTTTGATGGGATTCGTGCTAGATGCAACGCCAAATTTCCCTGCTTTTTTAAAAGGCTTTGCACAAATTGCTATAATCTACATTCCAAGCTGTATAGTTGAATTTTTGATTTATACTCCAATGCTAGGTGCAGGCGGGGGCTATCTTGCTTTTGTAACGGGAAATCTTATAAATATGAAAATACCTTGCGCAATAAATGCTAAAGATATTGCGGGCACAAAAACGGGCACAACCGAGAATGAAATCGTTTCAACTATTTCGGTTGCAACCTCTTCGCTTGTTACAACTATCATTATTGCTCTTGGCGTTGCGCTTATTATTCCTCTTACACCTATTTTAGAGGCAGAGGTTTTAAAACCCGCGTTTGTTAATGTTGTGCCTGCACTTTTTGGTGCAATGGCTACAAGATATTTCAGAAAGGGTAAACACCTTGTTGCAATTCCGCTTTTGGTTATGTCCTTGCTCTTTGTTTTTGTGCCATCTCTTATTGGAAGCGTTGGTATGTTAATGCTTCTTAGCGGCGCAATTACAATTGCACATTCATTTATAAAATTTAAAAAGCAAACAAGGGAGAAAGAGTAATGAAGTATTTTGGATATGCTTTGCTTTTAGTTTTGGTGGCAGTTATTGTTTTACTTTTAATTGCTGTTTTGAGAACTCTTTTTATGCAAAAAAAGAAGACCTTTTATGAGCATTCAAAGGATGATAAAAGACTGAGTACTTACGCTGAAAAGCTTTCTAAGATGGTTCAGCTTGAAACGGTGTCAAACCGAAACGACCAAAGTGTAGAGAAGTTTTTAGAGTTTCATAAGCTTTTAAAAGAGCTTTTTCCCACCGTTTTTGAAACTTGTGAAAAAACAAATATAGATGGCAACCTTGTTTTAAAATGGAAGGGTAAAACCGATAAGGCACCAATTTGGATTATGAGCCATATGGATGTCGTAGAGGCAAGCGGCGAGTGGAAGTATGAGCCTTTTTCGGGCACAATTGCCGAGGGCAAGGTGTGGGGAAGAGGCGCAGCTGATACAAAATGTAGCTTAATGGCTTTCTTTCAGGCGGCTGAGGAGATGATTAAAGAGGGATACGTTCCAAAGTGTGATGTTTATCTCGCGAGTAGCTGCACCGAAGAAATTGGCGGTAGCGGAGGGCCAAAGCTTGCGGCTTGGCTTAAAGAACAGGGCATTAAACTTTTTATGCTTTGTGATGAGGGCGGCAGCCTTATAAATGACCCGATAGGCGGGGTGCCGGGCACATTTGCCGCTGTGGGCGTTTTTGAAAAGGGATATGGCGACCTTAAATTTATCGCCAAAAGTACGGGTGGACATTCCAGCGCCCCCAAAAGAAATACACCTATTGCGCGTCTTTCAAAGTTTGTTGCCCGTGTAGAAACTAAATATCCTTTTAAATCTAAAATGTCGCCTGCGGTTACTTCAATGTTTAAAAATCTCGCCCCATATGCCGAAGGCTTTGGGCTTAGATTTGTCTTTGCAAATCTTTGGCTTTTTGCACCTCTTTTAAAGAAGGTTATGCCGCTTATAAGCGCTCAGGCGGCGGCAATGCTTAGAACCACCATTGCTTTTACTATGCAGTCGGGCTCTGACGGATATAATGTAATTCCGCAAGAAGCTTTCGTTGCGGCTAATATGAGATATATTCCGCACCAGTCAACCGACGAAAGCATTAAAATTATTACAGATATTGCCAAAGAGTACGATATTGAAACCGAGGTTATATATAAAGGTTATCCATCAAATTCTCTTGACCTAGAGGGAAAACCTTTTGAAATAACAAAGAATTGCATAAATAAAATATTCCCTGGGGTAGGGATTATGCCTTATGTGGTAACGGGTGCTACTGATGCTAGGTTTTATGGTGAGGTTTGTGATAACTGCGTAAGATTTAGTCCTGTTTGCTATGGTCCGGAACAAATGGACGGTATGCACGGGTTAAATGAGAATATTGAAATTGGCACACTTCCTTTGGCGGTAGATTATTATAAAGAGATAATAAAAGCACAAGAAAACAGATAAACAGAAAATTTAATATTTTTACGCATGCAACACGCGAAATTTATTGCGTGTTGCATTTTTTGTTGTTTTTATCAAAAAAATCAAAAAAATTTAAAAAAATACTTGCAAAATCATAAAAAGGTGTTATAATGGATTTATAAAAGTGGTGGAAAGTGGAGTAAAATTCCACCACAAAGCAATAAAAGTGGTGAAAGTGAGGGGAGTAAAAATGTTCTTCGGCGAATATCAACATAATATTGACAAAAAGGGAAGAGCGTTTATTCCCTCAAAGTTTCGTGAAGAGCTTGGCGAAAACTTTATAATTTGCCGCAGTATTGATAGTAGGCCTTGCCTTAGGGTATATTCTGAGGAAGAGTGGAAGGTACTTGATGAAAAGCTTCGCGCACTTCCCGCAAAGGCAAGTGATTTTAAAAGAAAAATTTATTCAAGCGCAACAACCCTCGAATGTGATGCTCAGGGTAGGGCGCTTATTCCGCTTAAGCTTCGCGAGTTCGCAAATCTTGAAGGCGAAGCGAGTTTTATAGGTATGTCCGATTTCTTTGAAATTTGGCGTCCCGATAACTGGAGCGGTGAAGATGCAGGCTGCAGCGAGGAACGTATGGATATAATCGCTGAGGAATATAACCTCTAATTTCACTTTAAGGAATATAAAAATGGAATTTAAACATATTTCTGTGCTGCTTAGTGAGTCTATAGACGGTCTAAACATAAAGCCTGACGGAATATACGTAGATGGTACTGCGGGCGGTGGCGGGCATTCATTTGAAATAGCAAATAGGCTTAAAAATGGTAAGTTAATTGCTCTTGACCGAGACCCCGATGCTATTAAAGCCGCAACAAAAAGGCTAGAAGGCTTAAACGCACAGGTAGTTCTTTCAAACTTTAAGGACTTTGACATGGTCCTTGACAATATGGGTATAGAAAAAATTGATGGAATGCTTTTAGATCTTGGTGTTTCATCGTATCAGCTAGATAATGTAGAACGAGGCTTTTCGTATCACGGCGATGCTCCGCTTGATATGAGAATGGGGAATACCGGCGTTACCGCCGCAGATCTTGTAAATAGCCTTAGTGCAAACGAGCTTTCTAGAATTCTTACCCTATACGGCGAAGAAAAATTTGCCTTTAAAATTGCTAAAGCTATTGAAAAGGAAAGAGAAATAAAGCCAATCGAAACAACAAAACAGTTGGCAGACATTATTTCTCGCGCATATCCCGCCGCCGCAAGACGTGACGGACACCCCGCAAGAAAGAGCTTTCAAGCAATAAGAATTGCGGTCAACGGTGAGCTTGACGCCTTAAAAGAGGTTTTAGATAAGGCGTTTTATAGACTAAAACCCGGAGGAAGACTTTGTGTTATAACCTTTCATTCCTTAGAGGATAGAATGGTAAAACAGACCTTTGCGGGATATACGGTAGGGTGCACATGTCCGCCTGATTTTCCGGTTTGTGTGTGCGGAAAAACACCCGACGGAATGCTTTGCCCCAAAAAACCGATTATTCCAAGCGAAGAAGAAATAAAAAATAATGCACGAAGCCGTAGTGCAAAGCTTCGTGTTATAGAGAGACTTTAAAAGTAAAGGAGGAGCAAAATTGAATAATTTAAAATATTATCAGGACGGATTAGCATATGATTTTTCGCTTTTTGCTCCTGCCGAAAAGATAGAGAATTCCAAAACAAAAAATGCTAACATAACAACTATTCCCGATGTTGAGAGAAAACGCGCCCGTATAAGAAAAGAAGCGGCTTCTCGCGTTACAGGGAAGATAAGCGCAATACTTGTTACTGTGTTTGTTGTTTTAATGCTATGCGGAAATATCTATCTTCGTTCTCAAATAAACGAGACAGAGCATAAAATTGCGGTGATTAATAACGACATAAACGAAGCGGAAAGCTATTTGGCTTCTATAAACTTCGAGCTTGAGCAGAAAATATCCTATAAGAATTTAGAACAAGCCGCAATTAATCTTGGTATGCGTAAAATGGATAAAAATCAGATAGTTTACGTTCGTACCGTTAAGGAAGATAAAGTGGTTATAGGCTCGGGCGAATATTCGGCCGAGAATAAACCGTAATGGCCAAACATATCAATAATATTATCAAAAAACGTCAGTAATCTTACTGGCGGATTTTGACTTTTTGTTACTTTTTAAATTTGGGGGTGAAACCTTTGCGTAAAATAGGTCCAACAAGAAAAATGCAACAAAAAATAACTGCTATTATGCTGACTATGGTTATTCTAACTGTTGGTAGTACCGGTGTTAGCCTTTTTAACACAATGATTTTGCATGGTAAAGAGTATCAAGCAAAGGCTTCTGCCCAACAGCTTCATGATGCATACATTACTGCAGAGCGCGGAAAAATATATGATACCAATATGAATGTTTTGGCAAAAAGCGCAACGGTTTGGACAATATATGCAACTCCAAACGACCTTTTAACCATTCCCGAAGAAAAAAGGGGCACTGTTAAAAATAAACTTGCAGAGGGTCTTAGCGAAATACTAGAGCTAGAAAAAGATTCAGTTATGGCTAAGCTTGACAAAACATCTAGCTACTATGTTGAAATTAAGAAAAACGTTAACGAAAGCGATACAACTAAGGTTCGCGAATTTTTAAAAGAGGGCGCAGACCTTAAGCTTAGCAACTATATCGGCATAGATGAATCTACAAGAAGATATTATTCAGAAAATATTGCTTCAACAGTTTTGGGATTTGTTGGAACAGATAATCAAGGACTTTCGGGTCTTGAACTGAAATATGACAAAGAACTTACCGGTGTTGCGGGGCGCGTAGTTGCGGCAAAAAATGCGGTAGGCGCCGATATGCCGTTTAGTTATGAAAAAATTGTAGACCCAAAACCCGGAAATTCTCTTGTAACGACAATTGATTCGTATATTCAGTACGTTGTAGAAAAACATCTTGATGAGGCGGTTATTACCAACAAGGTTGCCGAACGCGGCGCTTGTGTTGTTATGAATGTTAAAACGGGGGCTATTTTGGCGATGGCCACCAAGGGCGATTTTGACTGCAATGAACCTTTTACCTTAAGTGCGGCAGAACAAAAGATAGTTGACGAGCTTGAGGGAGAGGAAAGAAGTAAAAAACTCGCAGAACTCAGAAACCGCCAATGGAGAAATAAGGTTGTTTCCGACGCATACGAGCCCGGCTCTGTTTTTAAGGTTATTACTGCGGCAATAGGTATTGAAGAGGGCGTTTGTAATGAAAAATCAACCTGTAATTGTCCGGGATATATCGTTATAGCGGGAAGAAGATATAATTGCCATAAGAAAATCGGTCACGGAGTTCAAAATCTTAGACAAGCGACTGAATCTTCTTGTAACCCATATTTTATAAATTTGGGTCAACTTATTGGAGCCAACACATTTTCTAAGTATTTTAAGGCATTCGGTCTTACCGAAAAAACGGGAATAGACCTTCCCGGTGAAGCAACTTCACAGTATCATAGAGAGGAAAATATGGGTCCAACCGAGCTAGGCTCTTCGGCCTTCGGTCAGACATTCAAAATCACTCCAATTCAACTTATAACCGCTATTTCTGCGGCGGTAAACGGTGGAAATCTTGTAACACCACACGTGGTAGATAAAATCATTGATGAGAACGGCGAAACCGTTAAAGAGATAAAAACAACCGTTAAAAGACAGGTGGTTTCAAAAGAAACTTCACAGCTTGTTTGTTCACTTATGGAATCGGTTGTTGCAACGGGAGGCGGACAAAACGCCTATGTTGCAGGATATAGGGTAGGAGGCAAAACAGGAACAGCACAAAAGGTTGCTGAAATGCTTTCGAGTGGTCAAAGCGGACTTTATATCGCTTCATTTTGCGGCGTTGCCCCAATGAATGACCCCGAAATAGCACTTCTTTTCCTATTAGACGAACCGCATGGCGATAACTATTATGGTGGTACAATTTCTGCCCCTGTAGGAGGTAAAATTTTATCGGAAATTTTACCGTATATGGGTTATGAACCGCAGTATACCGAAGAGGAAACTGCAAAGCTTTCAAAAACCATACCAAATGTGGTTGGGAAAACTGTAAGTGAAGCGAAAAGCGCTGCAGTAAGCGCAGGAGTTTCTTATAAGATTGTAGGAAACGGCGAAAAGGTTATCAAACAACTTCCCTCGGGCGGAAGTACTGTTTACAACAAAGGTGTTGTAATTTTGTATACCGAAGAAACTGCCGAGAAGGAAAAGGTTAAGGTGCCTAAGCTTACAGGTTTAACACTTTCTCAGGTTAATACATTGGCTGCACAGTACGGTCTTAATGTTGTTTTCAAGGGTAATACAAATACATCAAAAGCCGTTGTTTCGTATCAGCAAAGTATTGCGGCGGACACCCAAACCGAAAGGGGAACCGTAATAGAGGTTTACTTTAGAAGTAACGAAACAGGAGATATTGGCGCATAACATTTTAGCATTTATTATAGCGAAAGGAAAACAAATGAAACTTAAAAATATACTGCAAAACGTTTCAAAAGAATTTGAAAATATTGAAATAAAACACGTAACAAACGATTCTCGTGAAGTTAAAGAGGGCTCGATTTTCGTCTGCCTAAAGGGACCGCAAAATGATGGCCACGACTTTGCCAAGTCTGCCTTAGAAAAGGGCGCAGCGGTAGTTGTTTGTGAGAAAGATTTAAAGCTTGACAGACAAATTGTAACCAAAGATACTCATAAAGCTTTGGCATTGCTTTGTGATGCGCAGTTTGATTTTCCTCTTAAAAAACTTAAGGTAATCGGCGTTACAGGAACAAATGGAAAAACCTCGGTTTGCAGTATTTTGAAACATATTTTAGAAGAAAATGGCCATAAAACAGGCCTAATAGGCACTGTTGAACATTTAGTTGGCGATGAGGTTATACCATCGGATAACACAACCCCCGGCATAGTAAAGCTTAGAGAACTTTTCGCAAAAATGGTTGCAGCAGGCTGTGAGTATGCCGTTATGGAGGTTTCTTCTCATGCGCTTGACCAAAGAAGAGTTGAGGGTATTGAGTTTGAAACAGGTATTTTTACAAATCTCACCCAAGACCATTTGGATTATCACGGCGATATGGAAGAGTATTTTTTGGCAAAGACTAAGCTTTTTAAGGTTTCAAAAAATGCTATAATCAATTTGGACGACGAATATGGAAAAAAACTTGCCGAATCGGTTGAGTGTAACTGTTTAACATATTCCACAAAAACAGACGAAGCCGATTTCACCGCTAAAAATGTTCAAATTTTTCACGATAGAGTAAAGTATGATATGGCGGGATTTGGCGTTATAGGAAGAATTTCGCTAAATATTTCAGGTAAATTTTCAGTTTATAACTCTTTGGCGGCGGCAATTTGCGCCAAAGAAATCGGCATATCAATTGAGGATATAACTAACGCGCTTTCTACTATAAACGGCGTAAAGGGAAGGGCAGAAAACGTTCCTACAGGTAAAGATTTTACTGTTATTATAGATTATGCACATACGCCTGATGGACTACAAAATATTCTTTCGACCTTCCGCGATTGTGAGAAAAACAGGCTTGTTGTACTTTTTGGTTGCGGTGGCGACAGGGATAAAACTAAGCGTCCTATAATGGGTGCGGTTGCGGCGAGACTTGCAAACTTTGTTATTGTTACAAGCGATAATCCCCGTACAGAAGAGCCAATGGCAATAATTGAAGATATTACTAAGGGTCTTAAAGGAATTCATACTCCTTATAAGGTTATTGAAAATAGAATTGAGGCAATTCATTACGCTATAAGACATGCAAAATCGGGAGATATAATTGTTCTTGCCGGTAAAGGCCACGAAACCTATCAGATAATTGGCACAAAGAAAATTCATTTAGATGAAAGAGAAATTGTTAAAGAGGCCTTGGAAAGCATTAGATAGGAGAAGTAAAATATGTTTAGTTTTACATCAATTATAACTGTAGCAATAGGATTTATAACGGTATATTTTTTAGGTTTTTGGACAATTCCTTTTTTGAAAAAGTTAAACTTCGGGCAAACTATTAGGGAAGACGGCCCAAAATGGCACGAAGGTAAACAGGGAACACCCACAATGGGTGGTATTATGATAATCATTGGCGTTGTGATAGCCGTTTTAATTGGTCTTGCGTACGCATTTATAAGTGATGATGTTTTATCGCGAGATGTTAAAATAGTTGAACGTTTGATAAGATGGCTTGCGGCTTTGGGACTTGCGCTTACTATGGGTCTTGTAGGCTTTGCCGATGATTATATTAAGGTAGTAAAAAAACGTAATTTAGGGCTAACAGCGCGTCAAAAAACCTTTGCTCAACTTATAGCAACAACCCTATATTTGCTTGTTTTACTTTTGTTTGGAAAAATGCAAACAACCTTTATTCCTTTTGTGGGCGAGGTTAGTATCACAAGGGGAATAGGTCTTATTTTCTGGCCGATTGCGCTTTTGTTTGTATATGGTTTTATAAATGCAGTAAATCTTACCGACGGAATTGACGGTCTTGCTTCCTCGGTAACACTTGTTGTCAGCTGTGCGTTTATGGTGCTTTCAAGTATGGCATCGCTTAGCGGTGCAAACCTTATTTCTGCGGCAACGGCAGGTGCCTCAATAGGTTTTGTTATGTGGAACGCTCATCCTGCAAAGGTGTTTATGGGAGATACAGGTTCACTTTTCTTGGGCGGTATGGTTGTTGGCCTTTCCTTTGCGATAAATGCGCCGATTTTACTGATTTTAATTGGTGTTGTATACTTAGTTGAAGCAATGTCGGTTGTTATTCAGGTGGCATATTTTAAGAAAACTAAAAAACGAATTTTCAAGATGACACCAATACATCACCATTTTGAAATGTGTAAGTGGAGTGAAGAAAAAATTGTTTTTGTTTTTTCTTTTGTTACACTTATAGGCGCGCTTTTAGCGGTGATTTTGTACGTTAATAAGTATTTATAAAAATTTTATGACAGGGGGTAAAGCAAAATGGAAGAAACAAAACGAATAGACCTTAAGCGTAAAAAAAGTAATAACGAATTTTGGCTTAAAGGTAAAATGGATTTTGGCTTTTTAACACTTATTTTTGTTTTACTCACTACCGGTCTTTTAATGCTTTTCTCTTCGAGCTATGCTTTTGCGCTAGTGGAGGAAGGGGATAGTTATCATTACATTAAAAGGCAACTGCTTTTCGCCGTAGTAGGCGTGGCACTTATGTTTTTGGTATCGAAAATCAACTATAGGTTTTACCGAAGATTTGTTTGGATACTTTATGGTATTTCGGTAGTGCTTTTGGGCGCACTTTTAATTTTGCCGCCGCTTGTTCCCGGGGCAACACAAAAGCGTTGGATACCTTTAGGCCCAATAACCTTTCAGCCTTCTGAGATAGGTAAATTTGCTCTTGTTTTGCTTTTGGCACACCTTATTTCTAAAAACTATAAAAGAATGGGCGAGTTTAAATACGGCGTTTGCTTTATGGGGCTTATTACCGCATCAATAGGCATACTTGTTATGCTTGAAACACATCTTTCTGCTGCAATTATTATTTTCGGCATCGGTATAATAATGATGATTGTTGGCGGCATAAGATTCAAATATTTAATATTTCTTGGAATTCCCGTTGTTATTATAGGCGTGGCGGTTGTGGCAAGTGGATATGGCTTAGATAGACTGACATATTGGATAAATCCCGAAGCCGATGCAACAGGTAAAGGTTATCAAACCTTGCAATCTCTTATGGCAATAGGCTCAGGCGGACTTTTTGGAAGAGGCTTTGGACAGTCAAGACAAAAATATTTATGGGTTCCCGAACCTCAGAACGACTTTATTTTCTCAATCGTTTGCGAAGAGCTTGGGCTTATAGGTGCTTTGGTTATAATTTTACTGTTTTGTGCACTTGTTTGGCGCGGGTTTACAATAGCAAGAAATGCGCCTGATAGATTTGGAAGCCTAATGTGTGTAGGCCTTGTATTTCAGGTTGGTTTTCAGGCAATGCTTAACATTTTGGTTGTTACAAACACCTTGCCTAATACAGGAATAAGCTTGCCTTTTTTCAGCTATGGCGGAACGGCGCTTGTGGTACTTCTTTGCGAAATGGGTGTTGTACTATCAATTTCGCGATGCAGTAAACTAGAAAAGGAATAACTTTTTTAAAGGAGCCTTGATTATGCACATTTTGTTTGCAGGTGGCGGTACAGCGGGGCATATTAACCCTGCACTTGCAGTTGCAAGTTACGTAAAAGAAAAACACCCTGATGCCAAAATTAGTTATATAGGCAAAAAAGGCGGTATGGAAGAGCGCCTTGTAAAAGAAAGCGGCTTTACATTTTATGGAATAGACGTCGCAGGGTTTCAAAGAAAGCTAAGCCTTAAAAATGTTGGTAGAAATATTAGCGCAGTTTATAAGGTTGTTACCTCTTCTACTTACTGTAGAAGGCTTCTTTTAGATTTAAAGCCCGACATAGTTTTTGGAACGGGCGGTTATGTTAGCGGTCCTGTTTTAAGAATGGCTGCAAAGCTTGGAATAAAAACTGCTATTCATGAACAAAATGCATATCCGGGTGTTACAACAAAAATGCTGGTTAATATGGTAGATACCGTTATGCTTGCAATGCCCGAGGCAAAGCCTCGTCTTAATATGAATAAAGAGCCTGTGATTACAGGTAATCCCGTTAGAAGCAATTTCGGCGTGCTTGATAAAAATGAATGTAGAAAAAAACTTTCTATTGATGATAGACCCGTTATTCTCTCCTCGGGTGGAAGCCTTGGCGCAACCCCAATAAATAAAGCGGTCTGCCATCTTATTGCAAAAAAATGGAAAGATAATGATATTATTTTCATTCATGCAACAGGCAAGGCAAATTATAACGCGGTTGTTGAGGAGTTAAGAAAAAACGGTGTTAATTTAAATGCCGAGAACGTTATAGTTAAAGACTATATAAGCAACATGGGTGAGTGTATGGCGGCGGCCGACCTTTTAATTTCAAGGGCGGGGGCCATAAGCCTCAGCGAGCTTGAAATTTGTTCAAAAGCCGCGATTTTAATACCTTCTCCGTATGTGGCAGAAAACCATCAGTACCATAACGCTATGTCCCTTAAAAAGATTGGTGCCGCCGAGGTTATTGAAGAAAAAGACCTTACTGGAGAAACTCTTTTTAAAACTGTAGATAGGCTAATATATAATAAAGAAGCTCTTAAGAAAATGGGCGAAAAAGCGGGTACAGCCGCAGTAACTGATTCAACCGAAAGAATTTATAAAGAACTTATGAAGCTTTATACAAGATATAATTAAAACACCAAAATTTCATTGCAGCATAAAATAAAAATAGGTTCTATTTTTATTGAAGGGTGCGATGAATATGTCCTTGGTAACGGTTTTGGGCGGTAAAAAGTTAAATGGTTATGTTAAACTGCATGGAGCGAAAAATAGCGCACTTCCCATTTTGGCAGCAGCTATTGTGTGTAAAGGAAAAAGCGTGATACATAACTGCCCCTTGCTTTCCGACACTGTTGCAGCAATAAAAATTTTAGAGCATTTAGGCGCAACGGTAGAAAGGGACGAAGATACAGTAACTGTTGATTCAAGTAATTTAGACGGTTTTGAAATTCCCGATAATTTAATGCGTGAAATGCGTTCTTCGATTGTCTTTTTGGGGGCAATAATTGCACGAAATAAAAGGGCAGTTTTAAGCAGCCCCGGTGGGTGTGAGCTTGGCCCTAGACCGATAGATTTGCACCTTAGCGCCCTAAAAGAACTAGGGGTTAAAATTGAAGAAGATTACGGTCTTTTAGTTTGTGACGGCAAAAATGGGCTAAAAGGAAGCGAAATAACCCTTTCTTTCCCAAGTGTTGGGGCAACCGAAAATATTATTTTAGCCGCATCTACTGCACAGGGAAAAACGGTTATACATAATGCGGCAAGAGAACCCGAAATAAGCGATTTGGCAGATTTTCTTAATCGCGCAGGCGCAGACATTCAAGGTGCCGGGTCGGATAGAATAGAAATCAGAGGAGTAAAGGAGCTTGGCGATACTGAGCATACCGTTATTCCCGATAGAATAGAGGCCGCAACCTATTTAACTGCGGCGGCAATAACAGGCGGAAAAATAACAGTTCAAAATACCTTGCCCGCACATTTAACACCGATTTTATCAAATCTTAAAACGGCGGGATGTAATATTTTGGTGCACGGAAAAAATATTACGCTAACTGCACCGGTTAGACTGAAAAGAATTCCAATAATTCGCAGTTTGCCATATCCCGGCTTTCCGACCGACGCGGGCTCGCCCTTTATAGCGATGCTAACTGTTGCCGATGGAAGTTCAATGTTTATTGAAAATATATTTGAAAACAGATATAGAATTGTTGATGAAATCAACCGAATGGGCGCTAAGATAACCACAAATGGTCGAGTGGCAGTTATTGAGGGTGTGAACGGTCTTTCGGGTGCAAATGTTCAGTGTACAGATTTAAGAGGCGGAGCAGCACTTTTAGTTGCAGCTCTGACAGCAAGAGGAACAACAAATATTGAAAAAATACATCACATTGAGCGTGGGTATGAAAATATAGTTGAGAATTTAAGTGCGCTTGGCGCCGATATTGTTAAACACTAAAAGGGAAGTGAAATTATGGATGACCGCACAGCGAAAAAGCTTGAAATAAAAAGAAAACGCGAAGAAAGAAAAAAGGCAAGAAGAAGGAAGGCAATTAAAAGACTTTTTGCCGTGTTTTGTATTTTGTGTGTACTTGTTTTATGCGTGTTATCGCTTACAATTTTTTTCCCTGTCAAGTCTATAGTTATTAGGAATCCTGACCCGTATACTGCAGAGCAAGTTGTTGAGGCATCGGGTATAGAAAAGGGTAAAAATATTTTCATTTCACCCATGGGTGCGAAAGAAAAGGTTACTACTGAGCTCCCTTATATAAAAGAAGTGAAAATCAAAAGAAAACTTCCTGGAACTGTGATATTAGAGGTCGAAAAAGGCAAACCTTTTATGTGTTTTAAACAAGGTAATATTTATGTTTTGTGCGATACAGATTATAAGGTTTTAGAGAAGGTGAAGTCTCAACCGAAAGATGTAGTAGGTGTAACTGGTTGTGAAATTGAAAAAGGCGATTTAGGGCATATAATTCAGTTCAAAGATGCCGATGCAAAGAAGAATGCACAAAGCATATTGAATATTCTAAAAGAAAAAAGCTATGCTGTTTCAAAACTTGATATTTCCAATCTGGCAAATATTACATTTGAAATTAAGGATAGATTTATAGTAAAATTAGGTTCGGCGGCGAATTTAGAAAATAAACTTCTTCATCTTGATGAGATGATTAATAATATAAATGAGGACCTTACAGGTAGAATAGATTTGTCATATTGGACGGCAGAAGACCCAAGAGGAATTTTCAAACAAGAAACAATTAAATAAAAATTATAAAATATTTATTTTTTTGAAAAAATATGTTGAAATCTTATGTATTTTGTGTTATTATTACTTGTGTGTAATAATAGCTTATTTAGTATAAATTTGGAAGGATGATAAAAGTGCCATTTGAAGTTTCTAATGAATTAATGGATGAGGTTGTTCAAATTAAGGTTATAGGTGTTGGCGGCGGTGGCGGTAACGCTATCAACCGCATGGTAGATGCAGGTGTTAAGGGTGTTGAGTTTATAGCAATCAATACCGACCGTGCAGCATTATTCCTCTCTAAGGCAGACACAAAAATCCAAATCGGCGAAAGGGCTACTAAAGGTCAAGGCGCAGGTGCCGACCCCGAGCGCGGCCGTGCAGCAGCTGAGGAATCTAAAGACGAAATCACTGCAGCTATTAAAGACGCTGATATGGTTTTCATTACCGCAGGTATGGGCGGCGGTACCGGTACAGGTGCAGCTCCTGTTGTTGCGGCTCTTGCTAAAGAACTTGGTATTTTAACAGTTGGTATTGTTACTAAGCCTTTCGCTTTTGAAGGCAAACGCAGAATGACTCAGGCTGATGCAGGTATTTCCTCTCTTGGTGAATGTGTTGATAGCTTAATTGTTATTCCTAACGAGCGTTTACATCTTGTTTCTGAACAAAAAATCACACTTAAAAATGCTTTCGAAACTGCTGATGACGTTCTTCGTCAGGGTGTTCAAAGTATTTCTGACCTCGTTACAACAACTGCTCTTATTAACCTCGACTTTGCTGATGTTAAGGCAGTTATGAGCGATTCCGGTCAAGCACATATGGGCGTTGGTGTTGCTACAGGTAGAGATAAGGCTGAGCAGGCTGCAAAAGCTGCAATCACAAGTCCTCTTATCGAAACTGCTATGGATAATGCAACAGGCGTTATCATCAATATCACAGGTTCATCTGATATTGGTCTTGAAGAGGTTACTCTTGCTTCTTCTATCGTTTCTGAAATGGCTCATCCCGATGCTAACATCATTTGGGGTACTCAGCTTGACGAAACTCTTGAAGATACCGTTAAGATTACTGTTATTGCAACAGGTCTTGGCGAGAAGAAAGAAAAGAAAGAGGGCGCTGCAGGCGCACTTGAAGACATTCTTTCAAGCAATTCTGATGCTTCATCGGAAGAGGATGTTGTTTATACCGAACTTTTCGATATGATTAACAACCGTAACTAATATTTAGATTTTCACCTGTCGGCTTTGTCGGCAGGTGATTTTGGGTTTTTAGGTTTGTTTTTTGTTGCTTTAATCATTAAGAATTGATAATAATTTTAAGTTTGATATTGATATTTATATAAAACATACCTAAATTTGCCTTTTTTGATTTTTATTCTTGACAAATAGATATTAAAACGATATAATATTTGTTGTGCAATTGGGGTGAACCTATGGTTCTAAACTTAAAAGGGTTGCTGGGCGGCGACGCGAAGGTTATTGATGTTAACGCTGTTTTAGACTTTACAGGTGAAGTTTTTTCGGGAGAAAAGCTTTTTGGTAAAGAAACCTTGGTTTCTGGTAAAGTTGTTAATAAAGCAGGTGTTACCGAGCTTTCGGTAGAATGTGCTGTCACAATTACAAAACCTTGCGACCGTTGTGGTACTGAAACTACTCATGAGTATAAAATTCCCGTAAATCGTGTACTGGTTACCGAACTCGCGGAGGAAGATAATATCGACCTTCTTTTAGTTTCAGATTATAAGCTTGATTTATATGAGGTTTGTTTAAGCGAAATCCTTTTAGCGCTACCAATGAAGCATCTTTGCAGCGAGGAGTGTAGAGGAATTTGCTCCGTATGCGGCAAGAACTTGAATGAAGGTTCTTGCGGATGCCAGACCAAAAGTGTTGACCCACGCCTAGAAGCTTTATTACAGCTTTTAGAAGACGAAGATTGATAACTACTTAGTTTAAGGAGGTGCCTTACAAATGGCAGTACCGAAGAGAAAAACATCTAAAGCACGTCGCGATAAAAGACGTTCTAACGTTTGGAGAATTAATGCTCCTGCACTAGTTAAATGTTCTCATTGTGGAGAATACAAAAGACCTCATAGACTTTGCCCCGCTTGTGGCTATTATGATGGCCGTGAGGTAGTTAAGGTAGAGGCTTAATTTGTATTAAACCAATTATCTGCGTAGCAAAATGATAGAGAGGGAACATTCCTTCTCTATTTTTTTGTATGAAAGGAAGAAAAAAGTGGCAGTTATAATTAAATCTGTTACCGAAAATTCCCCTTGTCAAAGGGTTGGAATTAAGGGTGGAGACAAACTGATTTCAATTAACCGTAAGGAAATTTTAGATGTTTTAGATTACCGCTTTTATCAAAATGAAAAAAGGCTTAAACTCTTGGTGGAAACCGAGGGTAAGCTTCGCCGTTTCAGGATTAAAAAGGAAGAGTACGAGGAGCTTGGCCTTAATTTTGAAACATATCTTATGGACAGTAAACGTACCTGTAAAAATAACTGCATTTTTTGTTTTATTGACCAAATGCCAAAGGGTATGAGGGAGACGCTTTATTTTAAGGACGATGATTCGCGCCTTTCCTTTTTGTTTGGCAATTATATAACCCTTACAAATATAACTGAGCACGAGATTGATAGAATAATTAAACTTCATATAAGCCCTATAAATGTTTCGGTGCATACGACAAATCCTGAGCTAAGGTGTAAAATGATGAATAACCGTTTTGCTGGTGATGCTTTAAAGGTGCTTTATCGCTTTGCGAAGGCAGGTATTGAAATTAACTGCCAGTTAGTTTTATGCCCGGGATATAATGATGGAGAGGAACTAGAACATACGCTAAGTGACCTTATAGCGCTTAAAACAGTTCACTGTATAGCGGCGGTGCCGGTAGGACTTACAGGTCATAGAGAAAACCTTGCAAAGCTAGAGCCATTTAATAAACAAACGGCAGGTGCTGTTTTAGACATAATGCACCGTATTGGTGATGAATGTGTAGCAAAGTTCGGCGAGAGAAAGGTTTTTGCGGCAGACGAATTTTATCTTTTGGCCGAGCGCGAAATTCCAAGTGCGGAATTCTATGAAGATTTTATGCAGCTTGAAAATGGTGTTGGTATGTGGTCGCTGTTTTTAAGCGAGGCATTAGATACTATTGAAGAGCTTTCAAGCTGTGATATAAAGCATAACAAAAAAATAACTGTTGCAACGGGCGAGGCGGCATACCCACTAATTAAAAAATTGGTTGACATTGTCGCCAAAAAATGGCATAATTTAAACTGTCAGGTGTATGCTATTAAAAACGAGTTTTTTGGTGGTAAAATCACTGTTACAGGTCTTGTTACAGGCGGAGATATCGAAAGTCAGCTTAAAGACAAAAATGTAGGCGATGTACTTTTGATTTCTGAGAATATGCTTAGACACGAAAAGGATAAATTTTTAGATGATGTAACCGTAAAGCAGTTGGCGGAAAAGCTAAATGTAACTGTTAAGGCGGTTAAAAATGATGGGGCAGAATTTATAAAAGCCCTAATAGAAGGCTAGGTGAAATATATGGCAAAACCTATTGTTGCGGTTGTTGGAAGGCCGAATGTGGGCAAATCAACGCTGTTTAATAAGTTAATAGGTAAAAGGCTTTCAATAGTTGATGATACCCCCGGCGTTACAAGGGACCGTATTTACGGTGATGCCGAATGGCTTGGCAAAGAAATAACCCTTATTGACACGGGCGGTATTGAACCTAAAACTGATGATATAATTCTTTCTAAAATGCGCGACCAGGCCGAACTGGCTATTGATATGGCTAATGTTATAATTTTTGTTACAGACCTTAAAAGCGGTGTTGTAGCCGCCGATATGGAGGTTGCAACAATACTGCAGCGTTCGGGCAAACCTATTGTTTTGTGCGTTAATAAATGTGATGGTGTTGGCGAGGTGCCGGCCGAGTTTTATGAGTTTTATAATTTAGGTCTTGGCGACCCTGTTGCAGTTTCTGCGGCTCACGGGCATGGCACGGGCGATTTGCTTGATGCGGTTTTTGAGCATATTTCACCCGAAGCATTCGAAAAAGAAGACGAAGAAATTATAAGCGTTGCCGTAATAGGTAAGCCTAATGCGGGTAAATCTTCGCTTATTAACCGTATTTTAGGTGAAGAAAGGTTAATTGTTTCTAATATAGCGGGTACAACGAGAGACGCTATAGACACTAATTTCACATTCGAAGATACTAAGTATAATTTTATTGATACGGCAGGTCTTCGACGTCAAAGCAAGGTTTATGATAAAATTGAAAAATATAGCGTTCTTCGAGCAAAAATGGCGGTTGAAAGGGCAGATGTTTGCGTTATTATGATTGATGCCGCCGAAGGCTTTACCGAGCAGGATTCAAAGGTTGCAGGTATTGCTCTTGAACAGGGAAAGGCTTGTATTATTGCAGTTAACAAGTGGGATTTAATTGAAAAAGACGGTACCACAATGGACACCTTCCGCAAACGCCTTATGAAAGACTTTTCTTTTATGAGTTATGCGCCAATTATCTTTATATCTGCAAAAACAGGTCAAAGAATTGATAGACTTTTTGAGCTTATTAAGTATGTTCATAGTCAAAATACTATGAGAATTTCTACAGGTAAGCTTAATGATATTTTGGCAGATGCAACCGCTAGAGTTCAGCCTCCTAGTGATAAAGGAAAAAGGCTTAAAATTTATTATATGACTCAGGCGTCAACAAAGCCACCAACATTTGTTTGTTTTTGTAATAGGGAAGACCTATTTCATTTTTCTTATCAAAGATATCTTGAAAATCAAATACGTTCGGTTTTCGGACTTGAAGGCACACCTGTACGTTTTGTTATTCGCGAACGCGGTGACACTAAGGGCGAATAATATTTTTAGCGAGGTCAGATATGGATATTTTATTGGTTATAGCGGTTTTTGTTTTATCTTATGTTCTAGGCAGCCTTAATTTTGCTGTTATTTTTTCAAAACTGTTTGCAAAAAAGGATGTAAGAGATTTTGGCAGCGGTAACGCAGGTATGACAAATGTTATGCGTGTATTTGGCGTTTTGCCGGGACTTCTTACCTTCTTGTTTGATGTTTTGAAAGGTTTTGCGGCATGTTATATAGGCAAATTCTTGGTTTTCCAATATTTAGCCGAGAAAAATCCTGAAAGTATATTTTATGCTCCGGTTTATGGCGCGCTTCTTTGCGGACTTTTTTGTATGCTAGGCCACGTTTTTCCCGTTTTCTTTAGGTTTAAAGGCGGTAAAGCCGTTGCTGTTTCGGTGGGCATATTTTATGTTGCGCATTGGCAGGCCATAACGGCGGCCCTTATTATATTTGTTCTTTTGCTGCTAATTACACGTATTATTTCGGTAAGCTCTCTAACAGCTACAGTTACCGTTTTTGTTGTAAGCTTAATTATTCCGCCACAAAGCGGAAGTCATTTGGTGGCGGTAATTATAACATTCATTATGTGCCTTATTGTTTTTATAAAGCATAAGGAAAATATTGCGCGTCTGATAAAAGGCGAAGAGAAACCTATTTTCGGTAAAGTAAAAGGTGGTAAGTAGTATGAAGATTTCGGTTTTAGGTTCTGGCGGATGGGGAATTGCTCTCGCAATGGCTGCGAATAGAAATAACCATGAGGTTTTGCTTTGGTCATTTTTCGAGGAAGAAATTAACGAGCTAAAAAAAGAGAGAGAAAGTAAACACCTTTTGGCAGGTGTCAAAATCCCTGAGGAAATAAAGCTCACATCAAATATTTCAGATGCCGAGAATTCCGATATTGTTATTATCGCTGTGCCCTCGATTGCAGTTAGAACCATTGCGAAAAAAGTTGCTACACTTAAAAATTATGGTACTGTAGTAAATGTTGCAAAAGGTTTGGAGGAGGGCAGTTTAAAACGCCTTTCTGAAGTTATAGAGGAAGAAGTTAGCGCTCCCATTGTCGTTCTTTCGGGACCTTCTCACGCTGAGGAGGTTGCAAGAAGTATACCTACTTCTTTGGTTTCATCATCTCATAATATGTCGGCGACAGAAAAGGTTATTGAGGCTTTTTCAAGCGCAAGTTTAAGGATATATAATAACGACGATTTGGTTGGTGTTGAACTTGGTGGCGCGCTTAAAAACATAATTGCCGTAGCGGCAGGCTTTTGCGATGGTATGGGTCTTGGAGATAATACTAAAGCGGCGCTAATAACCAGAGGACTGACTGAAATTGCTCGTTTGGGAGTTAAAATGGGCGCTAAGGAGCGTACCTTTGCGGGTCTTACTGGTCTTGGCGATTTAATTGTTACCTGCACGTCAAAGCATAGTCGAAATCACCGTTTTGGTGAGATGGTTGGCAAGGGCATTGAGGTACAAAAAGCCCTTAGTGATGTTGGTACTGTAGAAGGCTATTATGCAACAAAATTCGCATATTGGTTAGCCGAAAAAGTTGGCGCCGAAATGCCAATTATTTCACAGTGTTATAAGGTGTTGTATGAGGGTGAGTCGATTACAGATTCAGTAAAAAATCTAATGCTTCGTCCAAGTAAAAACGAATATGAAAATCTTTGGATATAAAAAAACTGGCCAAGTATCCTTACGGGTACTTGGCCTTTGTTATATCTTTTTTATTAAAATCTGGGAATTAAAAGCATTCTGGAGGTTTTTATTGTATCTTCCTTTATATCGTTAATTGCAAGGAAATTTTCGCGGTCGGCAAGGAAATTTTTTGAGATTTCCCAAACATTTTCACCCGCTTCTGCAAAGTATGCAACCAATGATGTGGAAGAAGAAATAGGTTTATTTTCATCTGCGGTAATTTCGGTTATAACCTCCATTTTTACCATATCAAAAATAGTTGCAGAAATTTGAAGCTCTAAATTTAAATCAATATCGCCCGATGGGGTTAAGCCATAGCTTTCATTAATTATTTCGGCACTGCATTTACATTTTGGGTTAGTTGTTTTTGGCCCAATTTCAATAACGTAATCAAAATCAATTACCTTTTCAAAATAACCAATTTCATTTTCGTTATCTTTAAATAATGTACAAACGGTTACCGTTCCCGAAAGGTTTAAATTGCTATCTGAAAAACGGGTTATGCATTTACCGCTTTCACACCAAAGAGCCAAAATGTCGCTTATTTCATTTTGAGGGAGAGATAAAGTCTTTTTGCAGTTAAAAACTTCATTTGAATTATGCACGATTTTATTAACGCAAATTTCCTTTTTAACAACGCTAGCTTCGTGCCGTTTACAGTATAGGTCGCGAATCATAGGTAGTTCATCTTCGCATATTGCTTCGGCCAAAACCTCAATTTTTGCGACAAGCATAAGTGTTTTACATTCTCCGTTTGAAGCGGTGCGCGTTGTAAGGTTTACACTTAAAAGCTCAGTGTTTATGTCACATTTGCAGTCTTCGGTTATGCCGTTTATCTCTATAATTTGGTTAAAGGGAACAATGTTTTTGTAACAATGGATTCCGTTTTCGTTGGTACGGTAAAAAACTTTAATATTAAGTTGGCCTTTAACAATAATTTTGTTGCTTATAACCTTAGTGGTAACCGAACTAATGCAGTAATTGGTTTTAATTATTTTAGATATTGATGGGCAATTGGGCGGAAGCTCAAACTCTTCGTCAATTATAAAGGTTTTAGAGGTTTTGCCTATTTCGGTTGAGGCCTTAGTACTAATTTTAAGTTGTTCAAAGCAGTCGTTATCAAGGTCTGAAATAATAGAGTTTTTCTCGCTTACTATAACGGTTGCATCAAGTCGCACTATTCCCTTAACCGCGACCTTGCGTTCTGTAAGAAGCATTGAGGAATTAACAGACGAAATGCTAAAAACTTCTGCTTCGCCGCCGTCAAGCATAAGCGAAGCTTCAAAGTTTTTCTTGAAGGGGATTTGTTTTTCGGTAGAGCATAAATCACCATTTACATCACAGTAAATTAGTGTTAAATATGCCATTCCTTCAACAATTAGTGAATTCCCCGTAATTTGTTTTGATGAAACATAGCTATTCATTGTGCATTTAAGAATTTTTTTAATATCTTGCTCGTAATCCGAAAGAGATATATCAATATCTATTGGAAGCTCTGCTGTTTGGTTTAGCTTTATTTCCTTTGTAGTTACGTCAAAATTGGTAATATTTAAGTCCATTATAACCTCTCCTTTAAAGTTTTGAAACTATACAGTATATTTATATTGTGGGGAGGTTAATAATATAACAAAATCCGTAGGAAAACCTACGGATTTTATCATACAAATAATTATTACTCGTTCGTTTTGAAAAATTGAATTTTGCCGTTTTTGTGAAGGTCGTGTAAAATAATAAGTGTAACAGGGAAGAGGAAAATTCCCCAAAAACCAATAAGCTTGTAGCCGCTGAAAATAGCGATAAGAGTAACTAGTGGGTGTAAACCTACCTGCTCGCCGATAACCTTTGGCTCTAAGAAGTTTCTTACTATTGTAATTACAATGTAAAGTAGTAGAAGAAGTATAGCCTTTAAAATGTTTCCCGTCAAAAGTGAAATCAGAGCCCACGGAATTACTACTGCACCGGTTCCAAGGACGGGAAGTATATCAATAATACAAATTATGGCGGCAAGCATTATAAAATTGTTTTGTCCTATTAGCGCAAGGCCTATTGCGAGTTCAAAGAAGGTTATAATCATTAAAAGTAAATAACCTCTTACAAGCCTGAAAATAGTTTTTGTAAAAAGCTCTTTAATTTCAATAACAATATCCCAAACGTTTTTGGGAGAATGTTTATATAAGTATTTTACAATATTTGAATAATCGCCTGCAATATAGCAGCTCGCCACAATAGTAACAATGGTACTTATGATAAGAGAAGGCGCAGCTTCGGCTACACTAAGAGCAATTTTGGGCAGGTTAGATGTAAGTGCACCGGTGATATTATTTAGTGTTTTTTCGGGTATACCACTTAAACTGTTGATTAACGACGGGGGAACGTTTTTAAGCAGATTGGAAAGATAACTGCTTACTGTATCTAAAGCGCTAAACAGCGGTTCTTTAAGGCTTGGAATAAGCTTTAAAAGACTGTTAAGCCAACTGTAAAGTCCAATGCCTATTAAAATTACAATGCCAAGAATAAAAAGATATGTAAAAACAACAAAAATAACTGTAGTAATGTTTTTTGGTATTTTTGTTTTAGAACTTATAAATCTCACAGGCTTTTGAACGATAAATGAAACGAAAATTCCAATTACAAACGGTAAAAGGTAAACCGATAAAAATTTAAATATAAAGTAAATAATAACGCATATAACAGTTAAAAAAGCTACGTCAATTAAAAACTTTCTTTTTGCTTCAGTTTGCACTAAAAATCCTCCTTTATATAGTATCTTTAACTTATAATAACTTAAATTTTTATATCATTCAAGTGCTTTTTTATCTTTTTTTGTAAAATTGCACATTTATATTATAAAAATCTCTCAATTTTCTAATAAATTACCATTGAAAATTGATATTTAATGTGTTATAGTATAAAATATATTAAAACACAGTTGTATTTGGCAGGTGGACAGAATATGAAAGATTCAAATCTTTTGTTAGTCAAAACCGATGTATTGCCCCCAGTGTTTTCAAAAGTAGTTGAAGCTAAGTATTTGCTTTCTTCAAAAAAAGCAAAGAGCGCTAGCGAAGCGGCGCGAATGTGCGGCATTTCGAGAAGCGCTTTTTATAAGTATAAAGATTCGGTTTTTAGTTACAGTGAGCAAAATCTAAGCTCGGTTGTAAATCTTGCGGCCGTTTTGGAAGATAAGGCGGGTATGCTGCTAGAGTTTATATTACTGCTTAAAAAAATGGGCGCAAACATTATCACCATAAATCAGGGTATGCCTTCGGGTGGCGTGGCTTCGGTTACGGTTTCGTATCGTAGCGGCGCAGAAAATAATGTAGATAAAATACTTAGTGAACTTTCTAAAATTGAGGGCGTTGTTTCTGTGCGTCAGGTTTTGGGGGAAATATAGGAGGATTATTTATGACAGAAACAGTTAATGTTGCTGTTATGGGCCACGGCGTTGTTGGTTCAGGCGTTGTTGAGGTTATTTTAAACCATAAGGAAAGTATTTCGGAAAAAATTAAAAAGCAAATTGAAGTTAAGCACATTTTGGATTTGAGGGATTTTCCAAATCTCCCTTATAGTAATCTATTTACTAAAAATTTTGAAGATATTTTAAATGACGATTCGGTTAATATTGTTGTTGAGGTTATGGGTGGCGTTCATCCTGCTTACGATTTTGTAAAAGCTTGTCTCGAAAAAGGGAAAAGCGTTGCCACCTCTAATAAAGAACTTGTTGCAGCAAAAGGCGCCGAGCTACTTAGTATTGCCGAAAAGAATAATGTTAACTTCTTGTTTGAGGCAAGTGTTGGCGGCGGCATTCCTGTTTTAAGACCTATTGCACAGTGTCTTAGCGCTAATGATTTGTATGAGGTTTTTGGTATCTTAAACGGTACAACAAACTTCATATTAACAAAAATGATAAACGAAAATATGTCTTTTGATGATGCTCTTAAACTTGCGCAAAAGCTTGGCTATGCGGAAAAAGAGCCTTCTGCAGACGTTGACGGTCACGATACCTGCCGTAAGATTTGTATTTTGGCATCACTTGCATTTGGAAAGCACGTTTATCCTAATCAGGTTAAAACCGAGGGTATAAGAAATATTACACTTTGTGATGTCGACTATGCAACATCTGCCGACTGTGTAATTAAGCTTGTGGGTCACACAAAGCTTACCGAAAGCGGAAAAATTTCTGCCGAGGTTTATCCCGCACTTATTTCTAAAGATAATCAGCTTTCAAGCGTTGACGATGTATTTAATGCAATTATGGTTCGTGGCGATGCTGTAGGGGATGTAATGTTCTATGGCAGGGGCGCAGGTAAGCTTCCAACCGCTAGTGCCGTTGTTGCCGACGTTATGGACTGTGCAAAGCATCTTTACAGTAGAAAATATCTTTCTTGGGAAGAGGGTAGCGAAGACTATGTTCTACCTGCAGAAAGCACAAAATCAAAGTTTTATCTTCGCGCTAAGGTGACTGATGAAAAACTTGCTAAGCAAGAGGCGGAAAATATTTTTGGCGATGTTTTCTACCTTTCAAGAAACGGCGCAGAAAACGAGATAGCATTTATCACAAGCGCTTTTTGTTATGGTGAGTTCAAACAAAAAATTGAGGAATTAAAGCAAATGAGCGATGTTTCGATAATCCACGTTTTAGACTAGTTTGTTTTGAACAAAAACAATATTCTTTGTTTTGAATAAAATAAAGTAGATATTTTATTCGCGTTTGCTTAAGTATTTTATTGGAGGAAAAGTTATGGCACTTATTGTTAAGAAATTCGGTGGCAGTTCGGTTGCCGATGCTAAAAGGGTTGAAAATGTTGCCCGTTTAGTAACTGATGATTACAAAAAAGGAAACAACGTAGTAGTTGTTGTTTCGGCTCAGGGCGACACAACTGATGATTTAATTGCAAAGGCTAAGGAGATTAACCCCAACGCATCAAAAAGAGAGATGGATATGCTTCTTTCTGCGGGTGAGCAAATTTCAATTTCGCTTCTTGCAATGGCTATTGAAAAAATGGGGTTTCCTGTTGTTTCTCTACTTGGTTGGCAGGCAGGCTTCCAAACTGATTCTAACTATACTGTAGCAAGAATTAAAAAGGTTCAGTCTGAACGCCTCGAGGCAGAGCTTGCAAGAAAAAATATTGTTGTTGTTGCCGGCTTCCAGGGTATTAACAAATATGAGGATGTTACAACACTTGGCCGTGGCGGCTCAGATACAAGCGCGGTTGCAATTGCAGCGGCACTTAAAGCCGACCTTTGCCAGATTTATACCGACGTTGACGGTGTTTACACTGCCGACCCACGTAAAGTTAAATCGGCCTTAAAAATGGATGAAATTACTTACGAAGAGATGCTTGAGCTTGCAACTCTTGGCGCTCAAGTTCTTAATAACCGCTCGGTTGAGATGGCAAAAAAATATAATGTTGAGCTTGAAGTTCGTTCAAGCCTTGAAAATAAACCCGGTACAATTGTTAAGGAGAATGTTAAGATGGAAAAAATGCTTATTCGTGGCGTAGCCGCAGACAAAAATGTTTCTAGAATTTCTGTAGTTGGTCTTGCTGACCATCCCGGTACTGCTTTTAAGGTGTTTAATGCACTTGGACAGGCGAGAATTAACGTTGATATTATTTTACAGTCTGTTGGTCGTGACGGCACAAAGGATATTACCTTCACTGTTTCTACCGACCAATGTAAAGACGCACTTGAAACAATCGAAAAAATGCAGTCTACTTTAAAATATACCAAGGTTGTGCATGATGAAACTGTTGCTAAGGTTTCTATCGTTGGTACCGGTATGGAGTCGCATCCCGGTGTTGCTGCAAAGATGTTTGAGGCACTTTATGATGAAAATATCAATATTCAAATGATTTCTACAAGCGAAATTAAGATTTCTGTTTTGATAGATGTTGCCGATGCTGATAGGGCTGTTGTTGCAGTTCACGAAAAACTTATCGGTTAATTATAAGAAAACTAAAAGTCCAAGTCAAATTTTGACTTGGACTTTTTTAATTCTATTTATTGTCGTTAATTTCTGAACTGCTAACTGAGTTGGGCGAAATTTCGTCATCTGTAACAGTTATGACGGTGGTTTTGCTTTTGTGCTTTTTACTTATAAAAATTTCCCAAAAAACAAAGCCAACAACAACTATAAGTGAAATAATAAGTAGAAAAAGTATATAGGGGAAAATGCCAAAATTGCCGCTATTTAAAAGGAACAAATTCTCACTTGGTTGCATAAAAATTCTCCCAAAAAATTTTTGAATATGTTATATTTTAGCACAAAATTTTAATTTAGTCAACTTTTTCGCCTTTGGTGTTATAAAAAGCGAATTTTTAACAGATTATACATTAAAAAAATGTTGCTCAAAGCCTGTAAATATGGTATAATAAACTAAATATAAATTGGGGGTGTAGGCTTTGAAGGTTTTGGGTATCGACCCGGGATACGCTATAGTTGGCTTTGGCGTTGTAGAGTATAATAGAAATAAGCTTTCTGCAATAGAATATGGCGCCGTTACAACAAAAGCAAAAACCGAATTCACTTCCAGACTTGAAACAATTTTTTACGGTATTGATGATATTTTAAAACGCCATAAGCCGGATGCTCTCAGTATTGAAAAACTTTATTTTAACACAAATACAACAACCGCTATTGATGTTGCTCAGGCAAGGGGAGTTATTTTACTTGCCGCTAGGCTAAACTCGGTCCCTGTTTTTGAATATACTCCTTTGCAGGTTAAACAAGCGGTAACCGGTTATGGTAAAGCTACAAAACCTCAGGTTATGGACCTGACAAAGCGGCTTTTATCACTTTCATCTGTGCCAAAGCCTGATGATACCGCCGATGCTTTGGCTATTGCAATTTGTCATTGTCATAGTGCATCAAGCCTTATTTTTAAAAACAATTTAGGAGGTAAAGTATGATTTACTCGCTAAATGGAAAGCTTATTTATTCTGACGCTTCTACAGCGGTAGTTGAGTGTGGTGGCGTTGGTTATAAGTGCAACGTTTCACTAAAAACAGTTGGCGCCTTACCTAAGGTAGGGGATAATATACTTCTTTATACTTATATGGCGGTCAGGGAAGATGCGGTTGACCTTTTTGGATTCATTAGCCTTGACGAACTAAATTGCTTCAAACTTCTTATTTCGGTAAACGGCGTAGGTGCAAAGGTTGGTATTGCAATTCTTTCGGAATTCACGCCTGATTTTATAATGGCATATATTTCTTCGGGCGATTATAAAGCCCTTACAAGCGCTTCGGGTGTTGGGCCAAAACTCGCGCAAAGAATTGTTTTAGAGCTTAAAGATAAGGTTGGCAGTATTAGTATTAGTCCAAGCGCTTTAAACACAGGCACAAATACTGCTTCAACCTCTGCTATTGGTAATTTGAAAAGCGCTTCTGCGGCTTTGGTTTCCCTTGGATTTTTACAAAGCGAAGCAAACCGTGCACTTAGCGGACTTGACCCGTCTCTTTCTACAGAGGAACTTATTAAAAATGCACTTGCCCGTATTTCTTCGGGTAAATTTTAGATAGGAATAAACTAATAAAGGGTGAAAATTATGCAAGAAATGGATTTTGAAAATCGAATAGTTGCTCCCGAATATACCTATCGCGATGAGGAGATTGAAACCTCTCTTCGTCCCAAGACCTTAGATGAATATATAGGGCAGGATAAGGTTAAGGATAATCTTTCAATCTATATAAAAGCGGCATCTATGCGCCACGAAGCACTAGACCACGTTCTTTTGTATGGCCCTCCCGGACTTGGTAAAACAACACTTTCGGGTATAATCGCAAACGAACTTGGTGTTAATTTTAGGGTTACTTCAGGTCCTGCGATAGAAAAAGCGGGTGATTTGGCGGCAATTTTGTCTTCTCTTTCCGAAGGCGACGTGCTTTTTATTGACGAAATTCACCGACTCCCAAGAGCTGTTGAAGAAATTCTTTATCCTGCGATGGAGGATTTTACTCTTGATATCATTTTAGGCAAAGGCCCTTCAGCTCAGTCTATTAGACTTAATTTGCCTCATTTTACCCTTATTGGCGCAACAACTCGTTCAGGTCAGCTTACTGCACCGCTTAGGGATAGGTTTGGCGTACTATTAAGGCTTGAACTTTATACGCCCGAACAACTTGCAAAAATTGTTACACGTTCGGCAGGTATTTTGGGTATTGATATCGATGCTAACGGTGCTTTAGAGATTGCATCCCGTTCACGTGGTACACCTCGTATTGCCAACCGACTGCTCAAAAGGGTTAGGGATATTGCCCAAATCGAATTCGACGGCGTTATAACAGAAAAGGTGGCTATGAAGGCGCTCGAAAGGTTTGAAATTGATGAGCTTGGGCTTGATGATTTTGATAGAACAATGCTTTCTACCATAATAAATAACTATCAGGGCGGCCCTGTTGGTCTTGAAACTCTTGCGGCGGCTATCGGCGAAGAAAGTATCACCATTGAGGATGTTTACGAGCCATATCTTATGCAAATTGGCTTTTTGGTAAGAACAAGCCGAGGAAGGTGTGTTACCGAAGCGGCTTATAACCATTTAGGCATTAAAAAAACAGGACAACAACAAATGTTTTAAATAGTTAGAGGATTTTAATGAGATATTGTGAGAATTTTAATGACTACGAGCTTTTAGACGCAAATAACGGACAAAGACTTGAGCGATGGGGAAATATAACACTTATAAGACCCGACCCACAGGCTATGTGGAATTTACCTACCGATAAAAAGGCTTGGCAAAAAGCAGACGCTATATACCATAGAAGCAGTAGTGGTGGCGGACATTGGGAAACGCTTAAAAAGGTCCCAGATGTTTGGAGCATTGAATATAGCGGCCTTAAATTTAATTTAAAGCCAATGGGATTTAAGCATACAGGTCTTTTCCCTGAACAAGCGGTTAACTGGGATTTGATGAGTGACCTTATTAAAAAAGCTAACCGTCCTGTAAAGGTTCTTAATTTGTTTGCTTATACAGGCGGGGCAACCCTTGCTTGTCTTAAAGCGGGGGCGTCGGTTACCCACGTTGATGCTTCAAAGGGTATGGTAGCTTGGGCAAAGGAAAATGCAAAAGCTTCGGGCCTTGCAGATTGTCCTGTACGATGGCTTGTTGACGACTGTGTTAAGTTTGTTCAAAGGGAAATTAGAAGAGGTAATAAATACGACGCTATAGTTATGGACCCTCCATCATACGGTAGAGGCCCTAACGGCGAGGTTTGGAAGCTTGAAGAAAATCTTTCAGAGCTTTTGGAGCTTGTTTCGAAAATTTTAACTAATGAGCCAGTATTTTTCCTTCTAAATTCATATACGGCGGGTCTTTCACACACAGTACTTAATTTTCTTACCGAGCAAATTATCGGTAGGGGAAGAAAAGGTAAGGCCACTACCGAGGAAATCGGCTTAAAGGTTACATACAGGGATTTAATTTTACCTGCAGGAAATACAACAATTTGGAAGTAATTTAATGGAAAATATTATCGAAGTCAAAAATTTGACATTTGAATATGATTTAGATGATGTAAATACCAGTCCGGTTTTACATGATTTTAACCTTTCTATTGAAAGGGGTAGTTTCACTGTTATATTGGGACATAACGGTTCGGGTAAATCTACCCTTGCAAAGCTTTTTAATGGTCTTTTACTTCCTAAAAGCGGTACCGTTTTGGTAGATTCGCTTAATACAAGCGATGAAAAAAATATTTTCGAGATAAGAAAAAAACTAGGTATGGTTTTTCAAAATCCTGATAATCAAATCGTTTGCACGGTTGTTGAAGAGGATGTTGCTTTTGGCCCCGAAAATTTAGGTATTGAACCTAGTGAAATAAGAAAAAGGGTTGACACGGCACTTGAAACTGTTAATATGAGCGAATTTGCTCTTTTTGCTCCCGATAAACTTTCAGGTGGTCAAAAACAACGTGTTGCCCTTGCGGGAATTCTCGCTATGGAGCCTGAATGTATCGTTTTGGATGAGCCAACCGCAATGCTTGACCCTGTTGGCAGAAAAGACGTTATAAATACAGTTTTAAAGCTTAACAAGGAAAAAGGAATAACAATAGTTTTAATTACCCACTTTATGGAAGAGGCCGAAGAAGCTGATAGAGTAATAGTTATGGATGGCGGCAAAATTGCGGCAGACGGCACTCCGAATGAGGTTTTTTCCAGAGCCGATACTATCAAAAAAGCAGGTCTATCTTTGCCACAAACCACCGAACTTTTAAGTGAACTTAAAACTAAATTCAGTGATATAGATTTGGGATATATTTCCCCAAAACTTGCCGCCGAAGAAATTTTTCGCGTTTTGGGAGGTGGGGCTAAATGAGTATAATCAAAACCGATAAAATCTCCTTCACCTACGCCCAAAACAGTCCTTTAAAAAGGGCGGCGATTAAGGATATATCCTTTGAACTTTCAAGGGGAGAAACTCTTGGAATTATTGGTCATACAGGTTCGGGAAAATCAACCCTTTTACAAACCTTAAACGGTCTTATAAGGCCCGAAAGCGGAACTGTGTTTGTCGATAGAGAAAAGCTTTGGAACGAAAAGAAAAAGCTCAGTAAAAACCGCTTTAAAGTGGGGCTTGTTTTTCAGTATCCTGAGCATCAGCTTTTCGAGGAAACAGTTTATAAGGATATAGCTTTTGGTCCTAAAAATTTAGGTCTTACAGAGGAAGAAATAGATTTAAGGGTTAAAAAATATACCGCACTTTTAGGACTTAAAAAGGAGTATTTGGAAAAATCCCCCTTTGATTTGTCGGGTGGTGAAAAGCGTAGGGTCGCCCTTGCGGGAATTCTTGCTATGGAGCCTGACGTTTTGGTTTTGGACGAGCCTACGGCGGGTCTTGACCCTATGGGACGTGAAAAGCTTTTCTTAGCAGTTGAAAGCTATAAAAAAGAGCGTAATGCAGCTGTAATAATTGTTTCACATTCTATGGAGGATTTGGCAAAATTGTCAGATAAGTTGCTTGTTCTTCAAAAAGGCGAAGCGGTTATGTTTGGCTCGGTTAGTGAGGTCTTTTCAAAGAGTGATATATTAAATGAAATTGGCCTTGATATTCCAAATGTTACCAAGGTGCTTTTAGAACTAAGCAAATTAGGTTTTTCGGTTAATACAGATGCTTACACGGTTGACAGTGCAGTAAAAAATATTTTGGACGCCGCTCGAAAGGGGGGTGCCGAATGTTAAATAGTTTTACACTGGGACAGTATTATAACGGCAATTCGGTTATCCATAAATTAGACCCTAGATTTAAACTTTTAGAGCTTATTGCTATAATTGTTTTCATTTTTGTCGCTTCAAATTTCTTTGCTCTTTTCGTTATGACGGCGCTTGTGTTTCTTGCAATGTTTCTTTCAAACGTTCCGTTTAAGATGTATTTTAGGAATCTGAAAATGATTTTACCAATAGTGCTATTAACGGCGATTATAAATGTTGTGTATAGTGGAGAAAATGAAACCCTTCTATTTTCCTTTTGGATTTTGAGGTTTACTAAAGAAGGGCTTTTAAAGGCCGTTTTTATGACCCTTCGCATTATTCTTTTAATACTGATTAGCGCGGTTTTGACCTATACAACCACACCGACTTCGCTTACTGACGGTATTGAAAGGCTACTGAGACCACTTAAAATTTTTGGCCTTGAGCAATATGTTCATAATTTTGCTATGATGATGACCATCGCGCTTAGGTTTATACCTACTTTGACCGACGAAACCGATAAAATTATTTCGGCACAAAAGGCCAGGGGCGTTGACCTTGAAAACGGCGGCTTCACTAAAAAGGTTAAAGCCTTGCTACCTATTTTAATTCCGCTTCTTTTCTCGGCAATAAGAAGGGCAGATGAACTTGCCGATGCTATGGATTGCCGCTGTTATAGTGGTGGAGCAGGTCGTACAAGGATGAAAATTTTAAAAGCAGAAAAAGTAGACTACTTAACAATTTTTGTTTTGTGTGTATTTTTTGCCGCAACGGTTTTTCTTGGAATTTATTTTTAAAAGAAGGTGATTTGCTTGAGCAGAAAACTACTTAAAATTTCATATTTGGGTACGAACTATTGCGGTTGGCAGGTTCAACCGAATGGCATTTCTGTTCAAGCGGTTTTAGGCGATGCTTTAGAAAAGCTTCTTTTGGAAAAAGTGAACATTTCGGGATGCAGCAGAACTGATTCGGGCGTACATGCCAAAGAGTTTTATCTTCATTTTGATACTAATACCACCATTCCTGATAAGGGCTTGGTTTTGGGACTTAATACACTGCTTCCTAATGATATAAGCGCAGTAAGCTGTAGTACAGTTTCAGATGGTTTTCACGCAAGGTATAATGCTAAGGGAAAAACTTATACCTATGAAATTTATTTTAGCGAAATTCCTAACCCATTTTGGCAGGGCAGAAAATTAAGGCTTAAAAAGGAACCGAATTTAGAAAAGGCTAAGCAATTTTGCAGTCTTATTATAGGAAAACATAATTTTGCTTCATTTTCTTCTTCAGGAAGAACTGTTGCCGATACTGTAAGAACAGTTAGCGATTGTAGAGTATCAAAAGAAGGAAACTGTTGGACCTTTAGTGTTACGGCAGATGGATTTTTATATAATATGGTGCGAATAATGGTTGGCAGTATGCTATTTTTTGCCGAGGGAAAAATAACTGAAGAAGACATCGCTAAGGCATTTGAGAGCGAAAATAGGGCACTTTTAGGCAACACAGTAGCGCCCGATGGACTATATTTAAATAAAGTATATTACAAGTAAAAAAGGGGGGATAAGTGTGGCAGAGAGAAAAAAGGTTAAAAAAGTCAGTCTTTCTAAACAAGAAAATGCAAAGACTAGGGTTAAAAAGAAAAGTAGTGTGAATGGGACTTCGCGTGCGGTTAAAAATGCACAAAAACCTAATAACTCAAAACCTTCTAAAAAACCTATTTCTAAGAAAAAAGAATTAGAAGTAAAAGAGATTACACTTAAAAAACCTGTTACAAATGCCAAAACAGTCTCCAAAAGAGATAACGCTTCACAAACTTATCCCAAACAAAAAAGCAGACCGCAAAGATATGAAAAGAAACAAAAAAGCGTTGGTATAAATTGGCGTATTTTGTTAGGCAAGAAAATGGAGATAAGAAGAAAAAGAATTTCTAGGCTTCTTATATCCTTGCCTCTTGTTATCTTGCTTGTGTTGTTTGTTTTTTGTACTCCCACAGGGCCATTTGAGGCCACTGTTAATTTCTTTTCGCAAATTGGTGGCGGGAAATTCCCAAAACGAATTTTAGGAGGGAGTACAGTTTCGCTGAATAGCAGGGGTAATGTCGCTATGCTGCTTAGTGATACGCATACTTCAGGCTTTACTGCTTCAGGAAAAGAAATTTTCTCTATTCAACACGATTATAGCGCCCCGGCACTTGTAACCTCTAAAGCCAGAAGCATTGTTTTTAATCGTAACAGTACCGACTTTACCGTTTTAAATAATGGCGGCGCGGTTATGAAAAAGAGCTTGGATAAGCCTATTCTTTGCGCCGATATTGCAGAAAACGGAACGCTGGCTTTTGTTACTAAGTCGGAAAAATACTCGGCTTCGGTTGATGTATATAACAAAAAGTTAAGGCATAAGTTTTCGTGGTACCTGGTTGATGGTGTAATTAGTGATATAACCCTCTCAAATAATGGTAAATTTATTGCTATCGCCGTTTTAAAGGCTAAGGATGGCAGTTTCAGTTCGGAAATTTATTGCTTTAATACTCGTTTCGAAAATCCAATTTTCAAAATTAGTGTTGAGGGTACACCGGTACTTTCATTACAAAACATTTCTTCAAAATATTTCTCATATATAACAAATAAAGGCGTTAGTTATGTAAAGTGGAGAAAAGGCGAACAAATAGCTTTTGATGAAGCGGGTATATCACCATCTTTCTATAAAACGTATGATAATTATTCGTTGGTTGCATATGGTAAGAACACTTCATCGACGATAAAAATTATATCTTCAAATGCTACCGAAAAAGCCAGATTTGTTTATAATGGACTTATTGATGATGTTGCTCTTTCGGGCAAAACAATTTATATTTTAAAGGGAAACAAAGTTTATTCTTTCGATTTTGAGGGTAATCTTTTAAATACCTTTACAAATGAACAATCAGCGCATTTTATATCTTCTGCTAAAAATGGTATATTCGTAGCTGAAAATCTAAGTCTAAATTATTTTGGAGGGTAATTTTATGTGGATTTTGCTTGATTTGATTGTAATAGCAATAGTACTGTTTTTTATAATTACATCTGCAAAAAAAGGCTTTGCAAGAACCTTGGTTGAGTTTGTAGGCTTCTTACTTGCTATATATCTTTCTACATTTATCGGCGGCGCCGTGGCAACCACAGTTTATGATTCGACCATTGAGCCTAAAATTATTGAAACCGTTAAAGATACAGTGGGTGAGACCACTAGTTCGACCGTAAGCGGTACTGTAGATTCAATTTGGGAAGATTTACCTCCAATGCTTACAGGTTCTGCTTCATTCTTCGGTGTAGATGCAAATGAGGTTAAGGAAAACCTTAATACGCAAATTGCCGAAAAGGTTGATGTTGAATTAATCGCAAAATCTACTGCCGAAAAGGTTGTAAAACCGGTTTTTGTAACCCTAGTTAAATCGGTTGTTAGTGTTATACTATTTGCGGTTTTAATGTTTGTTGTTAAAATTCTTGCCAAAATAGTAAACAAGATATTTAAACTTCCTTTAGTGGGAACAATAAATAGCGCTTTGGGCGCTTTGCTTGGCCTTGGAAAAGGAGCTATTATAGCAGCTGTTTTTTGCGTTGTAATAGGTCTTGTTGTGGCGCTTACAGAAAACGGATTTTGGATTTTCACTAAAGAAAATATCGATAAAACATATATATTTAGTTTACTTTCAAATTTAAAATTATTTAATTTCTAGAAATTTAAGGAGTATTTTAGGTAATGAAACTTTGTTCAAAGTGCGGTAAACGTCCCGCAGTGGTTTTTATCGCGGATGCAAATAACCCTTCTATGGGTCCACAAGGTCTTTGCCTTGTTTGTGCAAAAGAAGCGGGAATTAAGCCAATCGATGACTTGCTTAAGAATATGAATATTTCTTCCGAAAATATGGATGAAATAAGCGAAGGTCTGATGCAAATGATGGGCGGCGAAGGAATGGAAGAAATGCTTGAAATGATGGGCGATGAAGAGGGTGCCGACGGAGATTTTGAGCAGGGAGGCGCTCCTGTTTTCCCATTTTTAAATCAAATTTTCGGCGGCCCTAAAAAAAGCGATGAGAATGCCGAAAAGGGCGAGAATAATAAGAAAGAAAAAAAGAAAAAATCTAAAAAGAAATTTTTAGATATGTACTGCACAAACCTTACTAAAAAGGCGCGTGATGGTGAGATAGATAATATTGTGGGCAGAGATGACGAGCTTTACCGCACAATACAAATTCTCTCGCGTAGAACAAAGAATAACCCTTGTCTAATTGGTGAGCCAGGCGTTGGTAAAACTGCTATTGTAGAGGGCCTTGCTATAAAAATCGCAAAAGGCGAGGCACCGGCAAGACTTTTAGATAAAGAAATATATTTGCTTGACCTTACGGGGCTTGTTGCCGGAACACAGTTTCGAGGACAGTTTGAGAGTAGGGTAAAGGGTCTTGTAGAAGAAATTAAGGCTGAGGGCAACATTATTTTATTTATCGACGAGGTTCATAATATAGTTGGCGCAGGAACTTCTGAGGGTGCTATGAATGCGGGTAATATTTTAAAACCCGCCTTGTCACGCGGTGAAATTCACGTTATTGGCGCAACAACCCTTAAGGAATATAGACAGTATATTGAAAAAGACGCGGCACTGGAACGTCGTTTTCAGCCCATTATGGTTGAAGAACCTTCGGTAGAAAATACCCTTAAAATGTTAGAGTGCGTTCGCCCTTATTATGAAGGCTTTCATAGTATTAAAATTTCTGATGAAATTTTGTCGTCGGCAGTTAAACTTTCTGAAAGGTATATCACCGATAGGTTTTTACCTGATAAGGCTATTGATTTAATCGACGAAGCTTCGGCACACGCAGCGCTTAGAAATAAGGCTATAGATGAGCTTTATGTTGTTAATAAGCGTATTGCAGAGCTAAAGGTTTTAGAGGAAGAGCAAAAAGAAAATCCTGAAGAAACCGATTATGAAAAACTTGCGAAGATTAAATCGGAACTTGCCGTTTGTCAGTCAACCGCTGAGGGACTATATGAGCCTGCAGCAGATAATAATGTAACCTTTGGGGACCTTGCAAGGGTTATTGAACTTTGGACAGGTATTCCTGCTTCTAAGGTTAGCCAGAACGATATCAGCCAACTCGCAAAGCTTGATGATGATTTGCTTGAAAAAATTAAGGGTCAGGACGAGGCGGTTAGACTTGTTGCTTCGGCCGTTAAGCGCTCAAGAATTAAAATTTCTAATAGTAAGCGCCCTGCATCCTTTATTTTTGTTGGGCCTACGGGGGTTGGTAAAACCGAACTTGCAAAGGTACTTGCTAATAGACTATTCCAAACGCCCGACACCTTGCTTCGTTTTGATATGTCGGAGTTTATGGAAAAGCATTCAGTTTCAAGACTTATTGGGGCGCCTCCCGGATATGTTGGATATGATGAGGCGGGGCAGCTTACCGAGAAGGTTAGAAGAAAGCCTTACTCAGTTATTCTTTTTGATGAGATAGAAAAAGCGCACCCCGATGTGCTTAATGTTATGCTTCAAATTTTGGATGATGGAAGAATAACCGACGCGCAGGGAAGAATGGTTAATTTCGAAAATACGATTATTATTATGACTTCAAATGCGGGTAGCGACAGAAGTGATAATTTGATGGGATTTGGAAAATCTACCGAAGATGCATCGAAAGAAAAGGCGATTAAGGCTTTGGAGGAATTTTTAAGACCAGAGTTTTTATCGCGTATTGATGAGGTGGTTGTTTTCTCACCTTTGGACGAAAAGGCGCTTGGCGAGATAGCCGTTTTGAATTTAAACGAGCTTAGCGATTCTTTACAAGAGAAAAATATTAGGTTTGTATTTACAAAGGCGGTTGTTGATTATCTTGCGAAAAGCTGTGACGGTGGCAAAAAAGGTGCTAGAAATTTAAGAAATATTATCAGAAAAGAGATTGAGGATAAGATAATAAATATCCTTATCGATAGTCCAAATGCCTCATTACAGAAGGTAACCGTTGATTATAAAAAAGAGATTGTAATCCTTTATGAATAAATAAAAATAGGGCGGTAAAAAGTTTAATAACCGCCCTTAAATTTATTTTTAAAAAACCTTAAAAAAGTTTTATAAAACCCTTGACTTATAGGGGTTTCTATGCTAAAATATATCTTGCACTTGAAAATGCGGGTGTAGTTCAATGGCTAGAATTCCAGCCTTCCAAGCTGGCTGTGTGGGTTCGATTCCCATCACCCGCTCCAAACCCTCAATTTTTTGTGAGGGTTTTTTATATGTTTAAATGCGCTGATAGCTCAGCTGGATAGAGCATCTGCCTTCTAAGCAGAGGGTCGGGGGTTCGAGTCCCTTTCAGCGTGCCAAAACGAAAATCCTGTCGACTTTTGTCGATGGGATTTTCGTTTTGTATTATTCATTTTTCATTATTCAATATTCATCATTCATTAAAACGGATTTTCGTAATGAATAATGAATGATGAAATCGCTTACGCTGATGAATAATGAATAATTGATTTAGCCTAAAGTTTCTGCTATAATATTTAAAAAGGCGGTGTTTTGAATGAAAGAAAATTTACTTATAGATAAATCTATTGCTTTTGCTGCGCGAATTGTAAAACTGCATCAGCATTTAATTAAGAATAAAAAAGAAACCGTAATTTCAAAACAAATTGTACGTAGTGGTACTAGTATAGGCACAAACATAAATGAGGCAAACTATGGTCAAAGCAAGGCTGATTTTATATCTAAAATACACATAGCCTTAAAAGAAACTGCCGAAACAGAGTATTGGATTAAATTACTTTTTATGTCTGAATACATTGATGATAAAATGAGCAATTCCTTGCTTGGTGATTGTTTGGAAATAAAACGAATTCTTATCGCCTCTATCAACACCGCAAAGGAGAATAAATGAAAGGATATATAGTATGAGTATATTATACACAGATAGACTTGTTTTGCGTCCGTTTAAAGAAAACGATGCTGAATCGATGTATAAGAATTGGACATTTGATAATCGTGTTGCAAAATACTGTAGATGGTATCCGCACAGTAATATTGAAATGACACAACAATTATTAAATATGTATCTTGAAGAAGTAAAAAAAGGCTTCGATTACCGTTGGGCAATCTTGTTAAATGGAAACGATGAGCCTATCGGTGCAATTGATGTTGTTGGAGTTTCTGATGATAACAAAACAGCAACAATAGGTTATGTTTTGTCTTATAATTATTGGAACAAAGGTTATGCTACCGAAGCTTTAAAAGAAGTAATAAAATATCTATTTGATAACGGATTCAATGTTATAGAAGCGGAACACCATATTGATAATATTGCTTCTGGTAAAGTAATGGAAAAATGTGGAATGAAATACATAGGAGATTCTAAGGCACAGAAAAAATTTGGCTCTGATGAGTATTGTATAGTAAAACAGTACCAAATCAAAAATATGTAAGGGTTCGAACACATTGGCCTTTTTTATGAAAGACTTCGAATTTGCGCTACCTTTCCAAAAAGGAAGTTGTGACCTTTAGGTTGCGACTTCATTTTTCGTTTTTCTGATGAAAGGGATTCAAACAAGGGCGGTTTGCCGTAAGGCAAATTGCAACCCTTCAGTGAATGGTTGTAAAGCCCGTGGGTAACGAGCGTAGCGAGGCGATAGCACACGGTAGTGTGCGGAAAAAGCCCTTTCAGCGTATAGAGCATAAGCGAGATATTTCATACAATCAAAATATGTAGGGGTTCAAACACATAATTTTTAAAATATAAAGTCATCAATTTTGTGCGACCCTTTTTCTTATGTTTTTTGCTTAATTTAGTTTATAGAAATATGTAAATTTTATTGATATTCATTACCAATATATGTTATAATAATAATGAAACGGGGGATTAAAATGAGCGTGTGCACAAAAAATAGAATTTTGGAAATAGACCCTTATTTAAAACCCTTTGAAAAGGATTTGGATTTGAGAACAGAACTTTACCTAAGCAAAAGGAAAAATCTTTTAATCAACTGCAAAAAGATAAAAAATTTTGCTAATGGTTATAAGTATTTTGGTTTTCACCGCACTCGCACCGGCTGGGTTTACAGAGAGTGGGCACCCGCCGCCGATGAAATGTACCTCACAGGTGATTTTAATAATTGGGATATTGAAAGTTGCCCTATGACCAAGCTTGAGAACGGTATTTTCGAAGTGCATCTTAAGGGTAAAAATACACTTAAAATTGGGCAAAAGGTGCAAGCTATTGTTATAAACTCGGGGCGGATACTGCGCCGCATTCCTATTTATGCTACTCGCGTTGTTCAAGACCCTCAAACATATTTATGGTGTGCCGAAATAGAAGATACATATGAGGAATTTCCTTGGACGGATAAAAACTTTGTGCCACAAAAGACACCGTTTATTTATGAATGTCATATAGGTATGGCGCAGGAAAAGGGTGCTATCGGTACATATCGCGAATTCACCGAAAATATCTTACCGAGAATTAAAGAATTGGGATATAATACCATACAGATAATGGCTATTATGGAGCATCCATATTATGGCTCATTTGGGTATCAGGTTTCTAACTTTTTCGCCGCCTCTTCACGTTATGGCAACAGCAAAGAATTAAAAGAGCTCATAAATACAGCTCACGAAATGGGTATTGCCGTTTTGCTGGATGTTGTGCATTCTCACGCGGTAAAGAATACCAACGAGGGACTTAACGAGTTTGACGGCACGGTATACCAGTTCTTCCACGATGGGGAAAAGGGTAATCACAGTGCCTGGGGAACTAAGCTTTTTAATTACTCCAAGAATGAAGTATTGCATTTTTTACTTTCAAATCTTAAATATTGGATGGAAGTTTTCCATTTTGACGGTTTCCGTTTCGACGGTGTAACCTCTATGCTTTATCACGACCACGGCTTGGGAAGTGCATTTACTAATTATACTATGTATTTTTCCATGAACACCGATACGGATGCGGTTACATATTTACAGTTGGCAAATGAGTTAATCCACGAAATAAATCCTCACGCAATTACAATAGCAGAGGATATGTCGGGTATGCCTGGGATGTGTATTCCTATACAGGATGGCGGCATTGGCTTTGATTACCGTCTTTCTATGGGTGTGCCTGATTTGTGGATAAAAACCATCAAAGAATGTACCGACGATGACTGGGATATTGGCAAACTGTGGTATGAGCTTACCTCACGTCGCATACAGGAAAAGAATATAGGCTACTGTGAGTCTCACGACCAGGCATTAGTCGGGGATAAGACCATAATGTTCAGACTTTGCGATGCTCAGATGTATACCGGTATGAATAAATTCGGCGGAAATCTTGTAATAGACAGAGGTATCGCGCTTCATAAGATGATACGACTTATTACTGCTTCCTTGGCAGGAGAAGGATATCTTAATTTTATGGGAAATGAGTTTGGTCATCCTGAGTGGATAGATTTTCCGCGTGAGGGCAACGGCTGGAGCTACCATTACTGCCGCAGACAGTGGAGCCTCGTTGATAACCCCGATCTAAGATACAGAGAGCTTAATGATTTTGATAAGGCTATGATAAAACTGCTTAAGGAAGAAGACACGCTTACTTTATCGGCCGAAAATAGATGGCTTCATCAAGATGATAAGGTACTTATCTATACTAAGGGAGATACTGTGTTTATCTTCAATTTTCACCCGACAAAATCATTTGACGGATATTTTGTGCCTGTGGGAAAAGAAGGTACATATAATGTTGTTCTTTCCTCAGATGACGGACAGTTTGGAGGTTTTTCCCGTGTTGACACCTCCGTTCAATACAAAACCTTTACCACACCTATCGGTTGGGTGGGTTTTAAATGCTATCTGCCTAACAGAACCGCCATTATCTTGAAGAAAGAAAAGTAAAAAGGCAAAAACACCGGTATAAAACTCGTTTAATACATAAGTGTTTTGATTTTATAAGAGAACGACTTTGTGAAATCTGCAGGAGTTCGAACATATAGCTAAAAAAATTAAACTGCTTTTAATTCGTACAACCTTTTCAAATTAAGAGGTCTACTTTTGTAGACCTCTTAATTTTTTATAATGTAAGGGACTCGAACTCTTAAAATAAAAAAAGCACTGATTTTTTCAGTGCTTTTACTATTTTATAAAACTTTTGATAGGAAGGATTTAAGCCTTTCGTTTTTTGGGGTTTCAAAGAATTCCTTAGGCTCGGCCTCTTCCATAATAATGCCTTCATCAATGAAAACCACCTTAGAAGCAACCTCTTTTGCAAAGCCCATTTCGTGAGTTACAACCACCATGGTCATACCGTCGTTGGCGAGTTCTTTCATAACGTCTAAAACCTCACCAACCATTTCGGGGTCAAGGGCCGAGGTGGGTTCGTCAAAAAGCATAACCTCAGGGTTCATACAAAGCGCCCTAACAATGGCAACACGCTGTTTTTGGCCGCCCGAAAGCTGACTTGGATATGAGTTTGCTCTATCTGCAAGGCCGACCTTTCCGAGAAGAGTCATTGCGGTTTCTTCGGCTTCTTCTTTAGATTTACCAAGAAGCTTCATTGGAGCCAAAGTCATATTTCTTAGAACTGTCATATGGGGGAAGAGATTAAACTGTTGGAAAACCATTCCCATCTTTTGACGGTGAATGTTTATATCGGTTTTGGAATCGGTAATATCAACACCTTCAAACCAAATTTTTCCGCCTGTGGGTTGTTCTAATAGGTTAAGGGTGCGTAGAAAGGTGGATTTTCCCGAACCCGAAGGTCCGATAACAACAACAACGTCGCCCTTTGAAATCTCGGCATCAACGCCTTTTAGAACGCCGATTTCACCAAAAGATTTTTGAAGATTTTCTACCTTTATAATTACATTATTATCGTTCACTCTTTCTAAGCCTCCTCTCCAAAATACCTAAAAGCTTAGTCAAAACAATAACAATTACAAGATAAATTATTGCAAGAGAAATATAGGGAATATAAGGCTCATAGGTTTTGCTAACGATGTTTTGAGCTTGTTTAGTAACGTCGCGAAGAGCGATAACCGATACTAAGGAAGTATCTTTTAAAAGGGTTATCATCTCGTTACCAAGGGCGGGTAAAATGTTTTTAATAGCTTGTGGAATAACAATATACCACATAGTTTGGCGATAATTCAGCCCTAGTGAACGACCTGCTTCGGTTTGCCCTTTACTAACCGACATAAGACCAGAACGTGCGATTTCGGCAACATAGGCGCCCGAGTTAATACCAAGCGTTACAATACCGCATATAATACTACCCGTATCGGTTTTCGGTACCATAATAACGAAGCCCATAATGAGAAGCTGTACCATCATTGGTGTACCGCGTATAACTGTTAAATAAAGGTTACAAAAAGCATTTATTAGCCTTAGAATAAGAGGCGGCTTTTTAACATAAGAATCATGAGTTGTACGAATAACTGCAATAAGCAAACCGATAACAACACCAATTAAAAGCGCACCTATAGTAACTATAAATGTGATTTTCAAACCGTTTGTGAAAAATTTCCAACGGTTTTGATAAATAAATGTTTGATAAAGTTGAAAAAAGAATTTTTGCAACCAGTCGGGAAGCGAAAGCAACCACTGAGGAGCGGAAGCAAGCCAATCGGCAAAATTTAAAATAGTCAAATTAAAAAACCGTCCTTTTAAGCCAAAACACAACTTAAAGCAGGGCAACAGTTCGGTCGCCCTGCCTTCAGTGTGAGTGAGAAAAAATGTTTGTTTATATATTATTCTGCGGGGATATACTTGTTGATGATTTTTGCAAGCTCGCCGCTATCTTTAAGTTCTTTAAGTGCTTTATTAAAGTTCTTTGTAAGCTCGGTATTATCCTTTGAAATAGCTGCTGCATAGTCTTCAACAGCATATTCTGTTTCAAGAATCTTAAGACCTTCGTTAGCCTTTACAAAGTTTTTAGCGGGTTCATTGTCGATAACAACGCAGTCAACCTGACCGTTGTTAAGAGCAGCAACCGCTAAAGCACCATTTTCATACTGCTTAACATTTTCCTGACCAAAGTCATCTGTGCAGTAGATGTCGCCGGTAGTACCTGCTTGAACGCCAATTTTCTTACCCTTAAGGTCGTCAATAGTTTTGATTGTAGAATCATTTTTAACAATAACAACCTGAATACCGGTTGCGTATGTATCAGAGAAGTCTACAGAAAGCTTACGCTCATCGGTAACTGTGATACCTGCAAGGGCAAAATCAATAGAGCCACCTTCAACTGCAGTAAGAAGTGAATCAAACTTCATATCTTTGATTTCAAGTTCTACGCCAAGTTTTTCGGCAACAGCCTTAGCAATCTCAACGTCAATACCAATTATGTCGCCGTTATCGTCAACATATTCGTAAGGGGGGAAGAATGCTTCGGTACCCATAACAAGTGTTTCTTTTTTGCCGCAACCTGCAAAACAGGTTACAACCAACATAAGTGCAAGAATTAGTGTAATTAGTTTTTTCATTTTTGTTTCCTCCAAAGAAGTTTTATTTTTGATGTTGCTATTCTAACATAATGTGCATAATAATTCAAGTCTTTTTTGAATAAAAATTTAACTTTGGTGAATAAATGCAAGAAAACAACTATTTTATATGCAAAACTATACATTTTGACGAATAAGTATGCATAATTTATGCATAAAATATGCATATTAGTTGAATTCTATGTTTTTATCTGCAGAAAAGAGTTTATTAACAGCAAGAGTTAGGGAAGAATCTTCCTCATTACTTAAAGTTATTTTCTTTTCGAAAACAAGGTCGGCGGCAGAAGTTACTTCATTGAATATTTTAGAATTGCTAATATATTCTGCAAATTTCAAATCGGGCAGACCATGTTGTTTTTTGCCAAGAAAATTTCCCGGACCTCTAAGCAAAAGGTCGGCTTCGGCAATTTTAAAGCCGTCTGTGGTAGAGCAAATAGTCTCAAGCCTTTTTTCAGTATTTTCATTTTTTGTGTTTGATATAAAAATACAGGTGGATTCTACATTTCCTCTGCCAATTCTACCCCTTAACTGATGAAGCTGAGAAAGACCAAACCTTTCGGCATTTTCTATTACCATAATAACCGCGTTTGGTACATCTACGCCAACCTCAATAACCGTAGTCGAAACTAGCAATTTAAGTTTATTATTAACAAAATCCTGCATAACGGCTTCTTTATCTTTTGGTTTCATTTTACCGTGTAAAAGACCGATGGGATAGTTTTTAAAAATGCCACATTTAAGTTCGTTAAAATAACCCGTTGCCGATTTTACTTCATCAAATTCCTCATTTTCTTCAATCATAGGGCAAACAATATAACCTTGATATCCGCTATCGAGATGCTTTTTAACGAAGTTTAGTGCGCGGCTTCGTTTATCGTCGCCAACATAGTAACTGTTTATAGGAATTCTTCCTTTTGGAAGCTCATCAATAATGCTTATATCCAAATCGCCGTAAATAATAAGCCCCATAGTTCTTGGAATGGGAGTCGCCGACATAACAAGCGTGTGTGGCGAATTGGCTTTTTGGCTTAGTGTAGCTCGTTGAGAAACGCCAAATCTATGTTGCTCATCGGTTATAACAAGGGCGGTGTTGGGAAGTATGGTATCATCGGTTAAAACGGCATGTGTTGCAACAAGAATATTTACCTTGCCGTCTAAAATATCCTTTTTAAGCTGCTTTTTGGATTTCGCAGTGAGAGAACCTGTTAAAAGAGATATATTTAAATTTTCTTTACCTAAGAATTTTGAAAGTGTTTCAAAGTGCTGGGTTGCTAAAATCTCGGTGGGAGCAAGCATTACGCTCATATATCCATTTTTATATGCCGTATAGCATAGCGCCGCCGCCACAGCGGTTTTGCCCGAACCTACATCGCCTTGAACAAGTCTATTCATAGGTACGCGCTTGGTCATATCCCTGAGGCATTCATTTATAACACGCTGCTGTGCTTTAGTGAGTTCAAATGGAAAAAGGGAAGTGTAGTCTTCTTTTTTAAGCGGAGAAAGAGAAGGTGCACCTAAACCTCGATTGCGGTTTTTAAGTCTATTAAAACCTAGACGAAGCAAAAACAGTTCCTCAAAGGCAAGTCGGTGAAGGGCTTTATTTAGCATATCCCTATTTGTTGGAAAATGAATTTGCTTCATCGCTTCAAGATGGGTAAGAAGAGAAAATCTGTCTATAATTTTTTTAGGAATAAAATCATCATCTTCAAGTAGGGCTAAAGCGTTTGGCATAATTCTTTCTATAACCTTTGAAGAAAGATTTGATGTAGACTTATAAACAGGACAAATTTTAGCATCGTCTATGTTTCTGATTTCGGGAGAAGAAAGCTCTCTATAAACGCCATTCCATTTAACCTTGCCGTAAAAAAGATACTCCTTGTCCTTTTCTAAACTATTTGCAAGATATTTGTTATTAAAAATAACAACCCTAATTTGACCTGTACGGTCGTAAATATAAAAGGTATATGTTGTAATCTTTTTATTATATGTAACCTTTTCCTCAATTTCTGTTGCAATTTTTGCTTTAATACAAACCTGTTCGTTCATAGGAATGTCGCAAATCTTAATGGGATTTGATAGGTCTATATAGCTTCTTGGAAAAAAGTTCACCAAATCTTCCAATGTAAAAAGGCCCAACCTTTTATTTAAAAGTTGAGCCCTTTTTTCGCCTATACCTTTAATGTACTTAATATCTCTTAAAAGTTCAGACATAGTTTTACCTATTCGGCCGAAATGATAAAGTAATATACCGGTTGGCCGCCGTTTATTAAAGTTATTTCAACACTGCTGCCAAGCTTTGCTTCAAGCTCTGAAACAACCCTTTCGGCAACATCTTCGGCAATATTTTCGCCGTAGATAAGTGTTAAGAACTGAACGTTCTTTTTACACATTTGCTTAGCAAGTTTAACTGCACAGTGTTCAATATCGTTATCAATAAATGTGATTTTGCCGTTTTCCATTGCCATTAGGTCATCTTTTTTGATTTTAAAGCCATCAAAATCAGAATCTCTTGCGGCAAAGGTGATTTGACCTGTAGAAACGCCAGAAAATGCATTTTGCATTTGAATAGCATTTTGCTCATCAGAAATTTCAGGGTCGAATGAAAGCATAGCTGAAATTCCCATAGGAATTGTTCTGGTTGGCAATACAATAACCTTTCTTGAAGAAAGAGGAACAGCCTGTTCTGCCGCCATAATAATATTCTTGTTATTAGGAAGAACAAAAACCGTTTTTGCAGGGGTTTGTTCAATCGCTTTTAAAATATCATCGGTGCTTGGGTTCATGGTTTGACCGCCGCTAACCAAAGTATCAACACCAAGGTCTTTGAAAAGTGCTTCCAAGCCTTCACCAACGCAAACTGAAACAAAGCCAAATTCGTTAGTAGCTTCTACTGCTACAATTTTTTCGGTATTTGTGCTATTATTTACAGGCTTGTTTTTAGCGTTTTTAGAGTCATGCTTTGCTCGTTCGTTTTGGTCAAGCATATTTTCAATTTTAAGGTTAACAAGCATACCAAATTCAATAGCTTTTTCAAGCGCCTTACCAGGATGGTCGGTATGAACGTGAACCTTAATAATTTCTTCATCGTCAACAACTACAACGCAGTCGCCAATCCCCTCTAAATATGTGCGAAGATTTTTAGCATCATCCTCAGATTTTTCTTCTTTTCTATTAACAATAAATTCAGTACAGTAGGGGAAGTTAATATCAAAATCTTCAAATTCTGCAACTGCGCTTTTTTCAGATGCATCTTCGGTTTTGGGGGCTTCGGGAGCATTCTCCATAGGGATAATTTCGCCTTTTTCAAAAACTGAAAGCATACCCTCAAAAATAACTACAATACCGCGTCCACCTGCATCAACAACACCTGCTTTTTTAAGAACAGGAAGAAGATTTGGTGTGTCATCAAGCGCTTCTTTAGCACCGTCAAGAGCGATTTTGAAAATATTTAAAGCATCTTGTTCGCCGCCGTTAAAAGCATCTCTAGCCTTTTCAGAAGCAACCCTTGCAACTGTTAGTATTGTACCTTCAGTAGGCTTCATAACGGCTTTATAGGCTGCCTCAACACCTTTTTCTAAAGCAACAACCAAATTTTCGGCAGTTACTGTCTTAGCATCTTTAAAGCCTTTAGAAAAGCCCCTGAATAATAGAGAAGTAATAACGCCCGAGTTACCTCTTGCGCCACGAAGTAGAGCAGAAGCGGCAATAGAAGCAATTTCACCCGCAGTCTCACCAGAATGTTTGGAAAGCTCTCTTGCGGCATTGCCTATACTCATTGACATATTCGTACCTGTATCACCGTCGGGAACAGGGAAAACGTTTAAATCATCCACGCGCTGACGTTCATTATAAATGTTGTTAGCACCTGAGATAATAGCGTCTCTTAATGTATTACCTGAAAACAAAACTAAAACACTCCTTAATCTTTAATGCCGTCAACACGAATGGTAACCTTAGATACCTTAATTCCGGTTGCCTCATAAACTGCATATTTAACCTTGTGAGTTATGCTTTTAGCAATTGCGTTTATATTCATTCCGTAACTTACAACAATGTGCAAGTCTACCGAAATTGAAGAAAAATCTCCTTTAACGACAACGCCTGTATCAAGGCGGTCACCGATTTTGAGCAGAGAAAGCACCTTTTGTTTTCCACCATGAGGAACCATACCGGCAACACCGAAACAAGAGGTAACCGCACGGCCGATAATTCTTGAAAAATACTCATTAGAAAGACAAATGCTGCCTATTCTGGTTTCGTAAGAAATCATAATATATCCTCCAATTATTATTTTAGATTTTCAGTATCGTAAAAAAGGTCGGAAATAGTTGGCCTTAGGCCTGCGCCGAGCTTTTCACTGTAAATAGCAAGACCGTTTCTATAACAAACGGGGATAACAGGGAGTTCTGCAATAAAAGCAGAAGTAAGGTCTTCGACAGTATATTTGCCGCTATAAAAACCTTTATATATATCAGTTGTGGTTAGGCTTTGTGCCGACTCACTTGACGAAGTGGCACTTGAAGAAGCCTTTGACGAAGGGTTTTCGTCTTTATTATTTGTGATACTAGCGCTTTTTTTATTAAGTAAAAGCTTTGCCGAATTTAAACTCACCAAAGCGCCTAAATCAAGATTGTTGTGCATATTTATTTCGCCCAGGTAAATATCGTATGCACCTGATGAAAGCTCAGATTTATAAGCCTTATTACTAACAGAAACAAGTCTAACTTTAAAACCTGCGCTTTCTAAGTTCTTTTTTATAATGGTTGCAGCTGAAAGCCTTAAGGAATTATCTTTCGAAACCAAAAGCGTAAGAGTTATAGGTTCATTATTTTTTAGTAGGAAAAAACCATTTTTATCTTTACTTTTAAAACCGGCAAGTTCAACATTTGAATTTACTGTATCAAGATTAGGCTTTCCTTCTATTGTTTGTAAGTTTGCAATTTCTTCCAAAACCGTTGGGAAAGGACCTTTTGCCGAGGTGGCCTTAGAAAAATATGCAGAGGTGCAGATATTTTCTCTATCAAGTGCCGCCGAAATTGCCTGCCTGAAATAAACGTTTTTGACAAGGGCGCTATTCGGATTAACGCCTAAAAAGACAATGCGTGGCAAAATCACATCAACTGCCGAGCCATTCATTTTTGGTATGATATTATTTTCTAAATCGGTGTAATATATGTCAACCGCGCCCGTAGAAAGAACTTGGTTTGTCGCCTCGTCATCGGGACAGTCCGTAAGGGTTATGGTTAAAATATTAGGAATATTTTTATGATATTTGCCGTTTACTTTTAGGCTTTTTTCGGCAGTATCAAAAACATATCTACCTGTACCAATGGGTGGCAAAAGCCTATTGTCCGAGTCGGTAAGCTCGTCAGAACCATTTTTGATTATAGGAAATGTGAGAAGATTTACAAAATATGGGTCGTCCCTTGAAAGAGTTATGGTAAGCGTACGAGTGCCCGTTGCTTCTGCTGAAATGGCATAACTTAGACTTGAAGAATAAGCCGCCGACTTTTTGGCGAGATTAAAGGAAAAAACTACGTCTGTCGCCGTTAGAGGAGTTCCGTCAGAAAAAGCGGTAGAAATAAGTTCAATTTTGCAAACCTTATTATTATATTCGATATTTTGTGTTAAATTATTCTCAGGCTTAAAGTCGTTTTTTAGTGTAATAAGTGATTCAAACATAAGCTTTGTTATGACTTTATTTTGTGATGTAACGCAAGTGAAAGGATTAAGAGTATCCTTACTTGAGTAAATCATATTAATTTGTTCGCTGACTGTTTGAGTTTCGGTTTGCGATACAGTATCGTCATTTTGCGGGGAAGAGGGTTGCTCGTTTTCTTTACAACCGATAATAAGCAAAGTGGTTATGCAAAGCAAAATAGAAATGAATTTCTTTAAGTTCAACCTTGCACCCCCTAAAAAACAAAAATAGCCTTTCAAGTTATTATACTATATTTCAAGCCAATATTCAATAATAAATTGCAAAGTTTAAATTTTAATAAGTTTAGTGCTTTTAGTAAGACCGGTTTTGTTATCTATATCAAAAATACACCCGCAAAGCTCACTTTCGCCTTTGGCACCAATAAATTTTACAGGTAATTTGTCCTTCATTTTTTTAATTACCGTTTCGGTATCGGCGCCTAAAACTGAATTTTTAACCCCTGTCATACCGATATCGGTTACATATCCTGTGCCGTTGGGTAAAATTTGATTGTCATTTGTCTGAACGTGAGTATGTGTGCCAAAAACCGCACTAACCTTGCCATCTAAATAAAAACCAAGAGCCCTTTTTTCTGAAGTGGCTTCGGCATGAAAATCTATTAAAATAACCTTCGCACCCAGTTTTTTTGCCTCTATAATCATTTTATTTGCAGTCTCAAAAGGACAGGCCATATTTTCCATATAAACCACGCCTAGAATATTTATAACTGCAACAAGCGTGTGCCCCATATCAACTATTGTTATACCTTTTCCAGGCACAGATGAAGGAAGGTTTGCGGGGCGAAGAAGTCGGTCGTTTTCCTCAAGCTCGTCATAAATTTCTTTTCTTCGAAGGGTGTGGTTTCCACCCGTGATAACATCAATACCTGCCGAAAAAAGAAGGGAAGCACTACAGGGTAAAACACCATTGCCTTCGGCAGAATTTTCGCCATTTGCTATAACTAAATCAATGGCGTGTTCTTTTTTAAGTTTTGGAAGGCACTCTAGTACCTTTTCGGTGCCGTATTTCCCATACACGTCACCTATGCAAAAAATCTTCATTAATATCCCTTTCTAAGATTAAAACTCAATATACACCTCTCTATTTTACAATAAAATCTTATAATTTTCAATCATTTTTATTATGTAATAAAAAAATAGCTTAAATAAGGTAAAATTACTTGCGATAATAGTTTTTTTATGATACAATAAACTAAATGTAAACTTTTCAAAAAATAAGAAGGTAGTAGGATAGTGAAATACACTTTTTCAAATAACATAAACGGGCTAAAACCCTCTGCAATAAGGGAGATTTTAAAGCTTTCATCACAGCCTGGAATTATACCTTTTTCGGCGGGAAATCCGGCAAATGAATCTTTCCCTGTAGAGCAGATACAAAAAATATCAAAAGAAATTTTTGAAAAAATGCCTTATGAGGCGCTTCAATATTCAATCACCGAAGGCTACAAGCCGCTTAGAGAGTTTATTTTGGAAAATCTAATGCAAGAGGGTTTAGCTTTTGCTGACGATGAAGTCATAATAACTTCGGGCGCGCAACAGTCGATTAACCTTACCGCTAAGGCACTTGCAAATAGCGGTGATACTGTAATTTGTGAGGAGCCTAGTTTTATAGGCTCATTGAACGCCTTTCGTTCTTTTTCGCTCAAATTGGTGGGTGTGCCTATAGAAAAAGACGGTATAAATATTTCTCTGTTAGAACAGGCCTTGAAAGAAAGTAAAAATGTCAGGTTTATTTATACTATACCAAATTTTCAAAATCCCAGCGGCGTTACAATGTCTTTAGAAAAAAGAAAAGCGCTTTATAATTTAGCAAGAAAGTACGATATAATCATTTTAGAGGATAATCCTTATGGCGCTTTGCGGTTTGAGGGGGAAGATGTTCCATCAATAAAATCTCTCGACACTGATGGCAGAGTAATTTATGCAGGCTCATATTCAAAGGTTTTGGCACCGGGCATAAGGGTTGGTTTTGCTCTTGCTAATAAAGAGGTTATTTCAAAAATGACGGTTTGCAAGCAAACAGATGACGTGCACACAAACCTTTGGGCGCAAATTGTTACCCATAAATTTTTAACCGAGTATGACTATATTTCTCATCTTGAAAAGATAAGAGAAATTTATAGAAAAAAAGCAAAGCTTTGTGTTAGCGCTATAGAAAAGTTTTTAGCGCCTAAGGGTGTTGACTATTTCGATGTTTCGGGTGGACTTTTTGTTTGGTGCAGGTTGCCGAAGGGTATAAATATGAACGATTTTTGTATGAAGGCTTTAGAAAATAAGGTGGCCGTTGTACCGGGAAGTGCTTTTTTGGTAGACGAAACCAAGGAAAGCGACTGGTTTAGAATAAATTATTCAACCCCGACAGACGAACAAATACTTAAGGGTATAGAAATACTAAGTAAGTTACTTTAGCCAAAGCAATTAAACTTGAACCAGCCTAAAAGGGCGGTTTTAAGGTATCTTTTGGCTCTTTGTCGCATATAGGCTGTCGCCTTGCAAAAATGAGCACAAAGCCGTACGAATAAAGGCGGCGTGCGAAACTACGACAGGGTTCGAATCCTGTCACACTAAGCAAACACGAATAATCCGAACCTGCCTAAAATGGCATAATTTCGGCGATTTTCGGTTTGTTATCATTCGTAGGCGCTAGCCTTGCAAAAATGAGCACAAAACCGTACAAAAAAAGGCGGCGTGCGAAACTACGACAGGGTTCGAATCCTGTCACACTAGGAGTGTTTTTTATGGAAAATCAAGTAAGCAAGAAAAGAGTTTTTAGTGCAATTCAGCCAAGCGGTATGCTAACCCTTGGCAATTATTTGGGTGCACTTAAAAACTGGAAAAATATGACTGAAGATTTTGAATGTATTTACGCTGTTGCCGACCTACACGCGATTACCGTAAGGCAGGAACCTGCGGCTTTCCGTAAGCAAATTTTAAGCACCTGTGCTTTGTTACTCGCAATAGGTATTAACCCTGAGGATGTTATTTTGTTCAAGCAATCGGACGTTACCGGCCACTCACAGCTTTCATGGCTTCTTAGCTGTTATACACAGTTCGGCGAGCTTTCAAGAATGACACAGTTTAAGGATAAGTCTGCAAAACACGCCGATAATGTAAATTTAGGACTTTTTGCATATCCTACACTTATGGCGGCAGATATTTTGCTTTATAATCCCGATTATGTTCCTGTAGGTGCCGACCAAAAACAACACCTTGAAATTACAAGGGATATAGCAAATCGTTTTAATAACATTTATGGAAATGTATTTACTATTCCCGAGCCGTATATTGCAAAGGTTGGCGCTAGGGTTATGTCTCTTCAAGACCCAACCTCTAAAATGTCCAAGTCGGACGAGAATCCTAATGCATTTGTTGCAATTTTAGATAGTCCTGAAGATATTATGAGAAAATTCAAACGAGCAGTTACAGATAGTGACAATAAAATTTGCGTAGGTGAGGGTAAAGAAGGTATCAACAATCTTATTGGAATTTATAGTGCCGTTACCGGAAAAACTGCCGAGCAAATTACAAATGAATTTGAAGGAAAAGGCTATGGCGACTTTAAGATGACGGTTGGCCAGGCCGTTGTTGAAGAGCTTAGACCGATTAGAGAAAAATACGAGCAATATATTTCAGATAAAAAGCAGTTAGAGGACATTTACTTTAGCGGTGCCGAAAAGGCAGATTATATTGCCAGAAGAACCGTTTCTAAGGTTATGAGAAAGATAGGCTTTTTAAGATAATCGGCCTCTATTTTTATTTTTTAAAGGGAGTTATAAGAATGAATTTCCCCCTTATTGGTAATGAAAGAATAAAACGAAATATTTCGCTTATGATTAAGAATAGAAAAATACCTCATGCAATTATTCTTGAGGGCGAAAATGGTCTGGGCAAAAAAACGCTTGCGAAATTTTTGGCAAAAGCTTTTTTGTGTAAGGATGAAGAGTCACCCTGCGATAGCTGTAAAAGTTGCCATTTGGTTGATGTGGGGTCTCATCCTGACCTTATGCATTTAACCCCTGAGGGTGTCAACTATGCGGTTGACCAAATAAGAGAGCTTAAGAATGAGGCATTTTTATCTCCAATGATGTGCGACGGTAGAGTTTTTATAATAGATTCTGCCGACAGTATGACACCATATTGCCAAAATGCACTTTTGCAGGTGCTCGAAGAACCGCCTCAAAAGGTTTGTTTTATTTTGCTTAGTCAAAATGCTTCCTCACTGCTTCAAACTATACGTTCCAGGTGTGTTACATTTACACTTTCGCCTGTGCCTATTGAAAGAGAGGGTATAGAGAAGGTAAAAGCCTTAATTTCTGATAGCGGAAAAGATGCTACAGCGCTTTTGACGGCAACCGATGGCAATATAGGTAAAGCAACTATTTTTTCTGAAAATGATGATTTGCCCGAACAGGCGGCGCATAAGGTGATGCTTTATGCCAGTGAGGGCAATAAGCTTAAGGTTTTAGAAACTCTTCAACCCTTTGTTAAAAAAAGAGATGCGCTTATTGTTTTAATTTCAGAACTAAAAAATGTTCTTTCAAAAGAAATGCAAAAAAAAGCGGTGAAGGAATATTCATCCTTCACCTATAAAAAGCTTTTAAATGCATATGAAAAGTTAAAAGAAATTGAGGCAGAGTTACCGCTTAATCCTTCGGTTCCGCTTATTTTTTGTATTATAGCAGATATACTCACTTAGCCGCAGTAACTATGGCAGTAACCGCACCGGGTATGCCGTAGTCGTAGGTGAGCTTAATCTCTTTATCGGTTGGTGTGATTTTAAAAGGGCCGCCCTTAAAAGAGAGGGAAGAAATTCCGCCCGAAAGCCCTAAGCCTTTATATTTTAAATAGGCTTCTTTGGCTGTCCAAATTTCAAAAAAGGCTTTTTCCATTTGGCTTTTACGTCTAAAAGGTGTGTTTCCCGAAATATAAGCCTTTTCGTCGGCATTAAATAGCTTGTGGGCAACAATAGCGGGGAATTCTTTTATTATTTCGGTGTCAATTCCAATTGGTTCGTTGCTAATTGCAACAACCGTATATTTTAGACTGTGTGAAATGCTAAAATGTGCGGGTGCGTTTACAACGTATGGCTTTCCGTGTTCACCGTTTGCAAAAATTAGCTGGTCTTTTGGGATGCCGTAAAGTCTACTGATATACTTTCTAACAAGCATATCACCGGCAAGGCTTAGCTTTCTATCCTGAATGTCTTTCTTTTTAAGAATTTCATTGCGGCGGATTTTTGGAAGCTTTGCCAATTCGGTTTCGTACAGTTCATCACTCATTTTATCAATATTGTAATAAAATAAATTATACATAAACATTATTCCTCGCTTTTCTTATATTTTAGCATAACAAATATGGAAAGGCAAGAACTAATTTGGAGGGCTTTTTTTGGGAATATCTTATAAATCTCTTGGCTCTATAAAGAAAAATTGCGAAGATGCTCTTTTAAGGGTAAGAGAATATGATTTTTCGGCGCTTAGCGATGATGAAATTAAAGAAAAAATGAAATCCTCTGAAGCAGATGAGGAGATACTCGCCCTTGCTACCGAAGCTATTTTTCGTTTAAAAGGGCTTAGGCTTTTTGACTGTCAAATTGTTACCGCGTATGCTCTCTTTAGCGGCCATTTAGCCGAGCTTCCCACAGGTGAGGGGAAAACCTTATCGGCAGTTTTGGCGGCAATTTTGTTTAGCAAAAAGGGTAGAAGGGCTCATATACTTGTATTTAACGATTATCTCGCTATGCGTGACGGCAAGGATAATAAAGAAATATTCGACTTTTTTGGAATAGAGTCTGATTTCATAACCGAAAAAACTGAGGTAAGCGAAAGAATATCAGCGTATAAAAGCGATGTCTTATATATTTCTGCGCGTGAGGCGGGGTACGACTGTATAAGAGATTTTGTCGCAAAAAGTGAAGAAGAACTAACAGGCGGCAAATACGACGTTGCAATAGTAGATGAAGCCGACTCAATTTTAATTGATGAAGCAAGTATACCGCTAGTTCTTGCAGGAAAATCGGAAGAGAAAAAAGAAGAGGAACAAAAAATCCTTCAAATTGTAAATACATTTTGTGATGATGATTATGAAATAAGCGAACAAGATGGTCAAATTTGGCTTACAGATGATGGGATTAAAAAGGTTGAACAGGCTCTTTTTATTGACGATTTATATAGCGACGAAAATTTTGACTATTTGTCTAATATAAATACCGCTTTAGAAGCAGTTTTTAGGTTAAAAAAGGATAAGGATTATATTGTTAAAGACGGAAAAATTGCCGTTATTGATGAATCGACCGGTAGGGTTTCTGTCGGAAGAAAGTTTCCCAGTGCTTTACAGATTTTTGTTGAACTGAAAGAGGGAATAACCGATAATTTCAGCACGAAAATTTACTGTACAATGACTATTGGTGCCTTTATGAGTCAGTATAAAACCCTTTCTGGTATGACGGGTACTGCGGCAACTTCTTCAAGTGAGTTTGAAAGCACGTACAGTCTTCGCACAGTAGTTATTGAGCCACATATTCCATCAGTAAGAACCGACCTTGAGGACGAGGTTTTTGAGACAAATACTGAAAGAAATAAAGCGGCAGTTACAGAGATTTTAAAGGCAAATAAAAAAGGACAACCTGTTTTGGTTGGCACCTCAAGTGTTAGGGAATCTGAAATTCTTTCGAAGCTGCTGACAGAAAATAATATAAAGCATAACGTTTTAAATGCAAGAAATGACGAACTTGAGGCCGAAATTATTGCCGAAGCAGGAAGACCTTTTGCCGTAACCGTTTCAACCAATATGGCGGGTAGAGGCGTTGACATTAAACTGGGTGGCAAAAACGAAGAGGAAAAAGATAAGGTTTTGTCGCTTGGCGGACTTTATATAATAAGTACCGCAATTAACAAAAGCCGAAGAATTGATAATCAGCTTAGAGGCCGAGCGGGTAGACAAGGCGATATAGGAGTTACAAAGTTTTTTATTAGCCTTGAAGATGAAACAATTTCACCCTTTTTTGATGAAGACCAAATAGAAGGTAAAAAACTTTCATTAAGCGAAAAATTTTCTCTTGTAAGAAATGCTCAACAAACCTGCGAAGGTAACGAGGCAGAGGCTAGGTATACTCTTAAAAAATATTCATATATAATTGAATATCAAAGGCAGTATATTGCAGATTATCGTCTTAAAATTTTAAAAGGTGAAAAAACACCGGATGTTTTAAAAACTGAGGATAAGGACCTTTATATTGAGCTTGAGAAAAAGGTGGGCAAAAAGGGTATTGAGCTAGCCGAAAAAAGCCTTATGCTTTACTATATCAATTACCATTTTGCAAATTATCTTTCTGCAATGGAGGATTTCAAAAGCGGTGTTCATTTAACGGTGGTTGCGGGTAAAAATCCTTTTGATGAATTTAATAGGACCGCAATATCAGCGTTTGAAGAAATGAAAAACGATATACGTTTTGACGTGCTAAAACAAATGCAAGAATCTGAGATTACTGAAAACGGAATTGATATGGCCGAAAAAGGACTCATAGGTGCTACAGGTACCTGGACGTATATGGTTGACGATTCTGCCGGGCAGTTCAGTCATCTTCCGGCACTTCTTAAAATGGTTACCAAAAAAATTAAAGAAAAGGTTCCGTTTAAGGATAGGCTTGAGAATTTTTTTACAAGGCACAAAAATAAATAGTTTGGAGTGAATGATATGCAAGAATCAGGCGAAATGTATTTAGAAAGTATATATGTTTTGTCAAAGCAAAATCCAAATGTTAGAAGTATCGATGTCAGCGAATATATGGGCTTTAAAAAATCAAGCGTTAGTAGGGCGGTTGGCATTTTAAAAAATGGTGGTTATATAACTGTGAATGAAGCAGGAATTTTATCACTCACCAAAGATGGCTTGGCCCTTGCTGAAAAGATTTATGAGCGTCATCTTATTATAACCAATCTTTTAACAGGTCTTGGTGTAGATGAAAAAATAGCGGCCGATGATGCTTGTAAAATTGAGCACGTTATAAGTGATGAAACATTTTGTGCTTTGAAAAAATATGTTGAAAAATAAAAAAATCTCTGCGATTTATTTCGCAGAGATTTTTTATATACTCTAAATTTTTTTGGCACAAACTTCGTTTAGAACGCATTTTTCACATTTTGGGTTTCTTGCGGTGCAAATCGCACGTCCGTGCATAACAGTTCTATGACAAAAATCACTTGATTTTTCTTTAGGTAAAAGCTTTCTCATAGCGTCTTCAACCTTCTTTGGCTCTTTAAAATTCACAAAACCCATACGGTTGCAAAGTCTTATAAAATGCGTGTCGGTAACAACCGCACCATCCATTTTAAAAACATCGCCAAGAATCAAATTCGCAGTTTTTCTGCCAATTCCAGGCAGGGAAGTAAGCTCTTCCATGCTGCTTGGCACCTTTTGGTCGAATTTTTCGGTTAAAACCTGGCCAAGCTTAACAAGGTCTCTAGCTTTTGAATGGTATAGTCCGCAAGACTTAATATAATTTTCAACCTCAGGGACCGTTGCTTTTGAAAAGTCCTTTGGTGTAGGGAAGGCTTTAAACAAGTCGGGTGCCACCATATTAACCCTTGCATCAGTGCACTGCGCGGCAAGTCTTGTCGCCACAAGCAGATGAAAAGGGTCGGAATAGTTTAGTGAACATTCGGCCACAGGATATTCCTTTTCAAGAAGTTCGATAATTTTTAAAAGTGTTTCTTTCTTTTTCATTTTTAGTCCTATGTACCCTTACTTGTATTGAACAAAAAGGGATTATAAATTTAGAATATTTTCGAATTCGTTTTGAAGCTTGTCGGCAAGTCTAATGCCGTCTTCGGTGCTTTTTGCAACTATTGATATATAAATTTTAATCTTAGGCTCGGTGCCTGAGGGACGAATAATTACCTCTGCACCGTTTTCAAGATTAAAGCAAAGTACATCGGCTTTCGGGAGAAGTATTTCTTCCTCTTTGCCTGTTTTAAGGTTTTTGGTTTTGGATACAAGATAATCGGAAATTGAGACTACCTCAAAGCCGCAAACGTTTTTGAGGCTATTATCCCTTAAGTTTTTAAGAGAATTTGCCATTTTTTCCATACCATCAATGCCCTCACAGGTTATTGATTTCTGGCGATTATAATAGTACCCATATTTTTCGTAAAGAGAAGTTAGAACCTCAAATAAATTTTTCCCTTTAGAAAGATAATATGAACACATTTCGCAAATAAGCATAGATGCAACAACAGCATCCTTATCTCTAACACAATCTCCTGCGAGGTAACCATAGCTTTCTTCAAAGCCGAAAATAAAGCGTTCTGATTCGTTTTTCGCTTCAAGGAGTAGAATTTGTTCGCCAATAAATTTAAAGCCTGTAAGAACATTTTTAAGCTCTACACCGTAGTCGTTTGCAATTGCGTTTACAAGATTTGTGCTAACAATAGTTTTAACAGCTATGGGTTTTGGGGGTAGGGTGCCCAGCGCAGTTTTTCGCTCTAATAAATAGTTTAAAAGCAAAGCACCAACCTCGTTGCCGGTCATAAGCTTATATTCGTCTCCCGTATTAACTGCAATTCCAACCCTGTCGCAGTCGGGGTCGGTGGCTAGTAAAAGGTCGGCCTTTTCGGTATTGGCAAGTTTTAAGGCACAGTCAAAGGCTTCCTTAAACTCAGGGTTAGGAAATTTGACAGTGGGGAAGTTGCCATTTGGCATTTCTTGTTCGGGAACAACAGTTATATTTTTCGCGCCAATGCGACTAAGGGCCGCCCTAACAGGCTTGTTGCCGGCGCCGTGCAAGGGAGTATAGATAACCTTGAGGTTATTAAAATCGTAGGTTTTATCGGCAACTGACTGCGAGGTAACTGCATCTAAATAGGCATTTATTACATCGTCGCCAATAAAGGTTATTAAACCATTACTTACTGCTTCATCAAAATCACAGGCTTTAACGCCTTCAAAGGTATCGACCTTATTTATAATTGAAAGCACAAATTCACTTGCCGATGGGCTTAGCTGTGAGCCGTCGGGACCGTATGCTTTATAGCCGTTATACTTTGTGGGGTTATGACTTGCGGTGATAACAACACCTGCATCGCAGCCAAGGTTTCTAACCGCAAAAGAGAGCATAGGAACGGGCATTAGCTCACTATAAATATAAACTTTTACGCCGTTTGCGGCAAATATACTTGCGGCATGTTTTGCAAAAAGCTCCGATTTAATTCGGCTATCATAAGCAATAGCGACTTTTCCGTTAGGATTTTGTGAAAGAATATATTCAGCGAGGCCTTGGGTCGCAGTACCTACAGTATAAATATTCATACGGTTTGTTCCTGCGCCGATAACACCGCGAAGACCTGCCGTTCCAAATTCTAAATTTTTATAAAAACGTTCCTTAATTTCATCTTCGTTATCTTTGATGGAATTAAGTTCTTCGATTAAATCTTTGTCAAGGGTTGCTTTTTTTAGCCATAAGTTAAAATTTTCTTTAATCATTTTTTTGCCTCCGTGGGATATATTAGTATAAATAATACTCCATTTTTTGTGAACTGTCAATATTTTACTTGACAAAATAGAAAAAAAGTAGTATAATTGTAACAAAAATAGGGGATAATGTTTATTTGTTATGGAAGGTCCTATAAATTCTATGCAAAATGCTAGTGATGAAGAACTTGTACGTCTTGTTCAAAATATGGATGAACTTGCTTTTTCTAAACTATATGAACGTTATCTTCCAAAAATTCGCGCACTCACTTATTCCTTTCAAGGCTTAGGTTATGATGCTGAGGATTTGCTTCAAGAAGCCACTTTAGGCTTTTATTCGGCTATACAGGTTTATGATTTTAAATCTTCTTCATTTTCCACCTTTTGTTATGTTTGCATAAGGCGAATGCTAATATCATTGGTGAAAAGGGGCCTTAGAAAAAAGGTTGTGCCCGAGTCGGTTGTTATTCGCTCGGAAGAAGAGCTTGTTTCCCTCACTTCCTTTGACGACCCTGAGCAGTATGTTATCGCCAATGAGCAATATTCATCTCTGAAAGAAAAAATTACTACTGTTTTGTCCGAAAGAGAGCGTAGTGTTCTAACCGAATATTTAAAAGGTGCAGATTATAGTGAAATCTCCCATAAATTAAATGTTTCCCGCAAAACTGTTGATAATGCATTACAACGTATAAGAAAAAAATTACGTTAATGCTTTATTATATAAATGCCCAAGTAGCTTAAATAGAAGAGCGTTGTTTCAGTTGTTTCAAAGGTGTCGGTGCGACTCCGTCCGGGGCAAATTAAACCATCAAGAGTGAGGTACAAAAAATGTTTGAAGACAAGACACTGGTATGCAAAGACTGCGGCGCAGAATTTGTATTTACTGCCGGCGAGCAGGAGTTCTTTGAGTCTAAGGGCTTCGTAAATGAGCCCCAACGCTGCAAAGCCTGTCGCGACGCTCGCAAGAACGCTGGCAGAGCACCCAGAGAGATGCATGAGGCAACTTGTGCAGCTTGTGGCGGAGTGGCTAAGGTTCCTTTCTTACCACGCGATGACCGTCCTGTTTACTGCAGCGAATGCTTTGCAAAAATGAAAGAAGAAGCATAATTTTTCTTTTATAGAAGATGTCGGCTAAGCAAATAAGCTTGGCCGTTTCTTTTTTTAAAAAAATATAAAAAACTATTGCAAAATGTAAAAAAATGTGTTAATATAGTAAGGCTAATTGTTAATGGAGGAAAATATTATGGTTTTAGAGATTATTGTTGGAGCTTTAGTTTTAATACTTTCTATAGTAGTTATTTTCGTAGTTATTCTTCAAGAAGGTCATCGTTCAGGTATTAACGGCGCTATTTCCGGTGGTGCAGATACCTTCCTTTCTAAGAATAAGGCTAGAACTTTTGATGCATTTTTAGCAAAGTGGACAAAGTATTTTGCAATAGCTTTCTTTGTTCTTGCAATTGTTGCTAACATAATTGCTCTTACAAAATAATAGTTGTATTTCAAAAGCCTTGGCAGTTTTGCCAAGGCTTTTTTCTTTTTAGGAAAAAGGTAAGAAGTAATAAGTAATAAGTAAAAATCCCGCTCACCTAAAGTGAACGGGATTTTTATCTTTCGTGTTCGAAAAAGAGCTGGATAAAAATTCATTCCATTTTCATAGAATTACTTGGTTACCAATTTATCTAACCATTCTTGAGTTAAAACATATTCTATATCGTCAATTCTAATTGAATAAGCTTTATCGTCGAAAGACATTACTTCCAAAGGAATAACTAAATTTATATCTTCCTGCAGAACTCCACAAACATACCCGTAAACATAACAGTTTTTCAACATTCCGTCAGGTTGCTTTACTAAATCATAAAGTCTCGCTTCCTCTGCCTTTTGTCCGCTTTTGATTTCATTGATAAATTGTTCGCATTCAGTAATTCCATTTTTTGAGGTTGTTGTTTCCCAATTATTAAAAAGAGAACCTTTTATAAACTCGAATCTAATACAATTATCAAGGGCGATTTCCGTTTTCAGTAATTCAGATTTTACATACATAGAGGAAAACTCATTGTCGGGGAAATATCTTACTAAAACATCTTGACTACCATTAACAGAATACATACCTGTTTCAATCGTATCGTCAAGGTGAGTAAAGGTCTTATTTTCTCCTTTTATATGACCGATGAACTCCAATTCTCCAAAGCAACAAACTTCACCTTCGTTGCCCACAAAAATATATTCCGTGCCGTCAGTTGATACAATGGTTTCATTTTCAGTTTCCGTAAATTCAATATTGCCGTTTGTTGTCACTATGGTTTTGTTTTCGGTTTCCGTAAACTTAACATTGCTAGAGCAAGCAGCTAAAGAAAAGATTATTGCCAAACACATAAAGACAATTAATAACTTTTTCATATTATCACCGACCTTTAGGGGTATTATATGCTTGTGTTAAATGAGGGAAAAGTTAAGTCTGACTTTAAGTAATAGAGACAATTGCTCACATTTTTTTAAATTTCTTATAAGTCATACAGTTGACAAAATTTTCATCATATCTTTTAGGGCTTCTGAAAATACCATTATCTAATCCCTCATCTTCGCCAGGCGTTCCCTTAACAACAAATAAAGTGTTCAAAACCTTTCTGTCAAATTTATAAATCGGAATTCTGTCTTTGCCAGGAATATAACCTGAACCTCTAATAATGATAGGAATTTGTTCCCAATAAATAGTACTATCCATAAAATAAATTATTGTTTTCTTATTAGCTCTTTTCTTAGGAATAATAATTGTATATTCTTTTTCATCACATTTCACAGAGTATACATTTACAAATTCTGTTTCACCTATAAGTTCTTTTGAAAGTTTAAAACAATCAAACATTTTCATAAAATCACCTCTTAAGTGTATTATATGCTTACTTCAAGCAAACCTTGGCTTTGTCTGTTGCGAGAGGCGAAAATTTCAACTTGTGGCAATCATTTCCACAAGTTGAAAAATCTGCATAATGACAAGCTTTTTCTTATGTTTAATATAACATTTTTCATTAGAATTTTCAAGTTATATATGAAAATAGAGTTATCCTGAATTTACGAGATAACTCTATTTTTTGATGGTATGACAAAAATCATACCGTAACATTGAAAATCATACCAAAGAAAATGCAGTTAAAAACTTTGTTTTTGAGCAGTAAAGCCACCAAAAGTAT
>JAZSOH010000028.1:0-47281 GCA_045536815.1 Acutalibacteraceae bacterium | reverse complement strand
TTTTAGTGCTTCTTCCCATAATTATAAACTCCTTTCGTCCGACTACTTAGCGTTGCGGCGCTTTACGATATATTTATCGGAAGCCGCATGCTTCTTACGAGTCTTGTAGCCAAGAGTAGGTTTACCCCAAGGGGTAACAGGGCCGGGACGACCGATGGGCGACTTACCTTCACCACCACCGTGAGGATGGTCACAGGGGTTCATAACAGAACCGCGAACGGTAGGACGCCAACCCATATGGCGCTTACGACCTGCTTTACCGATGTTTACATTCTCATGCTCAGGATTACTTACCTGACCAACAGTAGCCATACAGTTTACAGGAACGTTTCTGAGTTCGCCTGAAGGAAGGCGAAGAAGTGCCATTCCGTTTTCTTTAGCCATAAGCTGAGCCATGTTACCTGCAGAACGTGCAAGCTGAGCACCCTTGCCGGGATAAAGCTCTACGTTATGAATAAAGGTACCAACAGGAATGTTTACTAGAGGAAGCGCATTTCCTACCTTAATATCAGCGTCGGGGCCGCTAACAACCACGTCGCCAACCTTAAGGCCGATAGGAGCGATGATGTAACGCTTTTCACCATCTTCGTACTTAACAAGTGCGATAAATGCTGAACGGTTGGGGTCATACTCCAATGTCATAACAGTTGCAGGACAACCGAAACGCTCTCTCTTAAAGTCGATAATTCTGTATTTTCTGCGATTTCCGCCGCCGCGATGACGAACGGTGATGCGGCCATAGCTGTTACGGCCAGCATTTTTCTTAATAGGTGCAAGCAGACTCTTCTCAGGCGCTACCTTTGAAAGCTCGGAATAATCCAAAACTGTCATATTGCGGTGTCCGGGAGTAGTCGGCTTATAATGTTTAATAGCCATTTCGTTTCACTCTCCTATTTAGGCTTAGCGGGACCTTTGGTCCCATACATTGCCGGAAGTCAATTCTTCCAAAAACTTACATCAAACCGTCAAAGAACTCGATAGTCTTGGACTTTTCAGTAAGAGTAACAATCGCTTTCTTCCAGTCAGCAGTTTTGCCGCTGTAGCGACCTACACGCTTATTGCGTCCGTTAACGTTCATTGTGTTAACCTTGAGAACCTCTACCTTAAAAAGCTTTTCAACCGCCTCAGCGATCTCAACTTTATTAGCATCGGGAGCAACCTTGAAGGTGTACTTCTTATCAGCAATAACTGACATAGATTTCTCGGTAATGATAGGAGCAATTATAATATCCTGTGCTGCTTTCATTATGCGTATACCTCCTCGATTTTCTCTACTGCACCCTTAACGATTACAACCTTATCAGCATTGATAATGTCATAAGTGTTAATTGTGTTGTACTGTGTAGTTTTTGTTCCTTTGATGTTGGCTGCGCTCTTAATTGCAAAAGCATCGTTATTGTCTAAAACAATTAAGGTTTTGCCTGCCGCACCGATTGCTGCAAGGCAATCAACAACGGCCTTTGTTTTGTAGGAATCAAGCTTAAACTCGTCCAAAACGATTAAAGAATCGTTTAAAACTTTATCGGAAAGAGCAGACTTAAGAGCAAGCTGTCTAACCTTTTTGTTAAGCGAATAGGAGTAATCTCTGGGCTTAGGACCAAGAGCTACACCACCGTGTCTCCACTGGGGAGCGCGGATAGAACCTTGTCTTGCATGGCCTGTTCCCTTTTGTCTCCAAGGCTTACGTCCGCCACCGGAAACTTCGGTACGGGTCAAAGTGGATTGTGTGCCCTGACGTTTGTTAGCAAGAAAGTTAACTACAGCCATGTGCATAACAACTGCATTGGGTTCAATTCCAAAGATGGAATCTTTAAGCTCAATACTGCCGACCTTTTTGCCGGTCATATCTAATACTGCTGCTTTAGGCATATTCAACACTCCTTCCCTTAGGCTTTAACGCTGTTTTTCAAAATAACAATACCGCCTTTAGGACCGGGAACGGCGCCTTTAACAGCGATGATATTATTTTCAGCATCAACTTTTACTACATCTAAGTTTTGAACAGTAACGCGCTCTGCGCCAAGGTGACCTGCCATTTTCTTGCCTTTGAAGATTCTAGCAGGGTCAATAACGCCCAAGGAACCGCCGTGTCTTGCAACAGGACCGGTACCGTGTGACATCTTAAGACGAGAGAAGTTCCAACGTTTGATAACGCCGGCATAACCTTTACCTTTGCTGGTGCCAGATACGTCTACGTGTTCACCCTCTGCAAATACGTCTGCCTTGATTACGTCGCCTACATTGTAAGCAGAAGTGTCTTCAAGACGGAACTCGCGAAGTATTCTCTTAGGAGCTACATCGCCCTTTGCAAAGTGACCCTTTTGGGGTTTGTTTACCTTTGAAGCCTTAAGGTCGATAAAACCAACCTGAATTGCTTCGTAACCGTCATTCTCTGCTGTTTTCTTTTGAGCCACTACACAAGGGCCTGCTTCGATAACAGTAACAGGAACAACATTGCCGTTTGCGTCAAAAAGCTGTGTCATACCAAGCTTTTTGCCTACTAAACCTTTTTGCATTTTATTTTCCTCCTTGATGGTTATTGGTTGACTTTCGCCAACTTGACCAGTCGGTGCGACTGAAATTAAAGTTTAATTTCAAATTCAACGCCGGCGGGAAGCTCAAGACCTGTCAGAGCCTCAACAGTTTTGTTGGAAGGTCTGAGAATGTCGATAAGCCTTTTGTGAGTTCTTGTTTCAAACTGCTCACGGCTATCCTTATACTTATGAACAGCACGGAGAATTGTAACAACCTCTTTCTCGGTAGGTAGCGGAACCGGTCCTGACACTCTAGCGCCTGTGCGCTTTGCAGTCTCAACAATCTTTTCTGCTGCCTGGTCCACGAGTGCGTGGTCGTATCCCTTGATACGAATTCTGATCTTTTCTTTGGCCATTTTGTGTCGCCTCCTTAAAATGTTGGCGGGCAAAACTTACAAGGTGCCGGGTGTTTCGTACCCTACACATTTTAAAACCGGATAGTCTGGGGTCACAGTCTATGCCGGGAGACAGCGTTTCAGCTGTCGGTCAAAAAGGGCGCAAGTTCCCTTTCTAACACTGGTTTAAGTTTTCATCGCCCGGTTTAAAATCGGACATACTCCGTGGAAATTTCCCAGCACGAAGCTGGCCACCTCCCACATCATCGCATATCTATACGCATAACGTACTCATGTATCATAACATATTTTCCTCTAAAATGCAAGAGTTTTTTTAATTTTTTTCAAATTTTTTCAAAAAAGTCATTTTCTCTTCTTTTTACTAAAATTACATCCGGTTTTTGTGCATTTTAACCATTTATTTTAAACTATTATATTACTACTTATTTCATATCCTTTTTCACTATATTACCCTACAAAAACAAACAACCCCTAAGGCAAAACACCTTAGGGGTTAATTTAAAAAATTAGGCTAAACTAAAATTACTTAAGTTCAACAGTTGCGCCAACTTCGGTAAGCTTAGCTTTGATTTCTTCAGCCTCTTCTTTAGAAGCAGCTTCTTTAAGGGTTTTGGGAGCACCGTCAACAAGAGCCTTTGCTTCGCCAAGGCCAAGACCGGTAATCTCACGAACAACCTTAATAACCTTAATTTTTTCTGCGCCTGCTGCTGCAAGAACAACGTCAAACTCAGTTTTCTCTTCAGCTGCTGCTGCGCCACCTGCTGCGGGAGCTGCTACTGCAACTGCTGCTGCGGCGGATACGCCAAATTCTTCCTCAACTGCTTTTACGAGCTCTGCAAGCTCAAGAACGCTAAGAGCTTTAAGCTCTTCAATCATAGCTGTAACTTTTTCAGATGCCATTTTATTTTCCTCCAATAAATAATTTATTTTGTTTTTTGTTTTGTTTAGCAGTAATTATTCTGCTGCGGGTTCGCCTTCACCGTTTTTATCAACAACGGCTTGAATTGCGCGAGCGAATGCTGCAATAGGAGCGTTGAATGCTCCAAGTACTGTAGCAAGAAGTACCTCTCTGGAAGGTAACTTAGAAAGAGCTTCAATGGTTGCAAGGTCAACTACCTTACCATCCATAAATCCGCCCTTAATTTTGAAGTTTTCGTGACCTTCTGCATACTTGCCAAGAATTCTTGCGCCAGCAGCATAGTCTTCTTCGCTTGTTGCGATAGCGGTTGTACCTGCAAATACTTCTTCAAGACCTTCAAGACCTGCATCTTTAGCAGCGAATGTCAAAAGAGAGTTTTTAACTACAGAATATTTAACACCGGCTTCGCGAAGCTCTTTACGAAGTGCAGTATCGTCAGCAACGCTGATACCTTTATAGTCAACAACAACACCCACGCAGGAGTTTTTAAACTGTTCGGTAAGAGCGGCAACGGTAGCCTTCTTTTGTTCTAAAACTAATTGACTCGGCATTTAGTTTCACCTCCTGAAAAATGAAAATGCCTACCCCAAAGACATTAGGGTAGGCAGAAAAAACACATAAAAGTTTTAATCTGTAACCTCACCTCGGTAGGATTTACGGCGATGCCACCTACTGTCTTTGGATTTGGAACACACATATAATATCACATACAAAGTAAAATGTCAAGCATTTTTTCTTTGCAGCTTTATGCCATAAAATTAAGCGCCGAACTTTGCTACGTTAAGCTTAACACCGGGGCCCATTGTTGTAGCGATAGTACAAGATTTGATGTACTGACCCTTTGTAGCTGCGGGTTTAGCCTTAACGATTGCGCCCATAAGTGCATCGAAGTTTTCTTGGAGCTTTTCAGGTCCGAAAGAAACCTTACCGATGGGGCAGTGAATGATGTTGGTTTTGTCAAGACGGTACTCAACCTTACCTGCTTTAGCTTCGGTAACTGCCTTAGCTACGTCAGGAGTAACTGTACCTGCCTTAGGTGTAGGCATAAGACCACGAGGACCTAAAACCTTACCAAGACGGCCAACAAGACCCATCATATCAGGAGAAGCGATAACTGCATCAAAATCCAACCAGTTTTCGTTTTGGATTTTAGCAACCATTTCTTCAGCGCCAACAAAATCTGCGCCTGCTGCTTCTGCTGCTTTAACGTTGTCGCCCTTGGTGATAACCAAAACGCGAACGTCTTTACCGATACCGTTAGGAAGAACGATAGCGCCACGAACCTGTTGGTCAGCCTGACGTGAGTCAACACCGAGGCGTACGTGAATTTCAACGGTCTCATCAAATTTTGCTGTTGCAGTTTTAACTGCGAGGCCCATAGCCTCATTTACATCGTAAAACTTACCTGTTTCGATAAGCTTTGCGCTTTCATTATATTTTTTTCCGTGTTTCATTATTATACCTCCAAAAAAGTGGTTAAATCGGATTTTTTCCTCCCACCCAGGAGCATTAATCGATTACTTCAATGCCCATGCTACGTGCAGTACCAGCAATCATGCTAGCAGCTGTTTCAATGTTAGCGGCATTAAGGTCGGGCATTTTCTGCTCGGCGATTTTTGTAATCTGCTCTTTGGTGATTTTTGCAACCTTTGTCTTGTTAGGAACGCCAGAACCGCTTTCAATTCCGCAAGCCTTTTTAATTAAAACTGCTGCGGGCGGGGTTTTGGTTACAAAACTGAACGAACGGTCTGCATAAACAGTAATAACAACAGGAATGATAAGACCTGCGTCGTTCTTTGTACGTTCATTAAATTCCTTAGTAAAAGCCATAATGTTAACGCCGTGCTGACCAAGCGCGGGACCAACCGGTGGTGCCGGTGTTGCTTTTCCTGCGGGAATTTGAAGTTTAATATAGCCTGTAATTTTTTGAGCCATTTTTAGCACCTCCAAAAATTGTGGTAGGATGGTTAATACCATCAGTCGGAGCTTTACTCCTCCCACGTGGCAAGACTTTCTTGCCTTTAATTGCTTTTAGCAAAATAATCAAACAATTAGAACACAGGTGTTACCTGGTCTAGTTCCATCTCGGCAGGAATCTCCTGACCAAGCATAGAAATTTTAACATTAACACAGTTTTTAGCAGGGTCAACAGAAATAACTGTACCCTCGGTTCCCTTAAGAGGACCGGAAACGATGCGAACGATATCGCCCTCGTTGTATTTAACCTCTACACTGTGCTTGTCAACGCCTAAAGCTGCAACCTCGGCGTCGGTCAAAGGAACCGGTTTAGAAGCAGGTCCGACAAATCCTGTCACACCTCTGGTGTTACGAACAACATACCAAGAGTCGTCTGTAACAACCATTTTGATGAGAACATAACCGGGAAAGATTTTGCGCTCGACCTCGCGGGTCTTGCCATCACTAACCTCAGAAACCTTTTCTGTAGGAATCTTTATGTCCAAAATGAGGTCCTGCATTTTGCGGCTTTCTACCATCTTTTCCAAGTCGGTAGCAACCTTATTTTCGTAGCCCGAATAAGTATGAACTACATACCATTTTGCTTCACTTAACTCAGACATTAGCAGCCTCCATCAAATTTAATTATTGGCCGAAAAGAACCTTTAAGAGTTCTGCCAAGCCAAAATCTACAGCCCAAATAAACACACCGAAAATAGCACAAATTGCAAAAACAATAAGTGTATTACGGCCAACTGTTTTTAATGTGGGCCAAACGATTTTCTTACTTTCGCTTTTGTAATCTTTGAAGAAGCGAACAACCTTTTGGGGTAATGTATACTTTTCCTTTGTTTCTAAGGTGATGATTTTATCATCTAAAAGAAGATAAACTATACCCAAAACTGCAGCTGCAAGAAGCGAAATTGTGATTGCCCAAACACCAAACTCATAATTTAGTGTGCTGTAATCAACATTCACAAGGGGACGAACATCTACAAAATATACCGGTCTGCTTAGCGCAATAACCAACATATAAATGCCAGATGCCAAGGTTAGAAACGGAGAAAGAAAACGCATTGTCTTACCTTTTGCAAAGGTAAGCGCAGAGCAAAGTGCTCCCAAAACTGCAAGTAAGAAACAAAAAGCTACGTCTGCGCTTCTTGCGAGTTTTACTGTTTCCCCACCGACCACTTCGGTACCTTTAAAGATCATCTCACCACCGGTGAGGATGTGCTTTACTCCGTCAGCTGTTACTGATGCGAAACCGAAAAAGAAAAATACTAGTGCTGCTACCGCTGCAAGGATTGTAAGAATTTGGCTTGTTTTTCTGAATGTTTTTAAAACTTTCATCATTTTGCCCTCCTACTTTGTTTCCTTATGAACAGTGTGCTTTCTGCAGAAACGACAGTATTTGTTCATTTCGAGACGATCAGGGTCGTTCTTTTTGTTCTTCATAGTGTTGTAGTTGCGTTGCTTACATTCTGTGCAAGCTAATGTGATTTTTACTCTCATGACGGCACCTCCCGTTTTACGGAAATATTTTTTGCTTCTATTAAAGAAGTAAATGAGCCTCCCTCACACAGCAAGTCCGCTAACCCTTGGTATGCTCAAGACCTAAGGGCGAAGAACAAGTGCGAATTACTGCCTTCGGGTCAACTTTACCCGCCTTTTCGACTAACCCAAAAAAACGGCGCAAAAAAAAAGACCCTAATGAGGTACTTATGATTATAGCACACTCACCTGTCAAGGTCAAGAACTTTTTTTAGATTTTTAAATTTTATTATAAAATATCGAAAACATATCAGCCCAATATATTATTAAGGTAAGCAAACACGAATAATATATAATATCAAAACCGTAAAAATAAAGCGCCCACTTTACTACAGTGGGCGCCATTTATTTTATATAAAATTAGTTACAAATTGTTTTCTGAGTATCCTTATCGAACAAGTGAATTCTTGTAGGATCAATTGTAATCTTAATCTTATCGCCGGGACGAGCGGTGTTAGAGGGATCAACACGAGCGTTGATTGCATGACCTTCGCAGTTCATATAAAGGTAGGTTTCAGCACCCATAAGCTCTGTAACCTCAACGTCTGCCTCAACAATACCTTCAGGAATTGTGTCAAGGAAGTTCTGCTCGTTGTGAACGTGCTCAGGACGGATACCAATGATAACCTCTTTATCCTCATAAGGAACCAAAGCGTCTTTAGCGTTCTTTCCTTCAGGAAGAAGAATGCGGTATTTAACACCTGCACGAGTTTTGGTATCTTCTGAGCCAAACTCAGCATAGAACTTGTCGCCATCTTTAACAACTTTACCATCGATAAAGTTCATTTGAGGAGAACCGATAAATCCGGCAACGAACATATTGCAAGGTCTGTCATAAAGAACCTGAGGAGCATCGCACTGTTGGATAAGACCATCCTTCATAACTACGATACGGGTACCCATTGTCATAGCCTCTGTCTGGTCATGGGTAACGTAGATAAAGGTTGTACCAAGTTTTTGATGCATTCTGGTAAGCTCGGTACGCATTTGTGCACGGAGCTTAGCGTCAAGGTTTGAAAGAGGTTCGTCAAGAAGGAATACCTTAGGCTCACGAACGATAGCACGACCTAAAGCAACACGCTGACGCTGACCACCGGACAAAGCCTTGGGCTTACGCTCAAGAAGATGCTCAATATCAAGAATGCGAGCAGCCTCTTCAACTCTACGGCGGATTTCCTCTTTAGAAGTTTTACGAAGCTTAAGACCGAAAGCCATATTATCAAAAACTGTCATATGGGGGTAAAGAGCGTAGTTCTGGAAAACCATTGCAATATCACGGTCTTTAGGAGCTACGTCGTTAACCAAACGGTCGCCGATATAAAGCTCACCACTGCTGATTTCTTCCAAACCGGCAATCATACGAAGGGTAGTTGATTTACCGCAACCGGAAGGACCAACAAGAATAATGAACTCTTTATCCTTGATTTCCAAATTAAAATCGGAAACGGCAATAACGCCGCCAGGATATTTCTTGTAAATATTTTTAAGTGAAAGACTTGCCATTTAAATGACCTCCTGTTTTTTAAAACATACATTTATGTTTCATATGAAATTATTATACCAACATAATATACAAATTACTATACTACAATTATCCAAATATTCAAGTTTTATTTTGTAGAATTTGCCTAATCTTTTAAGAACAAATAACAAATGTTACAAAAAACCACTTTCTATTGCTTATTTTTTTATAACACTGGCATATTATGACATCTAATTTGTACTGTTTTTTATTGTTTGCATTTCTTGGTTGGAAAGCTCTCTAAACTCTCCCTCTCTTAAGTCTTTTGGAAGAAAAAGCCCCGCAAAAGAAATTCTTTTAAGCTCATTTACTCCCAAGTCGTAAAGCCCAAACATTCTTTTTATTTGATGGTACTTGCCCTCGGTTATTGTAACCTTGGCCTCAAAAGGATTACTTAGCTTCTCCACCTTTGCCGAAGAAAGCTTGGTGCCGTCTTTGAGGGTTACGCCCCTTAAAAACCCATCAACTACTTCGCCGTTTATTTCGCCGTCAAGCGTTGCGATATATTCTTTTGGCACCTTCTTTGACGGAGAAAGCAGCTTATGTGCAAAATCCCCATCATCTGTTATTAACAAAAGCCCTGTAGTGTTTTTATCCAGTCTTCCAACAGGGAAAAGATTTCGCCTTTTAAATTCATCGGGCAACAAATCTATAACCGTTTCGGCTTTTTTATCCTCACTTGCCGACAAAACACCCTTGGGCTTATTCATTATAATATAAATATACTCCTTAAAGTTAAGCGGCTTTCCATCAAGGGTAATTTTGCAGTCTTTTTCATCTACCTTAAACCCAATATCCCTTATAACAGCGCCATCAACCGTAACAAGTCCCCTTAAAATAAGGCCTCTTGCATCGCTTCTTGATACTGCGCCCGCTTTTGAAACTATTTTATCAAGTCTTTCCATATAACCCACTTTTATTCCTTATTTTTTATAAGAGGAAGCATATATCCATCGTCTACCGCAATAGCCGAAATATCTCCCCCTATTACATATCCGTTATATACAAGAAGATGAGCATACACATCATTTCTTGTCTCATCGCTAAGCTTTAAAGTGTAATGCACAACCTTTTTTCCACAATATTCTTTAAGGTTATATCCCGCTTTTTGTTGCAAACTATTATACTGTTCATAGACATCAGAAAATTTATAAGGAATTTCAACCTCTTTTTCTTCCTCTAGAAATGTCCCGTCAACAAAAACACCTAGATTTTCTACGAACTGTACCCTTTTTTCTATAGTGTGTGCATTTTTAGGCAGCTTTTCTCCCCTAACACTGTTCGAGAAAAGGAAAAGCCCCGAGCTTAAAATCACTATAAGTAAAATCGAAACAAGAAAACATCTTGAAAGTGTTTTTTTAGTAGTAACCTTAAAAAACATATAAGCACCCCTTTTTATATTATTAAAGGTGCTTATACTTTATGATTTATACTTTTTCTATAATACAAACGGCGTGTGCCGCAATCCCCTCGCCCTTGCCGGTGAAAGAAAGCCCTTCTTCTGTTGTTGCCTTAACACTAACTTTTGAAACCTCAAGGCCTAAATCATCAGCAACGTTTTGACGCATTTGCATAATATATGGCGCCATTTTAGGACGCTCGGCAATTATAGTAGAATCAATATTGGAAACCTTGTAGCCGTTTTCTTCTAAAAGCTTTCCAACCTCTTTAAGTAAAATTCTACTGTCTATATCCTTAAAACGCTCATCAGAGGGGGGGAAGTGTTTGCCTATATCACCTAGTGCCGCCGCGCCAATAAGCGCATCGCTTATTGCGTGCAATAAAACATCTGCATCCGAATGACCTAAAAGCCCCTTTTCAAAAGGTATAGTAACTCCGCCAATTATAAGCCTTCTTCCAATCTCTAATCGGTGAACATCATATCCATGACCTATTCTCACTAAAGTCCCTCCTCAACGCTTAAAATTGCCCTTGCTATACTTAAGTCCTCAGGGGTAGTAATTTTTATGTTATTATAATCTCCATGTGTTGTATAAACGCTATATCCCGCGTTTTCTACGACGCCGCTATCGTCAGTGAATTCACTTAGCTTTTCCCCTGCGGCTTCAAGCGATTTTTTATAGCACTCTAAAGAAAAACCTTGCGGTGTCTGAACAAGGCAAAGCTCACTACGGTTGAGGGTCTCGGTAACCTTACCCAAAGCACCAATCTTTTTTACGGTATCCTTTGCCGGTACAGTGGGTATTGCCGCGCCGAATTCTTCGGCCCCCAACACTACGTTTTCAATAACCTTCTTTGTAACAAGCGGTCTGGCGCCATCGTGAATAAGTACATTCTTAATATCTTCGCGGTCCTTTAAAACCTCAAATCCGTTTCTAACCGATTCCTGCCTTGAGGCTCCCCCTACAACTATGTCGGTAACCTTTGAAAGAGAAAAGCTGGATATTAGATTTTCAATATCCAAAACCATATCGGCTCTAGTTACAATTACAATATCGGAAACAAACGCCACCTGCTCAAAAGCCTTTATAGTGCGAACAATAACAGGCTCACCTAAAATATCTGCAAGGATTTTGTTTTGCCCCGACATTCTTGATGCATTTCCCGCGGCAACAATTATAACACCTGTTTTTTCAAAATTTGCAGAGGCTTCCACGCTTTGTTTTTCGGTATAAGTTATGTTAAAAGTTTTTAAACTCAAAATAATACCTCACAAAAAACGGGGTGCCGCTATAAAATGCAGCACCCCGCAAATTTTTAATTATTTATCGCTGCAATCAGATTCGCAACTGTCGCAGTCACAGTCGCAGCCTTCAAAATCAAACTCTAAATTTGTGCCGCAGTTAGGACAAGCGATTTCGCCTTCCTCAAGCATACCTTCGTCAAGATAAACGATATCGTGACAAGCGGGACACTCAACCTCGTAAAGGTCATCATCGTCATCAAAAAACTCATCATCGTCATCATATTCATCTTCATCGTCGTAAACGAAATCTTCAAGATTTGAAAGGTCCTCATCTACAGCGTCGATTTGCTCGCAAAGCTCAGCAGCAGCATCTTCCAAATCTTCAACTGTAAGAGCTACATCTTCTAAAAGCTCAATAATAGCTTTTAAAACCTTACTGTTTTTATCAGCACTATCAAGTTCAAGACCTTCTGCAAGGCCTTTAATATAAGCAACTTTTTCAGAAATTGTCATACAAAACACTCCTTACGGATATTATAGATAATTTTAAGGAAATTATGCGCGTTCCATATATTCGCCGGTTCTTGTATCGATACGAATTACATCGCCCTCATCAATGAAGAGGGGAACGCGGATTTCTGCACCTGTTTCAAGAGTTGCAGGTTTGGTAGCGTTAGTAGCAGTATCGCCTTTAAAACCTGGGTCGGTTTGAGTAACTGTAAGTTCAACAAAGGTTGGCGGCTCAATACCGAAAACATTGCCTTTGTAAGAAAGAATTTTACAAACCATATTTTCTTTAACAAACTTAAAGTTATCGCCCAAGTCTGACTCGTTAACAGGGATAAGCTCATAAGATTCAGGGTCCATAAAATAATAAAGACCGCTATCGTTATAAGAATATTCCATTTCTTTTCTTTCAATAAATGCAGTAGGATATTTATCGTTAGGGTTGAAGGTTCTTTCAACCACAGAGCCTGCAATTACATTTTTAATCTTTGCGCGAACGAAAGCAGCACCTTTACCAGGTTTAACATGTTGAAATTCAATAATCTGATAAACGTTTCCTTCCATTTCAAATGTTACGCCATTTCTAAAATCGCCGGCAGATACCATATTTTTTTACCTCCAAAAAGTTAATGTCGATTACACCGACATTCTACATATAAGCACCGATTTTTTCTTCAAATCAGTTATTAAAATTATACCTTGTTTTTATTTTTTTGTCAAGGTATTTATATCCAATTTAACCAATATTTTAATTCTTTATTTAAGACTATCGCAAAGCGCTTTGATGGCAAGCAAATAACTGTCAGAGCCAAAACCTGCAATTACACCCTTGCAAACCGCCGAAATAACCGAAGTGTGCCTGAACTCTTCCCTTTTATGAACGTTAGAAATATGCACCTCAACGAAGGGCTTAGAAACCGAAGCAATAGCATCTCTTATCGCATAGCTATAATGTGTATATGCACCGGCATTTATTACACAACCATCAAACTTCGTCAAAACTGTTTGAATTTTAGATACTATTTCTCCCTCACAATTCGACTGAAAAAATTCGCACTCTGCCCCACAAGTTTTAGCATACTCCGAAACCTTTTGATTTATATCCTCTAGGGTTTCTTTTCCGTAAATTTCAGGCTCTCTAAGGCCTAGCATATTAAGATTGGGACCGTTTATAACTAAAATTTTCATCTTATTTCTCTTCCCTTACACTATAGTAATATTTTTTCATCATAAGAGCATCCTCAGCCTGTGTGCCCGCAGACTCACATATAAAGGTTGGACTTAAGTTTTTCTTTGCAACTATCTCCATAACCGGCTCGAAATCAGGACCATATACAGTATCCTCAAAGGTTAAGTGCTTTTTCTCGCCGCCGTTTGTATACTCAATTTTAGAAAAATGAGAATGGAAGCTTTTAAGTCTTTCAACACCAAGACGGTTTTCTACCTCTTCAAAAATTTTGCTAAAGTCCTCATAAGAGTTATAACCGCCAAGGGTTCTTGCGTTCAAGTGGCCAAAATCTATACAAGGTATAAGCCTTTCATCAAGCTCACAAAGGGACAAAACCTCTTCCAAGGTTCCAAGCTGATTTATTTTACCCATTGTTTCGGGACAAATATGAATGTCTGAAAGTCCATTTTCATCGAGACTGTTAAGTGCTAATCTCATCGTGTCCTTAGCGAGCGCCAAGGCCTCTTCCCTACTGATTTTCCCACAAGAGCCTGTATGAACAACTATTCTGCTTCCGCCCATATTTTTCACGGCTATTGCGCTATCTAAAATGTACTTAATTGAATTAAGACGTTTTTCTTCTTCAACAGAGGACATAGAAATATAGTAAGGGGCGTGCAGTGAAAGGGTTATTCCCTTTTCTTTTGCCAGTTTGCCAAGCTCATTTGCCTTCTCAGCACCGATATTAACGCCTCTTCCACACTGATATTCAAAAGCGTCAAGCCCCATATTACTTAAATATTTTGGGACCTCAAGCGAACTTTTGTATCCCATTGCCGAAAAGCTTTCGGAATTACCTGCAGGTCCGAAAATAGCCGACATTATTACACCTTCTTTTTAAAAATTACAAGGTAACTTATAAGCCTTTAAAAGTAGCCTTTCAAGGCCTCTTTTAATTTTAAAACCGATAGAAGTTTCAAGCTCCTTAGGGCTAACCAAAACAGTTTTAACGCCCGCTAGATTTCCACCGAGCATATCGGTAAAAAGCTGGTCACCTATAATTGCGCAGTCTTTCACTTTAACGCCCATTCTTTTCGCCGCAACAAAACACCCAAATGGGAGCGGTTTCATACCATACCCCACAAAAGAAAGGCCTAGTTTTTTAGATACCTTTTCCATTCTTTTGGGACGTGCGTTAGATAAAATTATAAGCCTAATTCCCGCAGAGCGCATAGATGAAAGCCACTGCATAACACCCTCTAATACTATCTCACCTTTTTTTATGGTAAGCGTGTTATCGACATCTAGAATAAGAGCTTTTATATTGTTTTCTAAAAGCCACTCATTAGTTACAAGGGTTGCCTTTTCAAAATATTTATAAGGTTTAATAAACATTTTTTCACCTTTTAAATCAAATTAAAACAAAAAACGGCTTGTTCCCAAGCCGTTTTTAAGCATTGTTTTCGGTACGCTTTCAGCAAAATCTTAACGATATTTGCGCTTACGAGCGGCTTCCGATTTCTTTTTACGCTTTACAGAGGGCTTCTCATAATGCTCTCTCTTACGTACTTCTTGAATAACGCCGTCTTTTTGTGTCATTCTCTTAAAACGACGAAGTGCGTTATCTAAAGATTCGTTTTCTTTAATTCTTACCTGACTCAAACTTTATTCCCTCCCTCCGCAAGTGTTGCAGGGGTAATATTCTCTAGGAAATTATTATACACCAAAGGCTAGTTCTTGTCAAGCATTATTTTGCCACTATATTAACAAGCTTTTTGGGTACATAAATCTCCTTAATTATTTGTTTACCCTCTAATTCGTTTTTAACTTTTTCGTCAGTTTTTGCAAGGCTTATTGCATCTTCTGCAGAAATTTCAGCGTCAACCATAAGCTTTGCCTTAATTTTTCCGCAAATTTGAACAACAATTTCAATTTTGCTATCCTTACATTTTGCCTCATCGTATTTTGGCCAACAGGTCTTATTCAAAACACCCTCAAATCCTGCAAGCTCCCAAAGCTCCTCGGTCATATGGGGCGCAAAGGGGTTAAGAAGAATTATAAATGTCTTAAACTCGTCTTTTGTAATACTTCCGACAGAATTTATATCATTAAGCAGCGCCATAAGAGTTGCTATGGCGGTGTTCATTTTAAGGGTTTCAATATCCTCAGAAACCTTTTTGATTGCACGGTGGAAAGCCGATTCAAGCTTTTCACTGTAGCCGGTATTATCGTTAACTATATCTAAAAGATTCCATACTCTTTCAAGGAAACGCTTACAGCCTTTAATAGAGTTCGAGCTCCAAGGAGCAGCCTTTTCAAAGTCGCCTATAAACATTTCATAAAGGCGCATTGTGTCGGCACCGTAATCACGAACAATATCATCAGGGTTAACAACATTTCCCCTGGATTTGCTCATCTTCTCGCCGTTCTCACCCAAAATCATACCGTGGCTGGTACGTTTTGCATAAGGCTCTGCAGTTGGAACAAGGCCCTCGTCATAAAGGAACTTATGCCAAAAACGGCTATAAAGAAGGTGAAGTGTTGTATGCTCCATACCGCCGTTATACCAGTCAACAGGAAGCCAGTATGAAAGCTTTTCCTTAGCCGCAAACATATCATCATTTTTGGGGTCAATATAACGAAGGAAATACCAAGAAGAACCTGCCCACTGAGGCATTGTATCGGTTTCTCTTTTTGCTTTACCGCCACACTTAGGACAGGTTGTATTAACCCAGTCGGTGATTTTGGCAAGCGGAGATTCACCATTTTCGGTAGGCTCATAAGACTCTACATTAGGTAAAACAAGCGGCAAATCTTCAGTTTTAAGCGGAACAAAGCCACATTTATCGCAACAAACGATAGGAATAGGCTCGCCCCAATATCTTTGACGGGAGAAAACCCAGTCACGAAGCTTATAATTAACCTTACTTTGACCAACACCCTTTTCGGCAAGCCACTCGGCAATTTTAACCTTTGCCTGCTCTACAGAAAGTCCGTCAAGGAAGTCAGAATTGATCATAACCCCTGTTTCACAGTCGGTAAAGGCTTCTTTTTCAATGTCGCCGCCCTTTACAACCTGAACCATAGGAAGTGAGAACTCTTTCGCAAACTCATAGTCGCGTGTATCGTGAGCGGGAACTGCCATAATTGCACCCGTTCCGTAAGAAATAAGTACGTAGTCTGAAACAAAAATAGGAATTTCTTTTTGGTTTACAGGGTTAATAGCCGAAACGCCCGAAAGCATAACACCTGTTTTTTCCTTAGCAACCTCGGTACGCTCAAAGTCAGATTTTCTTGAAGCCTTTTCGCGATACTCTAATATGTCATCGTAATTTTTAAGGCTATCCTTCCACTCATCAATTAAAGGATGCTCGGGGGCAATAACCATATATGTTGCGCCAAAAAGTGTGTCGGGACGGGTTGAATAAACAGTAAGTGTGTCGCCCGTTGTTGTTTTAAAATTGATTTCTGCACCGGTCGAACGACCAATCCAGTTCCTTTGCTGAGCTTTTACTCTATCAATAAAATCAACCGTGTCAAGACCGTCTAAAAGCTTTTCGGCATAGTCGGTAATTTTAAGCATCCACTGACTTTTAACCTTACGAACAACCTCGCTGCCACATCTTTCACAAACGCCGCCAACTACCTCTTCGTTAGCCAAAACACATTTACAAGAGGTACACCAGTTAACCGACATTTCCTTTTTGTAGGCAAGACCCTTTTCAAAAAGGCGAAGGAAAATCCACTGAGTCCACTTATAATAATCAGGGTCGGTGGTATCAATTTCTCTATCCCAGTCAAACGAAAAGCCTAAAGATTTAAGCTGTTTTTTAAAGTTTGCAATATTTTGTTTTGTAACAATTTCCGGATGAATATGGTTTTTAATTGCAAAGTTTTCGGTGGGAAGACCGAAAGCATCAAAGCCCATAGGATATAAAACATTAAACCCTTCGAGCCTTTTCTTTCTTGAAACAATATCTAAAGCCGTGTATGAGCGAGGATGTCCAACATGAAGACCCTGTCCCGAAGGATAAGGGAATTCAACAAGACCATAAAACTTAGGCGCGTTAAAATCGTCCTTAGCTGCAAAAGCCTTTGTATCATCCCAAATTTTTTGCCACTTTTTTTCAACTGAAGTATAATCGTATTTCATTTTACTCATCCCTTGAATAAATTTTTGCTGTTATAAAATTTCGTTTATATCTATTTCTTCCGCGTCGCTAAAGGTGTGCTCAAGCGCATAAAAATCGCGGTTTTTTGTGTCCATAACATTTATAATTACATCGCCGTAATCAAGAAGCACCCAACCTGTTGTTCTGCCTTCTATATGGTCGGGTTCTACACCATTTAAAGAAAGCACCTCTTGGGCCGCTTCGCTAAGTGCCCTTATATGTGGGTTAGAGGTTGCGGTTACAAGAACAAAATAATCGGCAATAACCGTAACCGACTCGGTTTTAATAACCTTTATATCTGCACCTTTTTTATCTTCAAGTGCTTTTACGGCAAGTTTCAATATGTCGTAGCCCTTCAAAAAATTACCTCATTTCAAATAAATACTTTTTGCCTCTAAAAAGGCCGCCATTGTGTCAGGATGCACGGGCTTTCCCTTTTCTTTTAAATCGTTAACCGAAAACAAAAGCGCTTCATACATTGCTTTTTCCATTGAAGTATATGCCGCCTCGCGCATGAGTTCAACACCATCATAGTTTCTTTCTTCCGAAGTAAAGTCGGCAATATATAGAATCTTTTGTAACAAAGTCATACCCGCCGCCGCTGTCGTATGATACCTTACTGCATCAATAATTTCCTGGTCTTTTATCGAAAGTTTATTTTTAATATACTCAGCACCAAGAAAAGAATGCCAAAGCTTTGGCGCATTCAAAACTAAACTGTCTAATATTATACCAAACTCAGAAAACATTTTCAACTGGGTTTCGCCCGTCATATCTTTACAAATATCGTGCAAAAGCCCTGCTAAAAACGCCCTTTTTGTATCGGCGCCGTACATTTTAGCAAGTTTAACCGCTTCCTTTGCAACAGAAAGTGTATGATAAAATCTTTTTTCGGTAAGATGCTCCTTTAAAAGCTCAACTATTTCATCAAACTCGGCGCGAAACTCTATACATTCATCAAAAAACTGCGGTTCAATGAACCCGCAATACGAATAAAGCTTTTTATCCATAATATAATTCCAAACCTCTTTAGAAATTAAACCCTCCGGTTCCTTCCCGTTTAAAGCATAATTTCTAACAGTGGTGGAGGATATATCAGGCGGGCAAATATCTAAAATGGAGATTTCACCGCCAAGACCCTCTAAATTTTCTTTGGCTTTTGAAATTTCTTCATTTTTTATTCCCGCTCTTTTATAAACGAGCAGTTTTGCCATTTTTAAAATTTCCTCAAAATTATACCACTTATGGAAATCTAAAAGACTATCCGCCCCTATTACAAGCGTTGGCTTTGTTATTTCGCTTTTTCTTAGCTCATTAAGGGTTAAAAGCGTGTAGCTTTTGCCCGACATTTTAAGTTCAATGTCTAAAACCTTTACCTTTTCTATATTCGAAAAGGCAAGCTTCGACATGAAAAGCCTATCTTCTTCAGGAGCAAAATATCCAATTTTATGCGGAGAAACCTTGCTTGGTATAACCAAAATTTCATCGAACTGTCCCCGTTTTGACAGTTCGCTCACCATCATAATATGCCCTATGTGGGGTGGATTAAAAGCTCCGCCAAATATTGCAACATTTTTATTTTTTTCCACTGCTTTTCACCAAGACAATTTGTTTATTCTCTTTGCTCTCGCGATAAAGCACAAATTTTCTGCCGATAACCTGAACGGTGTCGCAGCCAACCGCCTTAGAAATAAGCTCGGCCGCCTCTTTAGAAGACTGTGGACAATTTTCTAAAGCGGTAAGTTTAATAAGTTCACGCTTTTCAAGTGTTTCGTCAACCTGGCGAATAAGTTGCTCATTTACTCCGCCCTTACCAACTTGAAAAATCGCATCAAGATTATTTGCTAAAGAGCGAAGCTGTGCTCTTTGTTTACTTGTTAACATATTTTCAGTCCTTTATTTATTCAAATATTCGTTTTTAAGTTTTTCGGCCATTTTTCTAAGAGCCTTACCTCTATGACTAATTGAATCTTTTTCCTCAGCGGTAAGGTTTCCAAAACAGCCCTTTTTGCTTATAAAAAGCGGGTCGTAGCCAAAACCGTTTTCGCCTTTCTTTTCGTTTGCAATATAACCCTTACATTCTCCCCTAACGGTAAATTCCTTTCCATTTGGGAAAACTACTGCAACAGCGCTAACAAAATATGCCGTTCTCTTTTCTTTTGGAAGGCCGCTTAAAGCCGCTAAAAGCTTTTGATTGTTCTTCTCATCATCGTGTTCTTCTCCGGCATATCTTGCGGAATATACACCCGGTGCGCCGTCAAGATAGTCAACACAAAGTCCCGAATCATCGGCTATAGCGGCAAGTCCTGTTGCTTTCATTGCGCTTCGAGCTTTTAAAAGAGCATTTCCCTCAAATGTGTCGGCATCCTCAACCACCTCGCAAAGAGGCTCGCTTAAATCCTTTTCGGATATAACCGAACAACCAATAGGCTCTAATATTCTTTTAAGTTCATTTAATTTCTTTTGATTTTTTGTAGCAAGAATAAATTTCATATTCTACTCCTCACCAAAAAGTCCGTCGGTAAATTCCCTTGCATCAAACGGCATAAGATCGTCAATTTGCTCCCCTACACCAATAAGCTTAACGGGAATCCCTAGCTCGTCCATAATGCTTATAACAACACCGCCATGCGCGGTACCGTCAAGCTTGGTTAAAATTATACCTGTAATGTCGCAAACCTCACTAAACTGTCTCGCCTGATTAACCGCATTTTGTCCCGTTGCCGCGTCTAAAACAAGCAAGGTCTCTTTTTTGCCGTCATCGATAGCGCGGTCAATAACCCTGTTAATTTTGGCAAGTTCGTCCATAAGATTTTTCTTATTATGAAGCCTTCCCGCAGTATCACAAATTACAACGTCGGCGCCCCTTGCCTTTGCAGAAGCAAGGGTATCGAAGACAACTGAAGCGGGGTCTGTTCCCTCAACGCTTTTAACCATTGGAACCCCTGCGCGCTCACTCCAAACCTCTAGCTGTTCTATAGCGGCAGCACGAAAAGTATCGGCGGCACCCAAAACAACCTGTTTGCCTAAGCTTTTAAAATTTGCGGCCATTTTTCCTATACTTGTAGTTTTTCCTACGCCGTTAACACCTATAACCAAAATAACAGTAGGCTTTTTAGAAAAATCTATACCGTTTTCACCCGAAACCATATCATAAATAATGTCTTTAAGCATTTTCTTTATAACGGCAGGGTCGGTAACCTTTTCTTCCTTTACCTTTTGCCTTAATGTTTCGCAAATTTTTAAAGAGGTTTTTGTGCCTATATCGCAAAGTATTAAATTTTCTTCAAGCTCTTCAAAAAGTTCTTCATCAATTTTCGTAAAGCCGCCTAAAACCGAGCCTACTGCATTTACAAAAGAACTGCTTGTTTTTTTTAGGCCGTTTTTGATTTTAGAAAAAAGTCCCATTAAAATTCCCCTATTTGCTAATTACTAAGTGCCCTATTTTTCAAGAGCCTTTAAATCCATTTCAAGCTGAGTAACGTTAAGCTCAATAAGCTTTGTTACACCCTTCTCTTGCATTGTTACACCATAAAGCATATCTGCAGCTTCCATTGTGCCGCGGCGGTGGGTAATACAAATAAACTGTGTATCAAGCTTAGATTGTTTCATATAGTTTGCAAAACGCTCAACATTGATATCGTCTAAAGCGGTTTCAACCTCATCAAGGAAACAAAACGGCGGAGCATTAACCTGCATAATTGCAAAATAAATTGAAATTGCAATAAGGGCTTTTTCACCACCCGAAAGTCCCTCAAGGCTAGGCACGTTCTTGCCGGGAAGCTTTGCAATAATCTCAATTCCGCTTTGAAGCGGGTCGCTCGGGTCAGAAAGCTTTAGCTCTGCATGACCGCCGCCAAACATATCCACAAATATTTTGGAGAAGTTTTCACCTATACGCTCAAAGCCCTCCATAAACATTCTTTGCATTTGTTCGGTAAGGTCGGCAATTAAAAGATTTAGTTCGGCTTTGGTTTTTTCTACATCCTCAATTTGGGCCGACATAAATTCATACCTTTCGCCAACCTCTTTATACTCTTCAATAGCGGCAACATTAACGTTACCAAGCGCCCTGATTTTAGCCTTGGTCTCTGCCAAAAGCTTTTTGGCCTCGGCAGGATTTTCAAGCTTTATATCAAGTTCTTCTGCTTCGGTACGGGTTAGTTGATACTCATCGTATAGCTTACGAATAATCTCGTCAAGCTCCTGCTCCATAGTTTCCTTCTTGGCGCGAAGACGTTCAAGCTCACCGTTAATACGTTCCCTCTCGCTTGTTTTTTCCTTTTCCTTTTGGCGAATGTCAAAAGAGGATGCCTCGACACTGTTTCTTAAAGCGATTTGATTTTCAACCTCGCTCTTTTTGTCCTCAATGTCACGTTTAGTATCCTCAATTTTCTGGCAAAGAGCGGTGATATTTTCTTCTAACTCTTTATTAGAATTTGAAATTCCCTCTATCTCGGCAGTTACTGCGCCGAAACGTTCATTACTTCCGCCAATAGACATCTCAAGAGCCTTAACGCCGCTCTTTTCGGTTTCAATATCTCTATCAATAGTTGAAACTGAAAGTCTGAGTTCGGTAAGCTTATTGGTAAGGGCTGTTCTTTCGTCGGCAGTTGTATCTCTGCCGCCATTTGCCTCTTCCATTTCTTTTTTTATTTTCTCTTGCTCGACAGTAAGCTTTTCAATCTCACTATTTGAAGCCAAAATAATCTTTCCAAGCTCTAAAAGCCTGTTTTTGCCATTTTCTTTCTCGTCATTCAAAGATGCAAGAGAAATTTTTGCGGCAGCTATAAGCTGCGAAACGCGGCGAATTTCACCCTCAACACGAATTTTATCTTCGTTTGCGGTTGTGCCCTCGCTCTTAACGGCCAAAATGTCTGCCTCAACCGATGAAAGTGCTGAAACGGCGTTTTCGTAAAGACTTTCCTTCTCTTTAAGCTTTTCTCTAAGCTTTTTAGCCTTTTCTTTAAGGGCCAAAATATCACCCGAACGGCTTAAAAGACCTATGTTTTTGTTAAGCGAGCCGCCTGTTAGCGAACCACCTTGGTTTACAACCTGTCCATCCAAGGAAACAACCTTAAAGCGATAGCCGTATTTTTTAGCAATGTTTGTTGCCGAATCCAAATCCTCTGCAACAACAGTACGGCCTAAAAGATAGTCAAAAATTTCATTATACTTTTTATCAAAATTTATAAGCTCACTTGCAACGCCAACATAACCATAAGCGTTATCTAGTCCGGTTTCGTTAAAGCTACGGCCCTTAATTGCAGTAATAGGTAAAAATGTTGCTCTGCCCTTATTGTTTGCTTTAAGAAAGCTTATAGCCTTTTTGGCATCGCTCTCAGTTTCGCAAACAATGTTTTGAGCTGCGGCACCAAGGGCAATTTCTATAGCAACTGCATATTCCTTAGGTACATCAATAAGCATTGAAACAGGGCCATGAATACCCCTTAAAAATCCCTTTTCCGATTCTTGTATACAAGCCTTTACCGCGCTTTGATAACCCTCCATACTGCTCTCAAGGTCCTCAAGTATCTTCGCCCTACGCTCGTTTTCGGAAATATCAAGATTCATTTTATCTATCGTGTCTTTAAGCTCGTCTACCGTTTTTTTGCGGCTTTCAAGCCTCATCTCATAACCTTTTATACTATTTCCCGAAGATGTAATCGCATCATTACATCTTTCAAGGTCACTCGATAGTTCACCCTGCTCTTTTTCCAGTTCCCTGAGCTCTTTTTCTTTTTCCTGAATAGCTATATCAACAGTGCCCTCTCGTGCGGCGATTTCACCTTTAGATGACTCTGCAGTAACAAGATTTACCTTGTTTTCTGAAATTTTAAGAGAAATTGCATTAAGCTCAAGCGCCTTTTCTTCAAGCTTTCTTGAAAGCGCTTCGCTGCTTTGAATTAAAACAGAAAGGCTATTTGAAACCTCAAGTGCCTCTTTATTTAAAAGCTCCTTTTTAGTTTCAAACTCCAAAATCGCCTTTTTCTTAGCTTCAATTTGGTTAGCGGCAGTCTCTCCCGAATTTTCCAAGCTTTCAAGTTTGCCTTTAAGTCTGCCTATATTTTCGTTATTGTGCGCTATGCTAAGACGAATTACGTTTATCTCGCCTTCTATACGGGCGATACCTTCTTCACTCGCCGAAATTTCATTTTTAAGTTCGTCGATTTTAACTGTAGCGGCCGCAAAATCGGCATTATTCTTTTCAACAGTTGCATCAAAATCTAAAAGTTCATTCTCAATTTTTTTATACTGTTCACTTGCAATTAAAATTTTGCTCTCCTGATTTCTAAAAGCCTCTTTAGAATCGTTTAGCATATTGGTCCAAAGTCCAATTTCAAGTTCCTTTTTGGTCTCGGCTAAAACCAAAAACTTTTCTGCCTTTTCTGACTGCTCTTTAAGTGGACCTACTCTGCTTTTAAGTTCTTCAAGTATATCGCGAAGACGAAGCAAATTTTCCTCTGCCGCGTCAAGCCTTCTTCCCGCGTCAATTTTTCTGTAGCGGTAACGGGAAATACCCGAAGCCTCTTCGAAAATATCTCTTCTCTCGTTAGATTTGGAGTTAACTATAGCGTCAACCTTACCCTGACCAATCATAGAATAACCGTCTCTGCCAAGACCTGTATCCATAAATAACTCATGAACATCTTTAAGTCTTACAGCGGCGCCGTTAATCATATATTCACCCTCGTGTGAGCGGTAAAAACGGCGTGTAACCGAAACGTTATCATCATTAAATCTTAAACTGCGGTCGGTATTATCAAAATGTATGGTTACCTCGCAAAACCCATGAGGTTTACGGGTAGAGGTACCGCTAAAAATAACGTCCTCCATACTTGTACCGCGCAGGCTTTTGGTAGACTGTTCACCGAGTACCCAACGAACCGCATCAGAAACGTTACTTTTACCGCTTCCGTTAGGGCCAACAACGGCAGTAAGTCCCTTGCCAAACTTAAGTGTAGTTTTGTCCGCAAAAGACTTAAATCCTACTATGTCAATAGATTTAATAAGCACAGCTTTTCTCCAATCTATAATATATTTTAAACACAAACCAAAATATCATTTAAACTATGTTCATACACTTTACAATTATAACCTATTTCGCCAAAAAATTCAATATTGCTTTTTTTCTGGCCTATCATTTTAGAAAGGCTTCCCTTAGGTACAAAAACTTTTATTTCTCCTTTTGGAATTTGCCTTTCTTTTAAAATTTTAAATAACTTTTCTCTAAGCACAAAGCTTTCTGAAATTTCACCAAAGGCGGGGTGCCAAGGCCCCGCAACAAAGCCCTCTTTGTCGACCGAATGAAGTCCAACCCTTATAACCTTAATATCCGTTTTTTCAAGCCTTAACAAAAGCTTTGAAACAAGCTTCGCCGCGCTTTCCACCGTTTGCGGTAAGTAGCTTCCCTCTTTATAAAGCTTTTCAAGATATGTATTTTTAAGGACGATAGTTGGATAAATTCTAAGGGTATCAGGCTCTATCGAAACAATTTTTTCTAACGTTTCAAGAGCCTTATTATCGGTATCACCGTAAAGTCCCGTCATCATTTGAAGGCCTAGCGAAAATCCCCATTTTTTTATGAGATTTGCGGCTTTGAAAACATCGTCTTCTGTGTGACCCCTAAAATTAAGACGCAAAACCTCATCATCCATACTTTGACAACCAAGCTCAATAGCAGTAACTCCAAAGCTTTTAAGTATGGCTAAAATTTCTTCGTCAATGCCGTCGGGTCTTGTAGAAATTCTGATCCCCGAAACCATTTTTTTCGAAACGAATGGGTAGGCTGCGGACAAAAGCTCTAACATAAGGCTTTTATCAATTTTAGTAAAGCTTCCGCCAAAGAATGCTATTTCGGTGTTCTCGGCTTTATAATTTGGGTGAGACACAGCTTCTCTAACCGCATCATTTACATCCTCGGCGGTTGGAACTCTAATTTCGCCGGTTACAACATTTTGATTACAAAAACTGCAACGGTTTTTACAACCTATATGCGGCACAAATATTGAAATATTTCCGTGTCCGCTCATAGCGAAATTCCCATTAGCTCCAAAGCCTGTTTTGCTGCCATTTGTTCGGCATTTTTCTTGCTATGGCCTGAGCCTTTACCAATAACGTTCGAGTTAAGATGAACCTCAACCTCGAAAATTTTATCGTGGTCGGGGCCGCTTTCACGAACAAGCTCATAAGTAAGGCGTTCTTCGGGATTTTTTTGAATAATCTCCTGAAGCTCGGTTTTATAGTCCTTAAAGTTCTCGTGTTCAAAGTGAGAAAGCTCTTCCTTTACAAACCTTAAAACGTGTTTTTTTGCAACCTCGCTACCGCCATCAAGATACATAGCCGCCAAAACCGCCTCAAAAGCGTCGGCTAAAATTGAAGGCCTTTCTCTGCCGCCGTTTATTGTTTCACCCTTGCCAAGAAAAAGATTTTGCCCAATTTCAAGCTTCTTCGAAAACTCACAAAGTGTTTTTTCGCAAACAAGCGAAGCCCTAAGCTTTGTAAGTCTTCCCTCAGGAAGTTCGGGAAAATTCTCATAAAGATACTCGGCAACTATAATAGAAAGCACCGAATCTCCCAAAAACTCCAGCCTTTCGTTAGATGAAGACTTGTCCTTTTTTTCGTTAGCATAAGATGAGTGTGTAAGTGCCTTTTTTAGAAGTTCTTTATCTTTAAAAGTATATTTTAAATTAGACTCTAATCTTTCCATATTAAACACTGCGAAAAACTATTCCGCTTCCTTTTCTTTTATATCTGCCAGGCCCTTTGTTATCTTCTCGATAACCCCTGTTTCGCTAAAAATAATTGCCTGTTTAATCGCATTTTTAAATGCATATCCGTTTGAGGAGCCATGCGCTTTAATTACAGGGAATTTTGTTCCCAAAAGCGGTGCGCCGCCAACCTCACTGTAGTCGGCCTTTGCCTTAATTGAGTAAAGACCTTTTTTAAGTATAAGGGCTGCAAGCTTTGTCAATACATTTTCGTAAAGTACACCCTTTATCATCGAAAACATTGTGCTGCTAACACCCTCAATTAGCTTAAGTGCAATATTACCTGTAAAGCCGTCAGCAACTACTACGTCCATCTCACCCTTTGGTATCTCGCGTGATTCAACATTTCCAACAAAGTTAATAGGCGCCTTTTTAAGAAGTTCAAAAGCCTCTTTTTGAAGCTCTCCGCCCTTTGTGTCCTCTGTTCCGATATTTAAAAGAGAAACCTTAGGATTTTTAATACCCTCAACATTTTCAACGTAAACCGAGCCCATAATGCCAAACTGCTGTAGCATTTCAGGACGGCAATCAGCATTGGCGCCAATATCAAGCATTAAGTAGCTACCGTTTTTGCCGGGGATATATGACGATAAGGCAGGTCTTTTAACACCCTTAATTCTTTTTACAATTAAGGTTCCGCCAACAACTAGTGCACCTGTGCTACCCGCCGAAACGAAAGCATCGCCCTTGCCTTCGGCTAACGCTTTCATACCGATAGCCATAGAGCTTTCAGATTTTTCCTTCAATATCTTTGTAGGGTCATCGTGCATAGAAATAACGTCGCTGGCTTGTAAAATTTCAGTACCTTCGAGTGAAATGTTATTTTCCTTCGCTACAGTCTTTATTTTTTCTTCATCACCTGCAAGAATAACGGTAACACCATATTCCTTAACTGCAGCTTCGGTGCCCTGTAAAACCGAAAGGGGCGCATTATCTCCGCCAAATGCGTCAACTATTATTCTCATTTAAAAGCCCTCCAATATTTTTTCAAGTTCTTTTAGTGATATTTCTGCAAGTTTTTCGTAACGTTCGTTTTTATTTTTTATTCTTTCTCCCAAAGAATCTATAACTCCGAAATTAGCGCCCATAGGCTGTAGCTTTTCGGTTTCGGGGTTTGTTATATAATTATTAAGCGCACCTATCATAGTTTTGCTTGGCAAAATAAAGGGTGCTTTACCTTCAAAAAGGTTTGCGGCATTTATACCCGCAATTATGCCCGAAGCGGCCGATTCCATATAACCCTCAACACCTGTTATTTGCCCGGCAAAGAAAATATTTTCATTTACTTTAAGCGAAAGATTTGGGTTTAAAAGGCAAGGGGAATTTATAAAACTGTTTCGGTGCATAACACCGTATCTGAAAAATTCTGCATTTTTAAGGGCGGGTATCATTGAAAATACCCTTTTTTGTTCGGGAAACTTAAGGTTAGTTTGAAAACCCACAAGGTTAAGCATTGTTCCCTCTTTATTCTCTTTTCTAAGCTGCAAAACCGCCCAAGGCCTATGGCCAGTTTTAGGGTCGCGAAGACCAACAGGCTTCATTGGGCCAAACCTTATTGCATCAAGTCCGCGTGAAGCCAAAATTTCGATAGGCATACAGCCCTCATAAACGTTTGGCTTTTTATCGAACTCGTGAATGGGTGCTGTTTCGGCAGAAATAAGCGCCGCGTGAAAGGCTTCATATTCTTCTTTATTCAGTGGGCAGTTGATATAATCATCGCCATCGCCCTTATCATATCTGCTTTGAAGAAAATATGAGTTCTCATCAAGGCTTTCTTTAGAAACAATAGGTGCCGCAGCGTCATAAAAGTTTAAATATTCGCTTCCAAGTAGTTTCTTTATACTCTCTGCAAATGCTCCGTCTGTAAGTGGGCCGGTTGCAATAACCGTAATCCCATCACCTTTTATTTCCTGTACACATTCTTCTACTACTTGAATATTAGGGTGAGATTTAATTTTTTCGGTAATAAACCTTGCAAAATCTTCCCTTTCTACCGCCAAGGCACCACCCGCCGGAACAGAACTTTTGTCTGCCGACATAAGACAAATTGAAGAAAGCCTTCTCATTTCTTCCTTTAAAAGCCCCGCCGCAGAGGAAACCCTTTTTGCCTTTAAAGAGTTCGAGCAAACCAGCTCGGCAAAAAGATTGCTTTTATGGGCGGGAGACTTTTTTATAGGTTTTTGCTCGAAAAGTTTAACCCTTATGCCCCTGTTTGCAATATGCCAAGCGGCTTCCGAGCCCGCAAGACCTGCGCCTATAACAGTAATAAAATCGTTCATAAAAATTGCCTAGTCTTTCTTAGAAGTCTTTTTGCCTTTTCTTTTGGCCGCCTTTTCCCTAAGCTCTATTCTGGTTGGGCAATCGCTGTTTATACAATAGGTTCTACCTCTTGTACCCTTTAACATAAATCCACCACAGGTTTCGCAAATATCACCTGTGGGAATTCCGGGTGCCGCAAAATCGCACTCAGGATAGTTAGCGCAGCCATAAAAGGTTTTGCCCTTTTTGGATTTTCTCTTAACAAGCTTTCCGCCACATTTGGGGCAGGGTTCTTTAACCTCGTTTTCAGGTAACGGCTTAGCATTTTTACATTCGGGATATCCCGGACATGCTAAAAATTTTCCAAAACGTCCGCTCTTAATAACCATACGTCTTCCGCAAAGTTCACAAACCTCATCAGTTTCCTCTTCGGGAAGATTTACTCTTTTGCCCTCTAAATCTTTTTCGGCGTCGGCAAGGGTTTTTTCAAAATCACTATAAAACTCCTCAACGAGTGAAACCCACTTTTTATCGCCCTTTTCAACCTTATCCAAATCACCCTCCATATTGGCGGTAAATTTAACATCAACAATGTTTGAAAAATGGCTAATCATAAGGTCGGTAACTACTGTTCCTAAAACTGTGGGCTTTAGCGACCTTCCTTCCCTTTCTATATATTCCTTTGAAAGTATATTACTCAAAATAGGGGCATAGGTAGAAGGTCTGCCTATTCCGTTTTCATCAAGAGCTTTAATAAGAGTAGGCTCGTTATACCTTGCAGGAGGTTGAGTGAAATGTTGTTTGTGCTCTAAAGATTTTACCAAAACACTGTTGCCAACCTCTAAAGGCGGTAAAACATCGCTCTTTTCCTCCTCGGTGTCTTTACCTTCCTGATACAGTACAGTAAAGCCGTCGAAAAATGTTTTTGTTTCACTTGCTTTAAATAAATATTTATCATTTACAATGCTTACGCTTGTAACCGAATTAACCGAAATTTCCATAAGGCTTGAAACAAAGCGCTCCCAAATAAGCTTATAAAGCTTAAACTGTTCGCCTGTAAGCTCATTCTTAACACTTTCGGGAGTAAGAAAAACATCGGTCGGGCGGATCGCTTCGTGAGCATCCTGCGCACTTGCCTTACTTTTCCAATACCTGTCCTTTTGGGGCAAATACTTCTCACCGTATTTACCCAAAACGTAAGACTTAACTGCCGCTCTTGCCTCTTCAGAAACCCTTAACGAGTCGGTTCTCATATAGGTTATAAGACCGGTGATGCCTCTATCCTTAACGTTAACACCTTCATAAAGCTGTTGCGCAATACTCATTGTGCGCTGACCTGTAAATGAAAGCTTTCGAGAGGCCTCTTGTTGCAAGGTTGATGTTGTAAAGGGAGGTGCAGGCTGAATATTCTTCTTTCCCTTTTTAACCTCGCTTATAGTATAGTTTGAGCCCTCAAGACTCTTTAAAATTTCATTTGCTTCGTCCTCATTTTTAATTGCGATTTTTTTGCCGTTTTTATCACCATAAAAATGTCCGATAAAGGTCGAACCATCTTTCGAAAACAAGCCGTCGATAGTCCAATATTCCTCAGGTATAAATGCCTTAATTTCTTTTTCTCTATCGACAATAAGTCGAAGAGCAACAGATTGTACCCTACCTGCAGAAAGTCCCCTTTTAACCTTCTTCCAAAGAAAAGGAGATAGCTTATAACCAACAATTCTATCCAAAACGCGACGTGCTTGTTGAGCGTCAACCAAATCCAAATCAATCTTTTTAGGATTTTTCATTCCGTTTTCTATTCCGGTTTTGGTTATCTCGTTAAAGCATACGCGATTTTCTTCATTCATATCAAGGCCTAAAATTTGTGCCAAGTGCCAAGAAATAGCCTCACCCTCTCTATCAGGGTCGGTTGCAAGATAAACCATATCGCTTTTCTTAGCCGCTTCTTTAAGCTCTTTTATAACCTCTTTTTTGTCGCTCATATTCGTATACTGAGGCGCAAAACCGTTTTCGGTGTCTACACCAAGCTTAGATTTTGGCAAATCTCGAATATGACCCTTTGAGGCCATAACATTAAAGCTACGACCTAAATATTTTTTAATGCTTTTAATTTTCGAAGGAGACTCAACAATTACAAGTTTTGACATACCATCATTCCTTTTACTTTAAAACCTGAATTTTATACCTGCCAACAGGTACAGCCTTTATATATCCTTTAAGCTCAAGCTCGGTAATTGCGGCAATAAAATCTGCCCCATCTACCTTGCTTTTTGCCGATATTATGTCCGATACTAAAACTTCTTCATCAAAGGATAAAAGGATTTTTTTAGCCTTTTCAGAACAACTAAGACCATTTATAACCGATTTTGGCGAAACAAAGCTATTTTGTTCATTTTCGGTTATATTAGGCTCTTTCTTAACTGCATTAAGCCTTTTAACAACTTTTGCATTTTCCTTTTCAAGCTCGCTGTAAAGCAAAGCCGTAATTCTTTTTGTAAGTTTTTGGTTCCCTTTAAGTATATCCCCAAATCTCCCTTCGTAGACCGAAAGGATATCTTCAACGCTTGTTATAACTGTGGCACCGTCTTTAATAAGTTGATTGTTGCCCTCATATTCTTCAAGGCTTATATCACCCGGAATCGCAAAAACTTCTCTACCCTGCTCCATAGCATAAGTAGCCGTAATTAGTGCGCCGCTTTTCCTTGTAGCCTCAACCACAATAACTCCGCTAGAGAGCGCCGAAATAATTCGGTTTCTTATCGGGAAAGAATATCTTGTTGCCGAAGCCTTCGGAAGAAATTCTGATACAACTGCACCACAATTCTCTGCAGATTTTCTTATATACTCATTTGATTTCAAATAATCGCTATCTATACCACAGCCCAAAACAAGAACTGTTTTTCCACCCACGGCAAATGCGCCAAGGTGCGCCATTTTATCAATTCCCAAAGCACCACCGCTAACAACGGTAAACCCCGAAAGCGAAAGCTTTGCTGCAACCGAAAAAGCTGCCTTTTTGCCTTGCTCGGTAGGTTTTCTGCTGCCCACAATGGCGATTGTAGGGAAATTTTCTCTTAAATCCCCACCTCTTACAAATAAAAGGGTTGGTGGATTTTCTATACGCCTTAAACATTCAGGATATTCCTCGTCGGCATAGCCTACTATACGAATATTATTTTTGTCTGAATATTTTAAAACTTCAAGTATTTTTTTGTTAACAATTTTTCTTTTATTCTCTATTTCACTTTTAGAAAAAATACCCGAAGATAAAAGCTTTTCATCGGTTGCCTCATAAACCGCCTTAGGACTTTTGAAATATTCAAACACCACCGAAACCTTATCGCTTCCAACACCTAAAAACTGTGAAAGCCAAACAAGGTAAAATCTTTCGTCTGAAAGCCTGTCGCTCATCTTACCATCTCCCACATAACTATTGTGGCAGCAGCGGCAGCGTTAAGTGACTCTGCTTTGCCGAGCATGGGAATTGTTACAAGTCTATCGCAAATATTTTTTGCCTCGCCTGTAAGGCCGTTTGCTTCGTTTCCTATAAGTACAATTTCGTTTTCAGTAAATGTGATTTCGTTTATTTTCAAGGCGCTTTTTTCAACCACTGTGCCGCTAACTGTAAAGCCTTTTTCCTTAAAGGTAGAAACTGTGCTTAAAAAATCTTCCGCAACCAAAATAGGTATACGAAGAAGCGCACCCATTGATGCCCTTAGAGATTTAGGCGAATAAGGGGAGACGGAATTGTTTGAAATTAAAATCCCATCAAAGCCAAGTGCCTCGGCAGTACGGGCGGCGGCACCTAAATTTGAAGGGTCGGAAACCCTTTCAAACCCAATCCATTTGCCGCTGAAATTTACCTCAACGCTAGTCTTAAGCGCAACAACCGCAAGTACGCCTTGTGGCGAGGTTGTGTCAGAAATCTTTTTAAACACTTCGTTAGAAACTTCGCTTTGAAATTTCGCTTTTTGCTTTAATGCGCCTATAAGGTTCTCGCTTGAAAGCTCTGCCTCGTTTGTATAATAAAGCTCTAAAACCTCTATATTCTCTGCTAATGCCTCACTGCAAAGCCTTGTTCCCTCAAGCACAAATACACCTGCCTCGCGGCGCCTTTTCGCCGACGAAACAAGTGAAGCAACACTTTTTATTCTGGCATTGTCTTTAGAAATAATCATAAAAAATCACCTAGACAAAATTAAAAAAGCCGCCCGAGAAATTCCCTCGGGCGAGCAAAATTATTTCTCTAAAGCAGACTTCGAGCTTTTTACGAGGGCTGCAAATGCAGCTGCGTCGTTAACTGCAAGGTCAGCTAACATTTTGCGGTTCATGTTGATACCAGCTTTTTTAAGACCGTTCATAAATGTGGAATAATTCATGCCGTTGATTTTTGCTGCAGCAGAAATACGTGTAATCCACAAACGACGGAAATCACGCTTTTTAAGTTTACGGCCAACATAAGCATAGTTGCCGGATTTCATAACAGCTTCTTTAGCTGTCTTGAAAAGCTTGGATTTAGCACCAAAATAGCCTTTAGCAAGCTTTAATACTTTCTTTCTTCTTTTACGGGTCATCATAGCGCCCTTAATTCTTGCCATTACAAGTTACCTCCGTTATCTTTTATTAGGTTAATTAGTTATTTATAAGGAATCATCTTTTTAACCGCTGCTACGTTTGTAACGTCGGCAACTACGGTTTTACGTAAATTTCTCTTACGTTTTGTTGTTTTCTTGTTAAGAATGTGAGATTTGAATGCATGTGCACGTTTAACCTTACCGGTTTTTGTAAGCTTGAAGCGCTTTTTAGCACCGCTATGTGTTTTAATTTTCGGCATTTTATTTTCCTCCTAAAATTATCTGTTATTTTGTAGACTTAGGTGCAAGGAACATTAGCATATTGCGTCCTTCCATCTTTGCAGGTTTTTCTACATTAGAAACTTCGGCACAATATTCTGCAAAACGGTTCATAGTGTCAAGACCTATTTCGGGATGTCCCATTTCACGTCCGCGGAAACGGATTGAAACCTTAACCTTGTTACCGCTTTGTAAAAACTTCTTAGCCTGGTTGCCCTTTGTTTCGAAATCGTGAGTGTCAATGCTAAGACCCAAACGAATTTCCTTAACCTCGATAACCTTTTGGTTTTTCTTGGCTTCTTTTTCTCTCTTTGTTTGCTCGAAACGATACTTACCGTAATCCATAATCTTGCAAACTACAGGATTTGTGTTGGGAGAAAGGCAAACAAGGTCTAAATCTTTTGCATAGGCTGCGCTTAGCGCATCGCTTATGCCCATAACACCAAGCTGTGAGCCATCGGTGTCGATAACACGTACCTCTTTTTCTTTAATGTCCTCATTAATGGTTAACTCTTTAATGCTAATTGTAAAGCACCTCCAAAGTCTAAAATTAAAGCACGGACAGTCCAAAAACCGTCCGTGCACCAAATACAAATAAACGAAATGCGCCCAAAGTGAGCAACCTTTTCACTTATTGACCCTTAAAGCTCTAAGCTGGGGGTGAGAACGGAACTGACTGTTCTACTTTATTGTCCTATATACTTTACCACACCCGAAAACATTTGTCAAGTGTTTTTTGAAAAAGTTTCAATATACTTTAAGTATCAAAAAACTACTTTCCGTATTTTTCCATTATTTCTCTTTGGGGGCCTGTTATAAGATTTGCCTCACCTTCGGGAATTTCTGCTACGACCTCAACTACACCGCTTTTTTGATAGAGTGAAGGGGTTATTCTAAGGGTGTATCCCCTACCGTTGCCACAAGCCCACTCTGCCATTCTTCGCCTTGGAACTGCCGCAACTGCCAAAAGGGTCATAATTGCGCCGCCGTGCATAACCACCGAAGCCGAAAAAACCTCTTTATCCATCATTTCCCTAATAATCTCTGAAAGGCCTTCACAAAGGCGGGTTGCAAAAGCAATATTGCTTTCCCCGCCCGGTGCGGCATTTATCTTTCCCGCAACCCAATCTGCATAATCTTTTCTATCTTTTAAATCATTTGCAGTTTTGCCTTCAAACTCGCCAAAATCCATCTCTCTTAACTTTTCCTTCAAAATTATCTCTCTACCCGGAAAAATTATTTCAGCAGTTTGAACCGCCCTTTTCATTGGGCTTGAAAAAATAAGATCGCATTTTGGGTAAATATCTCTTTTTTTAAGTTCTTCGAGTTCAATTATACCATTTGTAGTAACTTCTAAATCTGTGGACCCAATATATTGACCTTTTTCGTTGCCTTCGGTCATTCCATGCCTTATTAAATGGAGCTTATATGTTCTCATTTTTGTATCTCCTTGTCAAAAAAACAATTTACAATTTGTATATTTTTGCTATTTACAAAATGATTTTTTTGTATTATAATGTCTTTGCTTTTGATTTAATTTTGTAAATTTTTGTATAAAAGGCGGTGAAATCTCTTGAATTGCGACTTCCCAAAAAATATCTCGAACCTTCGTAAATCGCGCGGTATTTCTCAAAAACAAGCCGCTATAGATTTAGGGGTTTCTCAGGCTCTGCTTTCTCATTACGAGAAAGGTATTAGAGAGTGTGGGCTTGATTTTTTAATTCAGCTTTCTAAATACTATGACGTAAGTTGTGATGAGCTTTTGGGCGTTGCCCGTAAAGGCAAGGCCGCTTTACCAAGTGAGCTTGTACAAAATCTCAACAAGCTTGTAAAGGATGCAGAGAAAATTTTAAATTACAAAGAAAAGTAAAGGTAACTAAAAGTCCTTTATTTTTTTTGCTCAAATTTTTCTAAAAGCTCACCTATAATAAGGTTTGAAACCAGTGCGCCTTTGTCGGTAAGACTGTATCTTCCATCTATATTTTTCATTAAGCCACCTTTTACAAAAAGGTCGGCTTTATTTTTTGCAAAAGAAAAATTCACATCGCCGAATTTCTCCGTTATTTCTTCGAACGAAAAACCTTCTGTAAGCCTTATTTTTAGCATAAACCATTCTTCAAATCCCCCTGCATCGCCATCGGGAATTTCCTTTGGATTTTGTATATAATCCAAGAGGCTTCTATCATAATAAAACCTCTTGCCAAAAAGCGAAGAATGGGCGGCGGGTCCAAGACCTAAATAGTCTTCTCCCTTCCAATATTTTGTATTGTGCTTTGAAATTTTTCCGTCCCTCGCAAAATTAGAAATCTCATATTTGAGGTAGCCCTTTTCTTCCAAAAGCTTTACTGTTTCAAGATAAAATTTTTCTACCTCTTCATCGTTTGGAATGTTTAACTTTTCTCGGTTCTTATAAAAATAAGTGCCCTTTTCAACCGATAGCATATATGCCGAAATGTGACTTGGAGAAAGGTCGGCCATAACACTTAGTGAATGTCTTAGGCTTTCCTTTGTCTGATGTGGGATTCCAAGCATAATATCAAGCGAAAAGTTGTCTATTCCGGCCGCTTTAATGTCGTCTACAGTGCGAACCGCATCGTGCAAAGTATGTCTTCTAAAAAGGGCATTAAGCTCACCTTCGTTTGCCGACTGAAAGCCAACCGAAACCCTGTTTACCCCTGCGTTTCGAACGCCGATTAGCCACTTTTTTAAATCCTCTGCAGGATTTACCTCTACAGTAATTTCGGCAACTTCAAGCGAAAATTTTTGCCTTGCGGCGAAAATTATACGTTCAATCATATCTACGCTAAGCAAGCTTGGGGTGCCACCCCCGAAATACAAAGTGTCGGCAGGGCGACAAAGTTTGTCACCCCACCGATTTATTTCGGAAACTATTCTGTTTACGTATTTTTCCGCTAACTCTTCACTGTACGGCAAAGAATAAAAATCACAATAACCGCACTTTGAAAGGCAAAACGGAACGTGAATATATATTCCTATTGGTTTATTCATTACCCGATAACAATGCCTGTGCAAGCACCAGAGATACCTGCGGCATTAGATTCATCGGTATCAATATGCATAGCAGCTGCATATTTGGGGCTAACCCTAGCTACAACATCGCCGAAAACAAGGCTTCTGCCATCGGTATTTATCTCAACCTTAACAATCTGGCAGTCTTTAACGCCAAAAGCTGCAGCATCTTCAGGGGTTAAATGAAGGTGGCGCTTTGCGGCAATAACACCCTCGCTAAGCTCAACCTCACCCTTAGGGCCAACAAGCTTACAGCTACCGCTACCCTTAACGTCACCAGACTCGCGAACGGGAGCGCTAACGCCGATAGAACGTGCGTCTGTAAGAGAAATTTCAACCTGAGTTTCAGGGCGAACAGGACCTAAAATTGAAACGCCTGCAAGCTCTTTTTTAGCGCCAACAACAGTAACGCGCTCTTCACAAGCGAACTGACCGGGCTGAGAAAGGTCTTTTTTAGGGGTAAGCTCATAACCCTCGCCAAAAAGAATTTCCAAATGCTCTTTGCTTAAATGAATATGACGAGCAGAAACTTCTACTAAAATTTTGTTTTCCATTATAATATCTCCTTAATTTATGTTCTCTCAAGAAAAAGAGCCGCCTTGTCGCAATAGCGAAAAGACAGCCCCAAACCACTGAATTATTCAGCTGCAATAGCCTCAACAGGGCAAGTTGCTGCACAAGCGCCGCAATCTGCACATTTTTCAGGGTCGATAACGTGTTTGCCATCACCCTCAGCAATAGCGTCGCAAGGACAAGCACCTGCGCAAGCGCCGCAGTTGATGCAATCATCAGAAATAACGTATGCCATTTTACATAACACCTCCAATGCTACTTATGAGTATATTTTAACACATACTAAAAATTTTTCAAGAGATTTTTAAAAACTTTTTGAAATTTGTAAAAATTTTTACTCTTCCGTCGAACTTTGTTTGCTCTTAGACTTATTTATATGGCAACCTTTTATAAGGGTTATATCGTCTCTATGGAATTTTTGCGGTGCGGCACCCTCTTCACCAAGCCTTACCGAAATAATGCCGCTTAAAACGTTAACGTCTACAACAACGCCCTCACCGTCAGGGGTCTTAACTATAGAGCCTTGCCTTGGAGTGAGCGAATTTAAATAAACATAAGCATCCTGCTCATAATTGAGGCAGCACATAAGTCTACCGCAACTACCCGAAATTTTTGTTGGGTTAAGTGAAAGCCCTTGTTCCTTCGCCATCTTAATAGAAACAGGCTGAAAGCCATCTAAAAACCTTTGGCAACAAAAGCTTTGGCCACAAATTCCAAGACCGCCTAAAAGCTTTGCCTCGTCCCTAACGCCAATTTGCCTAAGTTCAATTCGGGTTTTAAAATTGGCGGCTAAAATCTTAACAAGCTCTCTGAAATCCACCCTGCCCTCAGATGTGAAATAAAAAAGCATCTTAGATGTATCAAAAGAAACCTCAACGTCTATAAGCTTCATATCAAGCGAGAGCTCGGTTATTTTTTGTTCGCAAAATAAGAAGGCTTCCTTAGATTTCTTCTCATTATCTTGTAGCCTTTTGATATCGGCCTCGGTTGCAAGCCTTATAACCTTTTTAAGAGGGCTTACTATTTGGTCGTCCTCAACAAAGCGGTTGCTTCCGGCGGCATAACCACACTCGGTGCCAATAGAGGTTTCAACAACCACCCTATTGCCGTCGTGAAAGGTTTTTCCGTCGGGGTCGAAAAAGTAAACCCTTCCGTCCTTTTTAAATTTTATGCCTATAACCTCTGTCATAAGTACCTCCGAACAGAAATTTTTAAAAAATCAACAATATATGTTTATTATAATGCTTATGTCTTATAATTTCAAGTGTTTATTATATATCAAAGTCCTCTACAGACTTTACCTGTAGAGGACTTTTTTACCTTCTTGCAGTCTTAAGTACCATAGCTATAGGAACAACCAAACTGCCGCATATAAAATTGCTAATCGAATGAATTACATCAAACCCAAATCCCGAAGCAATCCAAAGCGGGATTGCCTGTACTTTAAGCCCGAAAAATATTATTTGAATTGGCGTATAAAGGGTGCCATATAAAATACCGTGAAGCGCCAAAATAAGCATATAAACTATGGGTCTTACCTTTGGCGGCATATTCTTGGGTAAAAGCATTACCATACCCCAAAGAATTGCCCATACATAAAGATATGAAAACCACCAAGAAGCAAACCCATAAAAAAAGCCGCTTATTAGCACAAAAACATAAATGGGATAGAGCGCATATTTTCTATATACGATAGTAATCGCCACAATAAAAACACCTATTAAATGTATGTTTGGAAGAAGCTCCATAACAATTTTTGAAGCAAACATCACAGCGCCCAACATACCAAACAGTGCAATATCCTTTATGCCGATTTTGTTTTTTTGCTCACTCATTATTTGAATTTCTCAATCTTTAAAGTGTAGGTTGCGCCATTTACGATATCAGTGCTGTCAACACCCGCCATAGCATATTCACCGTTTACATAAAACGCCCAATATTCGCAAGAAGTGTCGGCAGTTTTTCCGCCAACAGAGGTAACCATAAGGCCATAATCCCCAACCTCACCTGCGATAAGGTTAAGTTCCAAAAGGGCTTCACCGACCGTATTTTTGTCGGTTAAAATTTTGTAAGTAGTAGGTTCTTCATCCAAAGCGGCAAAGCTAAAAATAAAATTCTTTTCGCCCTTGCCCTTTTCCTCTAAAACTGTGGAGGAAGTATCACTTGTACTAGCCCCCGAGCCTTCTACCTTTTCTTTGTCGTTACAACCGATTGTAACCGTTGCCATAGCCGCAATAAGCAGGATACAAACGAAGCAAGACAGTATTTTTGTTAGTACTGTTTTTTTCATTTTGTTTTCTCCTTAAATTTATTTTTCCTCTAAAATCGGCGCTCGCGATAGCCTAAAAGGCAAGGAAACGGCTAACAAAATATTCCGACTCTGCAAAAAAGCCTTCACCTTCTCAGATTTCTCCAATGGCATTTCCCATGTTTGCGGCACATGGTAAGAAGACTTAAAAACTCGCATTACGGCGACGGGCTCGCTTGGGCTTTACACCCAATTCCTTTATTAGCCTATACATTTTATCACAAAATCCCACCTTTTTCAATGGTGTAAACTAAAAAATGCTTGACTTTTAAAGGTCATACTGATATAATTATAAGGCTATTGAGATATATAGCTCCTTGCTCTTAAAAGGTTAAGAGCCATAAGTCCAAAAGGAGGTGCAAATGTTATGTCAAACAAATATGAAGCAATGCTTATCTACTCCGTAACAAACGGTGATGAAGCAGTAGCCGCTTTGGCAGAAAAATTCAAAGCTTTGGTTGAGGCTAACGGTACTCTTGAAAGTGTTGACGAGTGGGGCAAGCGCCGTCTTGCATACCTCATCAATGACGAAGCAGAAGGTCATTATGTTATTTATAATTTTGAGTCTGCTCCCGAGTTCCCTGCTGAGCTTGAGCGTGTTGCGAAAATCACCGAAGGTGTTCTTCGCGTAATGACCATTAAAAAGTAAGGAGGAACAGGTAATGTTAAACGTTGTAGTTCTTACCGGTCGTCTAACCGTTGACCCTGAGCTTAAAACAACAGCCAATGGGGTTAGCGTATGCAGCTTTCCTATCGCTGTAGACCGTCGTTTTTCCCGCACCGCTGAAGAGCGTCAAACCGATTTTATCAACATCGTAACCTGGCGTTCATCTGCAGAATTTGTTTCCAAGTACTTTAAAAAAGGTCAAATGATTGCCATTGAAGGCTCTATTCAAACCCGTCGTTATCAGGATAAAGACGGTAATAATCGTACCGCATTTGAGGTTGTTGCTAGTAATGTGCAGTTTGCCGATTTTGCCCGTAGGGATAATGATTCGGCAGCTCCCGCAGCAACTCCCGTTAGTTTTTCTAATGCAGATGCAGGTGATTTTACCTCTATCGATGAAATTGACGACGACCTTCCATTCTGACCTTTGCTCAAAATATTGAGCCGACTAAATTATAGAAAGGATGTCATTTGTTATGGATAAAAACGAGAGACCCGCTCGCAGAAAGAGCCGCAAAAAAGTTTGCCATTTCTGCGTTGACCGCGTTGAAGTTATCGATTATAAGGATGTTGCTAGACTTCGCAAGTTCGTTTCCGAAAGGGCAAAAATTCTTCCCCGCCGTGTAACCGGTACTTGCGCAAAGCATCAAAGAGAACTTACTACTGCTATTAAAAGAAGCCGTCAGGTAGCTCTCTTACCTTATGTAAGCGACTAATAAATCAAAGGCCGAACAGAGTTTTCTCTGTTCGGCCTTTTTTTGCCTCAATCTATTATTTAACTTTTTTAGCCCTAATAAACAAACCATCGCAATGGGGAATTTTATCTAAGGTTCCATATAAAATCTCTAATTCAAAACCATCTTTGAGGGTATATTTAAAATCAATGTCCTGTGAAGAATAGTTGACAACGTTTATAATATAGGAGTCATCATTTTCTTTATGTTGTGTTATACCTATTCTTGGATCTAACGAATTAAGTATATAACTGCTTTTAATTTCCTTGCCGAAAACCTCATAAAATTTATAATATTTGCTTGAGACCTCAGGGTCGAAACCAAAGGTAACTCCGGCAACGTAGGCTTCTAAATCAAAGTTAATTAAATACACCCAACCTTTTCCAAACTTATTTTTCGAAAATACTATATTATCCTGTTCGTTTTTTGCCAAAATCTCCGCTCCAACAGATTCTAATAAATATTCATAGCTTGCGTAGTATTTAATCTCCTCGCCGTCCAACAAAGTTCTGTGCAATGCTCCGCCCTTTTTGTTTCCTAAAGATTTTAATCCAAAAATTCTCTCGAACTCTGTCAGCGAACCGTTTGTTGAGTTAGTAAAAAGAACTTTTGCTCCGTAGTTTTCAACCCTATCCAAAATAAAATCGTAGGCTTCTGCATATATAGAATCCCAAAAATTAATTCCCGGAACAATATAATAATCGGCATTTGGCAAAAGGTCTGTATGTGCTTTATAAGTTATATTAAATCCCGCCTCTTTCGCAAGCGTATAAGCACTAAGAGAGCGAATAAGCCTTTCACCATCAGGCAAAATCACCACCGCATCAATTTGCTTTTGCGGAAGTCTTGGAAGTGTTTTTAAAACCTTGCTGAATTTTTTCATTTCTATGGCCACAGGTTTTGGGTTTTTATCTAAATCAACAAGACCCAATTGTCTTTCAACCATGCTCCATTTGTAAGGTGCTTTTCTAAGTTTTAAATGTTCCATTCCGCACCACCAAAGGTAGCCGGTTAAATTATTTGCCCAAGCAGAAAGCATATTTACCCTAATGAAATCTGCCGCCAAATCATCACTGGCCGATGTAGGAGAAAACGAGCCCTGTTCTTGAATAATACAAGGTTTTCCTCCAATAGCCGAATAAAGTTCGCTTTGAGCCGTTGGAAAAATTGTGGTTCTGAGCCTATTCATTGGCTCAAAATCATTGTTAATATTTGGTGATGCATATGGGTGGGTAGTCATATAGTCACAAAGTTCTCCCTGGTCTGCCATTCTCCAAACGTTACCTCCCCCATCAGCAGAAAGTCCGTGCATACCCGAAGCAATAGGCCTTGTGTTGTCTGCAACCCTTATAGCATTTGAAACGTAGGCAGTCCATACATAAGCCTGTGTATAATCGTTTGTACTACTCATGCAGTTACATTCATTGCCCAAATCCCACATAATTATATTGTCAACATCCTTAAGTTCGCCCACTAAAGCTTTAATATAGCGATTGACCCACATTAAAACCTCAGGGTCAGTTATTAAATTTTTACCCTCAAGTGCAGGTGGAGTAAACATTCGTCCGCTCATCCAACCGGTAACAAGCGAAACCAAAAGCTTTAAATTGTATTTTTTTGCAATTTCTGCAAAACGGCGAAACCTTTTAAGCATTGTTTTGTCCACGCCGCTTGGATTTTGGCAAAGACATTCCTCTTTCTCGCCGATAACATATTCCCTTTTTATATTCTTGTTAGAGTAAAGCATTTTTACTGGTTGAAAATCTCTCCAGTTAGGAAAAACCCTCAAAACTTCTACGCCGTTTTGAGCCAATACTCTCAAATCATCCTCAACAGTGGCCTCATCCCAATTTATCCACATATCCGTTCCCGACTTGGAATCCCAATAGTTACAACCTAGCATAAAATCCATAATAAACATCCTCTAAGCTTTACATTTTTTACACAATTTTCAGTTTCATTTTAATATATGTTTGGTTTTTTGTCAATTAAATTATGCCTTAATTTAATCATTATAATAATAATACTGTGTAGCCGAAAAGACTACACAGTATTTCATTTAATTAAAGTTTATAAAGCATATCACCATATGTTGGAAGCGGCCAATATTTTTTTGCAGTTATAAGCTCAAGCCTATCTGCCGCACTTCTAACCTTTGCCATCAGCGGAATAATTCTGTCTCTATAGAAATTAGCTCTTTCCTGGCTGCTTTCAAGAGACTCAACCACCTTGTTTTCTTCCTCTAACCTTTCAGTGTGTTCATAAAGCTCGTTAACAAGCTCTGAAAGTTCAATAATAAGCTTTTCTTCATAAGAACATTTTGCCTCAGGAGTAGCCCTCTTAACAAGGTTTACAACGTGGCTAAGCGAACCGATATATTCGGTTACCGAAGGAACAATATATTTCCTTGCGGTGTTAGCCATTGTTGCTGCCTCAATATTCATAACCTTGCAGTAGTTCTCGGTTAGAATTTCGTATCTTGAACGGATTTCGGTCTCGGTAAATACCTTGTGTTCGGTGAAAAGTTTAATATTCTTTTCATCAAGCATGTGTGGCATACAGTCGGGAGTTGTTGGGTAATTAAGAAGTCCCCTGTCCTCCGCCTCTTTTATCCAGGCGTCATCATATCCGTTTCCGTTAAAGATAATTCTCTTATGCTTTTTAATTGTATCACGGATAAGTTTGTTTAAAGCTCTGGTGAAATCCTCATTCTTTGCGGGTTCCAAAATGTCGGCAAACTGTCTTAGCGCCTCGGCAACTGCAGTATTTAAGACTGTGTTTGCGTCCGAAATAGACTGACTTGAGCCAAGCATTCTAAACTCAAACTTATTTCCTGTAAAGGCAAAAGGCGAGGTGCGGTTTCTGTCGGTTGTATCCTTCGGAAAACGCGGCAAAACGTGTACACCTATTTTCATATCCTTAGTTTCAATACCTTCGTATTCTGTTTTATTTTCAATAGCCTCTAAAATACCTGTAAGCTCATCGCCAAGGAACATAGAAACAACTGCCGGCGGAGCCTCATTTGCGCCTAAACGATGGTCGTTTCCTGCGCTTGCGGCCGAAATTCTAACAAGGTCTTGATACTCATCAACCGCCTTAATAACTGCGCAAAGGAAGGTTAAAAACTGCGCATTTTCTTGCGGAAGTTCGCCCGGCTCTAAAAGATTTGTGCCTGTATCTGTAGAAAGCGACCAGTTGTTATGTTTACCACTACCGTTAACCCCTTCAAAAGGCTTTTCGTGTAAAAGACATACCATACCATGACGGTCTGCAACCTTTTTCATAATTTCCATTGTAAGCTGATTATGGTCAGCAGCAATATTAGTGGTTGTGAAAATAGGTGCAAGTTCGTGCTGTGCAGGGGCGGCCTCGTTATGTTCAGTCTTGGCCAAAATTCCAAGTCGCCAAAGCTCTTCGTCGAGGTCCTTCATAAACTCCTTAACCCTTGGCTTAATAATACCAAAATAATGGTCGTCAAGTTCTTGACCCTTTGGTGGCATAGCGCCAAAAAGAGTTCTGCCGCAGTAAATAAGGTCATGCCTTTGACTAAAGTATTTTTTATCAACAAGGAAATACTCCTGTTCTGGCCCAACAGTTACAACAACATTCTTAACATCTTTATTGCCAAAAAGCTTTACAACCCTCATAGCCTCACGGTTAATAGCTTCCATTGAGCGAAGAAGTGGAGTTTTCATGTCAAGCGATTCGCCACCATATGAGCAAAATGCTGTAGGAATGCAAAGTGTATTATCCTTAATAAAAGCATAGGATGTGGGGTCCCAAGCGGTATATCCCCTAGCTTCAAATGTTGCACGAAGACCGCCGGATGGGAATGATGAAGCATCCGGTTCGCCCTTGATAAGCTCTTTGCCCGAAAATTCCATAATTACGCCGCCATCATCTGTGGGCGCAATAAAACCATCGTGCTTTTCGGCGGTAACACCGCTAAGAGGCTGAAACCAGTGTGTATAATGGGTTGCACCTTTTTCAAGTGCCCATTCCTTCATAGCGCTAGCCACACTATTTGCAATGGCAGGGTCTAAAGACTTACCATTTTGAATAGTCCTTTTTAGCGCCTTATATGTATCTTTCGGGAGTTTTTCGCGCATTGTTGCATCGTTAAAAACTAAACTGCCGAAAATCTCATTAACGTGCTTATTCAAAAAATTACCTCCTAAAGTTATTGCCAAAAACTAGGTTCTAACACATATTAAAAGTATTTTTATTTCCTTAAAAGTATACCTTTTTTTATAATGTTTGTCAACAAAGCTATCCTCTTTTCATTAAAAGTCAAGGTTTTTCTCCATTTCACTTAATTTTATTAAGTAAAAATGGTATTTTTTTATTAAAATTAGCCGTAACTTTTTTATTATATTAAGAAAATTACCCCATATTGATAAATTCCGTTCAAAAGATAAAACTATTACGGGTGATTACTTTTATGAAAGAAACTATGTCAAAAAAACTCTTAATTTCTAGCTCTCTCTTCGCTATTGGTGCGGTAGGATATATTCTTATTGAACTGCTTTGGCGTGGCAAAAGCCACTGGTCTATGGGCCTTGCGGGAGGGGTGTGCTTTCTAACCTTCGGGAAGCTTTGGAATAAAATTAAACTTTTGCCCAAGGTTTATGTTGCCATTTTCGGAAGCTTAATAATAACCCTTACCGAGCTTGTTTTTGGGATAATTTTTAATATAATTTTAAAGAAAAATGTTTGGGACTATTCTAACCTTCCGCTCAATTTTTGTGGACAAATATGCCTTCTTTTTTCAACTCTTTGGGGCTTTTTGAGTCTGATTTTTATGCCGCTAGCGGGAAAAATAAATTCTCTTTTTGTAAAACAGTAGAATAAAGTCGCAATATAAATCATATATTATACCAAGTAAAAAACGGGGGAATTATATGAAAAGGCGCCTAAAAACATTTAAGGATAACACAAATTTCATTTCTGTAATAAACGAAAACAATATACTAATTTTTATGGTTTTTGCTTTTTTATTAGGCAATTTAATAAGCGTTTTAATTTTTAAACTTAAAAATGAAAGTGGCTCTTTTTACAAGGAGGAATTCGAAACATTTATTTCTTCCTTCTCCGGAGGATTTTGGAAAATACTTTTTTCCTCAATTTTAGAGGTTTTGCCTTTTGTATCTCTTGTATTTTTGGCAGGAACCAGTATGGCGGGAAGTATTTTAACTCCTCTTATTATTGCCCTTAGAGGAGGAATGCTTGGATTTTTATCAAGCTATTTATACATACACTTCTCACTAAATGGAATTATTTTTAATATGCTTATTATAATTCCTTCGGCGGTTTTGACCTCTCTTTCCCTTATTTTGTCAGGCAGAGAGGCTTTTGGGTTTTCACTCTCCCTCGCGCGACTAGCCTTTCCCGGTACTAAAACTGTTGTTTTAGAAAATGATTTTAAGATATACTGTATGCGACAGCTTTTTATATTACTGTTTTTTATTGCCGGAGCTTTGCTTAAAACAGTCATGGCAATTTCCTTTTTTTCTTTTTTTAAATTTTAAACAAAAAAATGGCGGTAGCTACACTTTATTTTCAAGTGTGGCTACCGCTATTTTTATTATATTAGGCCTTTGGCAAACTCCATCTGAAATATGCCGCTAAAAGTCTAAGCAAAACAACTACTGAAGCGCCGATAATCATAGCAATAAGCTCACCAAAGAGATTCCAGGTTAATGCACAAACTATAGCGCCTATTATAGAGGCTGTTGCATAGAAATGCTTCACAAAAATATAAGGTGTATTTCCTGCAGTAACGTCCCTTAAAACTCCACCACCGCAGCCCGTTACAACACCAACAAATATTGCAAGGAATATGTTTTTACCAAATCCACAAATAAATGCCGCTTGAACGCCGACTACAGTGAAAATTCCAAGCCCTAACGAATCACTCACAAGCATAAAAACATTGTAGGCTTTAATTGCTTTATTCTCTACAAGTTTTCTTAAAAACGGAATAAATGTTATTATTGAAACCGCCGCTGCAATCAACGCATAAATTGGATTTTCAAAGGTTACAGGCGGTGTTCTTCCTAAAATCAAATCACGTATGACGCCACCACCGACGGCAGTGATTATACCTAAAATTCCGACACCTAAAATATCCATTTTTTTGCTTATACCAACTATCGCGCCCGAAATTGCGAAGGAAATTGTTCCTATAATTTCAAAAATAAAAAGCAAAGTTTCTGACATTTTAAAGCTCCTTTTTATTTCTTTACAACTGAAAGATTACCACAAAAAAACGATATTGTCAAGAAAAAAACATCCGCCCAAAAGGGCGGATGTGATTTTTAGATTAAGTTATAACTTAAAATTATTCGTTAATCTTAGTAACAACGCCAGAACCAACGGTACGGCCGCCTTCACGAATAGCGAAACGGAGACCTTCTTCGATAGCGATGGGGTTGATAAGCTCAACGTCCATTTCTACGTTATCACCAGGCATGCACATTTCTGTACCTGCAGGAAGGTTAACAACACCGGTAATGTCAGTAGTTCTGAAATAGAACTGAGGACGGTAGTTGTTGAAGAAAGGAGTATGACGTCCGCCTTCTTCTTTGGTTAAAACGTAAACTTGACCGTGGAACTTGGTGTGAGGATTGATTGAGCCGGGTTTGCAAAGAACCTGACCACGCTCAATGTCAGAACGCTGAACACCACGGAGAAGAGCACCGATGTTATCGCCAGCCTCTGCATAGTCAAGAAGCTTACGGAACATTTCGATACC
>JAZSOH010000033.1:0-39271 GCA_045536815.1 Acutalibacteraceae bacterium | reverse complement strand
TCCTCAACTTCATCTGCATGAAGACCAAACAGGAACATATTTTCGTCCCCAACTTGCTCATGTATTTCAACATTGGCACCATCTAAGGTTCCTAAAGTTACAGCACCGTTAATCATAAGTTTCATGTTACCTGTTCCTGATGCTTCTTTGCCGGCAACAGAAATTTGTTCAGAAATATCTGCTGCAGGGATAATAATTTCAGCAAGAGAAACTTTGTAGTCTTCGATAAATACAACCTTAATCTTATCACGTACTTCAGGGTCGGCGTTAATCATTTCTGATACTGCAACAATCAAACGGATAATTTGTTTTGCCATAATATAACCCGCAGATGCCTTTGCTGCAAATATAAATGTTCTTGGAACAAAATCACCTTTTGGGTTATTTTTTATTTTGTTGTAAAGGTATAAAATGTGAAGTACATTTAAAAGTTGACGTTTGTATTCATGAAGACGCTTAACTTGAATATCAAATATAGAATCCGGGGATACATTAACACCATTTACTTCAGCAATATATTTTGCAAGACGAACCTTGTTGCTATGCTTAATTTCGGAAAGTTTATTTAATACCTTTTCGTCGTCAGAATATTTCAAAAGCTTTTCAAGTTCCATACTGTCGTGCTTAAAACCGTCACCGATTAATTCTGTCAGGTATGCAGTAAGTTCAGGATTAGACTGACATAGCCATCTTCTGTAGGCTATGCCATTGGTTACATTTGTAAATTTAGCCTTATCAATATTATAATAATCTTGGAAAATACCATTTTTCAAGATATCGCTATGAAGTTTTGAAACACCATTTACCTTATGACATGCAGCAAGGCAAAGGTTAGCCATACGAACTTCACCATGGGCTATTACTGCCATATAATCAATCTTTGCAATATCCCCCGGATAAATCACATGAAGCTGTGCTACTAGTCGACGGTTGATTTCGCATACAATCTGGTGGATTCGGGGCAATTGTTCTTTGAACAGGTTTTCATTCCAGCGTTCAAGAGCCTCGCTCATTACAGTATGGTTTGTATATGTTAATGTCTCGCACGTGATTTTCCATGCATCGTCCCAACCGTAACCATATTCATCCACAAGAATTCGCATAAGTTCAGGCACACAAAGAGCCGGATGAGTATCGTTAATGTGAATAGCAATTTTTTCAGACAGGTTATCAAGTGTACCACAACGCTTTAAGTGGCTGTTTATAATACTTTGCAACGAAGCAGATACAAGTAAATACTGCTGCTTTAGTCTTAATATTTTACCTGCAATGTGATCATCAGCAGGGTAAAGTACCTTCGAAATAACCTCTGCCATAGTATTCTCTTCAAGTGATTTTACATAATCACCCCGGGAAAAGGCGGTCATATCAAAACGGTTTGCAGATTTTGCACTCCACAGGACCAGTTTATTAACCGCTCCTGTGTCGTATCCAGAAATATACATATCATAGGGTACGGCAATAACAGAATTATAGTTTGTGTGTGCAACCTTATATTTACCATTATCGTCCCAACCATTGACTTCGCCGCCAAACCTTACTTCAACAGCTTCGTCTTCTCTGGGATTAAGCCATACATCACCCATGCTAAGCCAGTCATCAGGGAACTCCATCTGCCATCCATCGACTATTTTTTGCTTGAAAATACCAAATTCATAGCGAATTGAAAATCCCGTTCCGGGAAGTCCAACACTTGTCATTGAATCAAGATAGCAAGATGCAAGTCGTCCAAGACCACCGTTTCCAAGTCCTGCATCCGGCTCCATATCGTACATATCTTGAATGTTAAACCCGCATTTTTTCACTGCCTTGGCAAAATCTTCTTCAACACCAAGGTTATATAGATTATTGCGAAGTGATGTGCCTACCAAAAATTCCATTGACATATAATAAACCTGTTTATCGCCATTTTTGCGGTATTTATCATGAAACTTCTTTCTCTTTGTGGCAAGAAGCTCCTGAACAACACTGCAAAGCGATTTATACATCTGCTGTGATGTCGCTTCTTTAATGTCACAACCAAAAAGTCTATCACATGCTTTGGAAAGCATCTGAATTTCAGTATTATTCTTTGAATTTTTCTGTAATGCTACTTCCGTTTTCGTTTTCTTTGAAACTGAAGTCGTTGTTTTTTTATTTGTTGATACCTTAGATTTGTTCTCTTTCATTTTTCCTTCTACCGTGTTAACTCATAATATATATTTAAATATTCACTTACTGAATTCTTCCAACCGCTGTTATATTTAATGAGATTCTTTATGTGCTTCTCCCACTTTTCGCGATCGCCGTAAAAATTAATACACCGGTCAATTGCACCGAGCATATCGTGGGCATTATAACCCTTAAATGTAAAACCTTTACCCTCTAAAGTCTCTGTGTTTAGCGGTGGCACTGTATCAACAAGACCGCCGGTTTCACGGACAATAGGCACCGTTCCATATCTCATAGCAATAAGCTGAGACAGACCACAAGGTTCACTTTTAGACGGCATTAAAAACATATCCGCTGCCGCATAAAGCTTATTTGCAAGTTCCAGATTAAAGGTAATATTTGCAGACATTTTATCACTATGAATATATGCGTTAAAATTAAACATATCCTCATATTTTGAATCGCCAGTTCCAATGACTACAAGTTGCAGGTTTCTTCGCATAAGATCACCCATAACATATTCCACAAGGTCAAGCCCTTTATGACTTGCCAATCTGGTAATCATAGCTATCATCGGTACATCAGGTGAAACTGCAAGACCAAGCATTTTCTGAAGTTCTGCCTTGTTTTTAGCCTTTCCTGAAAGGTCAGATGCAGTATAGTTTTCAAAAATAAGCGAATCCTTTGCAGGATTGTAAAGTTCAGTGTTAATGCCGTTAACAATGCCTGCAATTTTATATTCATTCTCTTTTAAAACATCCTGCAAACCGTGGGCAAAATAAGCATAACGGATTTCGTGGGAATAAGTTTTCGACACTGTGGTTATCTTATCCGCCATAACTATGGCACTTTTCATAAAATTTATGCAGTTGTCATAGGTTAAAACATTTCTATAATATTCGTCAATGCCAATGACATCCTGCATAAATTCATTTGGCATCTTGCCTTGATATTCAATGTTATGTATGGTAAACACAGTCCGTGTGTTGTCATAAACGCCGTGATACAAAGCTTTTTTGAGCACCGGAATAAGTGCTGTTTGCCAATCATTGCAATGAATTATATCAGGAAAATAATCAAGCTGGCGCATAGACTCCAAAATTGCCAAAGAAAAAAATGTAAACCTTTCGCCATCATCATAGTGACCATAAATACCGTCGCGATAAAAATAATGTTCGTTATCCACAAAATAATAGCTCAATTTCTTACTTCGGCTTATTGCCTTAAATATTCCAACATATTCTGTGCGCCAAGCAACACAAACGCTAAAGCTTTTAACAAACTCAACCTTAATATCAGGATTATCCTTAATAGATTTATAGTATGGTATAAAGACACTTACCTCAACATCTTTTTCCTTGGCCAAAGCTGCCGGAAGCGCCTGCGCAACATCACCAAGACCGCCACTTTTTATAAAAGGTGCAGCCTCACTTGCTGCATATAGTATCTTCATATTGTCTCACCTTTCTTAACGATAACAGGGTTGGTGGGCACACCTACAAGACGTGTACCTTCAGTTATTGTTACATTCTTATCGATAATAGCATTTTCTATATAAGCACCTTTTTCTATTTTGCTTCCCTGCATCACAATAGAGCCAATAACCTGAGCACCCTCCTCTATAGTTGCATCCCGGAATAAAACAGAATTTTTTAGCTCGCCATAGATTTTGCAGCCATCAGCTACAATACATTCATCAACTACGGAATTTCCTCCGTAATATGTGGGCATCTCATCGCGAACCTTTGTATAAATTGGTGATGACGATTTATATAGATCTTTTTGAATTTCTTCATCAATAAGCTTGATATTGTTTTTAAGATATGATGTTATGTCACGGTTTCTAAGTACAATCCCCTCAAATTCATACGTGTTCACCGTAAGCTTATTATCGTTAAAATATTTCTGCAAAAAGTCTTTTTCAAAGTGATAACGCCCTGCCGCAACACTTTCTATAATTACTTCTATAAGGGCCTCTCGCTTCATGATAAACATACCAAGACCGACAAGAGCCCCCGCCTTTGCCTCACAATTTAAATTTATGGTTTTAGTACTCTTATCATCATTTGTTTCAAAAATTACGGGATAGTTAATATTGTTCTCACTTTTGGCAGACACAACAACAGAGATATCCTTACCGGATGCAATATGTTCAGCAAGCACCTCACGATAATCTATATTACAAATAGTTATTGTATCCGAAAGCAAAACATATTCACTCTTTTGAGAATTCAAAAAATTAAGTGCAGTATGAAGTGCCTCAAGTTTTCCGTGATAAACCTCGGACTTTCCCGATGCAAACGGAGGAATAATAAACAACCCACCCGTTTTACGGTTAAGATCCCATTCTTCACATGAACCCAAATGGTCCATAAGCGACTCATAGTTATATTTTGTGATAACTCCAATAGAAGTAATTCCTGAATTCACCATATTGGACAAAACATAATCAATCTGTCTATATCTTCCACCAAATGGCAAAGATGCTACAGTTCGTTTAGCTGTAAGTTCTCCCAGCGATGCATCATAGATATTGGAAAAAATGATACCTGATAATTTGTTCATTGTTACGCCTCTTCTCTCACACAACCTGATTCGGTTTTATTGTAGTGTTTTTTGCAATATGTTCGCCTTTTCCCACTACACTGATGCCCCATTCCTCTTCATCGTAGAACTCAGGGACATCGCCAACTCTTGCGTTTTCATCAACAACTGCACCCTCACCTATAATGGCATACTTAATAACTGCGCCTTTTTTTATAACAGCTTCAGGCATAATCACGCTGTCGTATATTTCAACATCTTCTTCAATAATGCAGCCAGTAGATGCAACGGAGTGACTGATTTTCCCCTTGACCAAGCAACCTTCAGCAACAAAGGAATTCTTAATTTCACTGTTTTTAGCAATATAGCTAGATGGTTTTGCATAATTTCGTGCATAGGTTTTGAACACCTTATCACGAATATTAAAAGTGCCATCTAAAAGTTCCATATTGGCTTCCCACAAGCTATGTATTGTACCAACATCCTTCCAGTAGCCATCAAATTTGTACGCATACAACCTTCTTTGGTCACGTAGGAGGGCTGGTATAACGTTTTTTCCAAAATCGTTATCCGAATTTTCATCTGCCTCATCTGCAATAAGGTATTGGCAAAGAATATCGCTTTTAAAAATATAAACTCCCATGGATGCCAAATTGCTCTTTGGATTTTTAGGTTTTTCTTCAAATTCATAAATCGAACCATCGGGGTTGACATTCATAATACCGAATCGACTAGCCTCTTCCATAGGCACCGTGCGGACAGCTATGGTACATTCTGCATCGTTTTCAATATGAAACTTAAGCAACTTTGAGTAGTCCATTTTATATATGTGGTCTCCCGACAGAATTACTACATTCTCGGGGTTATAGCTTTTTATAAAGTGAAGGTTTTGGTATATAGCGTTTGCTGTTCCTTTATACCACTCCATTTTTTCTGATTGTGTATATGGTGGTAAGATATGGACACCGCCGAAATTTCTGTTAAGCCCCCAGGGTTGACCATTACCAATGTAATCGTTTAACTCCAATGGCTGATACTGAGTCAAAATACCAACTGTGTCTATTCCTGAATTGACACAGTTAGAAAGAGGAAAATCTATAATACGATATTTGCCTCCAAAAGGTACTGCCGGCTTAGCCGTTTTGTTGGTAAGAACCAACAACCTACTGCCTTGTCCACCTGCAAGCAGCATAGCGATACATTTTTTTCTTCTGTCTAACATAAGAATAACCTCCTTTACACATCATAGGATGTGTTTTTATCTTATTTATTAGCCACTTTCGTATAATACACAGTAGAAAGAGGCAAAAGGGTTACAGAAATTGACTGTTCAAATCCGTGCATAGGTATTTTCTTTGTTCTGCGTCTTGGAAGCCTAGTTCCTGTTCCGCCATATTTAGAACTATCACTTGAAAGCACGACTTTAAACTCTCTCCTCCGGCACTCCAATTCGATAATTTTTTTCGCATAACAGGACAAAAATTACATACAACTACTATTTCCTTGCCTTTATTATCTCTGCGGATGAAGGAAATAACGCTTTGGTCATGGTCATCATGGGCAATCCACCGTATTGATTGGGCACCACTGACCATCTTGTCTGCCATAATCCAGATAAAGCATTGATGCAACTGCATCTACCCGAATACCATCAATGTGATATTTGTCAAGCCAGTATACAACATTTGATATTAAAAACGATCTAGCCTCATATCTAGAATAATCAAAAATTCGGGTCTTGCAGTCCGGATGTTCGTTTTGAAGTGGAACACTTGATTCATACAGGCAACTGCCATCAAATTCGTATAGTCCATTCTCGTCCTTAGGGAAATGAGCACCTGCCCAATCCAAAATTACACCTATACCCGCGGCATGGAATTTATCAACCAATTTCATAAAATCCTTAGGTGTCCGTATCGTGACGTCGGCGCATAATACCCTGTCACCTGATATCCCCATGATGGGTCATATGGATATTCGCTGACAGGCATAAGCTCTACATGAATATAATTCATACTTTAACAATATTATACATCAAAATACCATTTATGTCAAGAATATCACAATTTCATCCCCCGAAAAAGAAAGATTACTTCTATCCCATTTTTCACTTGCAATTTTAGTCAAAATATGATATAAATGCTATGGTTGTATGCTTACTAAAATGGAGTTGATTTTTTGGAGAGAAAAAGCGGTGTCTTGATGCATATATCCTCCTTATTTGGAGATTATTCCATTGGCGACTTTGGCTGCCACGGAAAATTATTCATTGATTTTTTAGCCGATTGCGGCTATTCTTACTGGCAGGTCTTGCCATTTTGTCCATCTGATGAATGCAATTCCCCCTACAAGTCTACATCCTCCTTTGCGGGCAACCCCTACTTTGTCAGTTTGGAAATTCTACATAACAAGGGACTGTTGACTAAAGATGAACTTATTTCACAAAAACAACATACTCCTTATGTGTGCGAATATGAGCGTTTGTATAATGAAAGACTGGCAATTTTGAAGATTGCAGCATACCGAACCACCAACAAAGAAGATATTGAAAAGTTTGTAGCTCAAAACCCATATATTGAGAACTTTTGTAAATTTATGGCTATTAAAAATGCAAATGCCAACAAACCATGGTATAAATGGGACACCGAGACTTATAATAACGAAGACTTATTTATGTGGAAGTTCATTCAATATGAATTTTTTACACAATGGGCAGAAATAAGAAAATACGCAAACTGCAAAGGCATTCAAATTATTGGTGATATGCCAATTTATGTTGCCCTTGACAGCAGCGATGTGTGGGCAGATAAACAACTTTTTAAGCTTAGCGAAGACAATTTGCCTGTTACTGTTGCAGGTGTTCCACCTGATTATTTTTCTGCAGAAGGTCAGCTTTGGGGAAATCCTATATATGACTGGGAAGCAATGGAAGCAGATGGTTTCAGATGGTGGAAAGATAGAATATCCCATATGAAAACAATGTTTGACGGAATTCGAATTGACCACTTTAGAGCCATTGAATCCTTTTGGGAAGTTCCCTTTTCGGCAAAAACAGCAAAAGAAGGTGTGATGACTAAGGGCCCCGGCATGAAGCTAATTGATGCAATTAAGGACAGCTTAACCGATACAATGGTTATCGCAGAAGATTTAGGTCTCATTACCGAAGATGTGGTTAAACTTCTCAAGGCCAGTGGCTTCCCTGGTATGAAAGTTTTTCAATTTGCATTTATGGGCGATAAAAATTCCCCTCATCTTCCCCATAACTATCCCAATCATTGTGTTGCATATACAGGAACTCACGATAACAACACCTTACTTGGGTATCTGTGGGAACTTGATGACGAAAACAGACGCAATATGCTTGCGTATTGCGGACACAAAGGAGAATCTTGGAAAAACGGCTGTGATGCCATAATCCGTACTATGCTTGCATCTCATGCAGGGCTGGTCATTATGCCCATTCAGGATTTGCTGGGCTATGGCTCTGACACCAGATTAAACACCCCCGGCAGAGCTGAGGGCAACTGGGGATACAGAATCACAAAGGAACAGCTTGATAGCATTGATAAAGCAAAATATCGCCGTTTAAACAAGCTGTATTCAAGAATTTGAAATAAAGGGCGTGCCTCAATAAGTGATTTTTCACAAATTGAGCCAACGCCCTCATTTTATATCCAATTGGGTATAGTTACTGATTTTTTATTGCTCTTTGCCAGAATACCCCATGCAGTTACTTCAACCTTTTTTCTAAAGCTTCTTTCTCATTCTCGTAGCCGGGCTTTCCAAGAAGGGCAAACATATTTTTCTTGTAGCCTTCCACACCCGGCTGGTCAAACGGATTTACACCCAATATATAACCGCTTATTCCGCATGCCTTTTCAAAGAAATAAAAGAGTTGACCCAGGTTATATTCATCAAGAGTTTCGATCTTTAAAACCAGGTTAGGTACCTCGCCGTCAGTATGTGCGAGAAGTGTTCCTTCAAAAGCTTTTTTGTTAACATAATCAACAGTTTTTCCACTCAGGAAATTAAGACCGTCAACATTTTCAGCATCAGTTCCAATCACAATATCCTCTTTTGCGTTTTCAACGTAAAGAACAGTTTCAAAAAGGTTTCTTAGCCCGTCTTGAATGTATTGTCCCATAGAATGAAGGTCTGTTGAAAAACATGCTCCTGCAGGGAATATTCCCTTACGATCTTTTCCCTCGCTTTCTCCAAAAAGTTGCTTCCACCATTCAGTCATATACTGGAGTTCAGGTTCATAATTAACTAACATTTCAACCGTTTTCCCTTTGTTATAGAGAATATTTCTTATCGCAGCATATCTATAGCAATCATTCTTTTCAACATCAGGTACCGAATACATATCCATAGCATCAGCAGCACCCTGCATAAGCTTGTCAATATCCGCACCGCAAACCGCAATTGGAAGAAGACCAACAGCGGTTAAAACCGAATATCTTCCACCAATATCATCAGGTACGACAAAGGTTTCATACCCCTCTTTGTCTGCAAGATTCTTCAACGAACCCCGAGACTTATCTGTTGTAGCATAAATTCTCTTCTTTGCCTCTTCTTTGCCGTATTTATTTTCAAGATATTCCTTGAAAATTCTGAAAGCAATTGCCGGCTCAGTGGTTGTTCCGGATTTAGAGATTATATTCAAAGACACGTCTTTCCCCTCGATTGTTTTAAGCAATCCATTAATATAGTTGGGACTGATGTTGTTTCCGGCAAAAAATATTTGCGGGTTAGTTGTATGATTATAAAATGGTCCTCTCAGAAAATCTATTGCGGCTTTTGCTCCGAGATATGAGCCACCGATTCCGATAACAATCAAAACATCTGAGTCATCTCTGATTTTTTTTGCAGCCGCCTTAATTCGTGCAAACTCGTCCTTGTCGTATTTCTTTGGGAGGTCAACCCATCCAAGAAACTCTCTTCCCTCACCAGTTTTTTCGTGAAGCATAGAATGTGCAGCCATAACCTGTTTATTCATATTTTTAATCTCTTCATCCTGAAAAAACTTTAATGCAGCCTTGTAGTCTAAAGTAATTTTTTTCATGGTTCCAATCTCCTTTATAATTAAATTTAATAAATGAATATACTTTTATGTACGAAAACGACAGCAACGCTTTGATTTTCTAAATTACATGCGTAATATAGGGGTTGGATGCAGTTGTCTTTAGCACAATTTTGCTTATTTAGTTAAAGCTCTTAATCCAAGTTACTAAAGAATTGTGATAGACATTTTCCAAAACATTTTTTTATCTGCTCTATAACAGGCCCATTTTGTCTCATCCTTTCAAGTATTGCATCCTGAAGTTCTTCTACCGTCATTTTTTAAATGCCTTATTATGTTTTACATCATAGCATTTTTCTGTTTCAGCAGGTTTTTGCTCTTTTTCAGTCTCTGATGATTTAACTATTTTCTCAGAAACTAATATCTCACTTGTTTCTTCACTGAAATTTAGTTTGACTGGTTCCCCTCTTTATCCTCCTGACATATAGGTAGCCAAATTTCCCCCGAATTTGCTTTCACATAGACAGATATATCCGTCTATTACAGGTACCTTCACATCCGAAAGTCTGCCTACATATTCTTCTGTGTTTTGAGCCGGAAGAGCCATCATAAAATCAGTATCACTATTGTTCACGGTCACAAGTACAGAATGTCCGTTATAATTTCTTTTAAAAGCATACTGCCATATCAAAGATTTTCCTGCCATTTTCATCCATCACCCGGTGTATATTTATTTAATTAATTCATTCACAGCTGCAACATATTGATCAATTTTACATATTGCCTTTTCATTTGACTGTTCACATACACCGTAATAAAATTTGATTTTTGGCTCCGTACCTGACGGGCGGATTGCAATCCAGGCATTTCCATCGAGATTAAACCTCAACACATTTGATTTTGGCAAATTAAGAGGCTTAACCTGACCTGTCTGTACATCTGTAATTGTACTATTTTTAACATCCCATGCATTTAATACTTTTGTACCCGCAATTTGTTTCATAGGATTTGTGCGGAACTTTTCCATAATAGCATCAATTTTTGCACTACCGTCAATACCTTCAAGAACAACAGATTTTGTAGATTCAAGGTAATATCCGTACTTTTTATACAACGACTCAAGACCTTCGTAAAGAGTCATTCCCTGTTTTTTGTAATCGGCTGCCATCTGAGCAATAAGCATTGCCGCAACAACAGCATCTTTATCTCTTGCATATGTACCCGCAAGATAGCCATAGCTTTCTTCAAATCCAAACAAATACTCTTTGTAATAATTATTTTGTTCAAAATCTTTGATTTTTTCTCCAATAAATTTAAATCCGGTGAGCACATCAATAACACTTGCTCCATAGTCCTCAACAATTGGATAAAGCATCGATGTAGTTACAATTGTTTTGATTATTACGGCTTTGTCAGACAATGTACCGTTTTGTTTTTTGTTTCGTAAAATAAACTCTGCAAGGAGCACTCCTATCTGATTGCCGTTAAGTGTAATATAGTCACCATCGTTTGTTTTGATCACAACACCAATTCTGTCACTGTCAGGATCAGTTGCAAAAATTATGTCGGCAGGATCTTTTTTAGCCATTTCTATTGCATATTTGAATCCTTCTTTGTCTTCGGGGTTAGGTGATTTTACTGTTGAAAAATCAGGATCAGGAAGTTCCTGTTCTTTAACAACGCGAACATTTTTGACGCCAATCATTTCTAGAATACGGCGAACAAGTTTATTTCCGGTACCATGGAATGGTGAATATATGATTGAGAAATTATCACCAAGCTCCTCAATGGCTTTTTCATTAATTGATTGCTTATAAACCTCAGCGAGATAAGCGTTATCAATTTCTTCACCAACAATTGTAATAAGTCCGGCATCTTTAGCAGCTTGCTCATCCATAACTTTTACATCTTCAAATATATCAAGTTTATCAATAATTGCAGTTACAAAATCCGATGATTCGGGCGGCAACTGACATCCATCGTCACCATATGCTTTATAACCGTTGTACTCCTTTGGATTATGGCTTGCTGTTACAACAATGCCTCTTGCGGTCTTTAGGTACCTCACTGCAAATGATAGCTCGGGTGTAGGGCGAAGCTCGTCAAACACATACGCTTTAATGCCATTTGCAGCAATTACCTTTGCACTTTCCATTGCAAACACGTCTGATTTATGCCTGCAGTCGTATGCAATTACAACACCTGCTTCCATTGCAGATTTGCCTGATTTTTTAATTTCTTCACACAGGCCCTGTGTAGCTTTACGAACAGTGTAAATGTTCATTCTATTACTGCCTGCTGCGATTGTGCTTCTAAGGCCTGCAGTACCAAATTCAAGGTCCTTATAAAATCTTTCTTTAATTTCATTTTCATCATTAGCAATGTCTCTTAACTCTTGTTTTGTCTGTTCATCCACAACAGGACTTGTGAGCCATTTTTGATATACGTCCATATAATTCATACTGTTAACCCCCAAAATATTTAAGATGTCTTCGTCTGAATCGTCGTTTTAAAATAATACCGGTTCGATTCTTATGTGTTTATTTCATTATACCAGCAATTTGTTCAAATTTCAAGACCTCACAGCGCTTTATTTTTGATATTTTGACCAAAAATTGAGCTTTTTGAGATCATAATTGTTAGTATCAAATTAGTAACAGGTTAGACCATTTAATAAAAAACATGTTATATGTAATGTTATTTAAATTAGTGATAATATTGAATTTTTAAAAAAGTAATTATAAATATTATTGACCACATGTTATCCCACAGTTAGATCTGGACTATATGGAAACAGTGGAGATAAGATGTCCAAAGAGTATATATTAAATATAGCGAAAAGGGTTAAAAAAAGTGCTATATGTAGCGGATATTAAGAAAATATAGCCGTTTGGAACTAGATGCCGCAGGTTCAAGTCCTGTCACCTCAACCAAAAATCCGTCGACTTTGTCGGCGGATTTTTTATTCAAGCCGATAGGCTTGGTATATCATCACGCTTTAGCGTGTATATCATTGCCGCATAAATGCGGCGTATATCATCACACCGTAGGTGTGTATACCTCTATCGGCTTGATGAGATACAGCGGCTTTGCCGCTGATGATATGCAAAACTAAAGTTTTGATGATATACAAGGCTTCGCCTTGATTTAAAAACTAGTATTTATGCGAGTTTCCGCCTGATTACTATAACGCTACTCCGAACAAAAATCCGTGTTTCCACAAAGGAAACACGGATTTTTTATGTTTGATTCTTTTTTAGGGTGATAAGATTCGAACTTGCCACCCTAAACAATGATCTTTCTCAACCACTCCAACGTGCAGTTTACCATATGCTTGCCGGTTTCCTCACTCGCTTCAGTGGCACTTTTGGCAAACCATTCTGTATTACGCTCACAGCGGCTGAGGTCTACCAGTTCGGGATAGGTTCCCATCATAAGGCTCGTTTCCCATTTGCCTGCATGGTCAAATCCGCCGCACTTGATTTGTGCATCAGCACCAATTAAGGGAATAACCTTGATGTAGGAGAAGGGGTCATCTTCGCTGCCCATATCCTCATAATAGGAGGCATAGTCGTCACTACCCCACCAGCCTTTTCCTAGTTTTTCTTCCATATATTCCATAGTTACCTTTTTAGCGGCCTTATGGCAGGCAATCGTCATAGGCATTAGTCCTGCTCCCTCTGTCTGATGGTGAGCTACAAGGTATATGTTCTTATGACCTGCATCAATCATAGACTTCAAAATGCAGTATAGATAGTCTGCATAAGCATCCTCGTTTACGTGGAAGTGGCTGGGTTTTGGAGCACATACTGCGTATGATGCCACACCGTACCAGATAGGAGGACAAACAACAATCTCCTTTTCCTTTTCCAGTTCTCTTAGGCAACCGGTAATAACGAGTGTATCTGTTCCGCACGAAGCGTGGCGAGCATGGTACTCCATAGTACCAATAGGAATCACGAATGGAACCTTTCGATCCACTGCATCTTGGATTTCATCATATAACATTTCAAGCATTTGCATAGCTTTTCCCTCCTGTTTCGTTTAATTAAATAAATTATACGCGAAATATATGTAAATGTCAAGGAAGCCAAAGCATTTCTTTGATGCCCGAGTAGGTGTCGGGCTACTCTTTATTGTTATATAGTGCCTGATAGATACAAACACAAAAATTCCTACCAAAAAAGAAACTCGCATATGAGCTATATTTTCGTATATACCTTCGAAAAATGGAAAGAATATCTAACACAAAATAAACGGAGGTAAAATTATGTTTAAACACGAAAAGATGCTTTTTCATCCTGTAGCGGTGGAAAAACCCAATCCGCAGTATGCTGCGCTTTTACAAGAACAACTTGGTGGAGGCAACGGCGAGCTTAAGGCGGCTATGCAGTATATGTCCCAAAGCTTTAGAATCAAAGACCCCGAAATCAAGGATTTATTCCTTGACATTGCCGCAGAAGAACTCGGCCATATGGAAATGGTGGCGCAGACCATCAATCTTTTAAACGGACACGATGTTGATGCCGCAAAGGTGCCGTCAGGCGAGATTCAGTCACACGTGCTTCTCGGTCTAAATCCTGGTCTTATAAACGCTTCAGGGTACTCTTGGACGGGCGACTATGTAACCGTTACGGGTGATTTGTGTGCTGATTTGCTTAGCAATATCGCATCCGAACAGCGTGCAAAAGTGGTTTACGAATACCTTTACCGCCAAATTGATGACAAAAAGGTGCGCGAGACTATTGATTTCCTCTTAAACCGCGAAGAAGCGCATAATCAGATGTTCCGCGATGCATTTAACAAGGTGCAAAATTCAGGTTCTAACCGAGATTTTGGCACAACCAAAGCCGCTAAAATGTATTTTTCAATGTCAGACCCAGGTCCTAACGCATTTGCTACAGGCGAAACAAAACCCGTAGCCTTTAATAAATAAATTCAAAACCGCCAAAGCAGTTTGCTTTGGCGGTTTTAATCAAATAAACTTTTTTGAAAACCCATTAGGTAATATATTTTGGAGGTATGTTATGGACATATTAAAGGTTATTTTAACCGCCTTTATTTCGGCGGCGGTTCTTTTTATAATTGCTAAAATTTTAGGCCACAAGCAAATGACACAGTTGGATTTTTTCGACTATATTACGGGCATTACCATTGGCTCTATTGCCGCCGAACTTGCAACTGAACTCGAAAAACCGCTAAAACCACTTATCGCCATGATGGTTTATGGTGTAATAACCATTTTGCTTACTACCATTACAAGTAATTTTCCAAAAACTAGAAAGTATATTAACGGAACGCCAACAATTATTATGCATTCAGGCAAAATTTACCGAGAAAATATGAAAAAAGCTAAAATGGATTTAAGCGAGTTTATGGTTATGTGCCGACAGGAAGGCTACTTCAATTTAAATGATATTCAAACTGCAGTTTTTGAATATAATGGTAGACTGACGGTACTACCAAAAGCAACCAAAAGGCCAGTAACCCCGAATGATATGAATCTTGTTCCCCCGCCCGAATTTATAAACACCGAGGTTATTATGGACGGAAAAATTTTAGAGGAAAACCTTAAACGTATGGGACTTGATATAAACTGGTTGGAAAAAGAGCTTTTATGTCAGGGACACAAAAACGCAAAGGATATTATATTAGGCCTTTGCGACGAAGATAAAACACTAACTTTATTTTAAAAATTGCCCTGAAAAAATTGACATTATTACCCATATTTGCTATAATATTTTAGTTGTGATTATTTTTAAATTTGGGAGGCAATTATGTTAGCAATTTTAGCGTTTATTCCAATTCTTACTACACTTGTTTTAATGATGGTATTTAACTGGCCTGCAAAATGGTGTTTACTTATTTCCCTAGGTCTTGCGGCTGTTTTCGCATTTTTCTTTTGGGATATAAACGCCCTTTCTATTTTGGCAAGTGCAATTTATGGTATGCTCAGTTCTTTTGATGTTCTTATAATCATTACAGGTGCGATTTTGGTTATGAACACGCTAAAGGCTTCGGGCGCTACTGCCGCAATTAACCGCGGCTTTATGAACATTTGCCCCGACAAACGAATTCAGGCTTGTATTATTGGTTTCTCTTTTTGTTCTTTTATCGAAGCTGCTGCAGGCTTTGGAACTCCCGCCGCTTTGGCAGGTCCCCTTCTTGTAAGCCTTGGCTTTCCGCCGATGGCCGCAGCAATGATTACACTTATTTTTGACTCTACGGCAGTTTCTTTTGGTGCAGTTGGTACCCCTGTTACCTCTGCTTTAAACGCTTTAAATTTAGCGGGAAATACTGAATATATTGCGCAGTTTTCGCTTTGGACCGCTCTTCCCCACGCTATAATGAGCCTTTTCCTCCCACTTATCGTTCTAATGATGACAACAAAGTTTTTCAGTAAAGAAAAATCTTTTAAACCCGCTTTAAAGGCGGCTCCCTTTGCTATATTTACAGGTCTTACTTTTGCGGTTCCCCTTCTTTTGACCGCAATTTTAATAGGTTATGAATTCGCTTCATTACTCGCTTCCCTATTCTCTATTTTAATAACCGTTATTGCCGCAAAAAAAGGCTTTCTTGTTCCTAAAGATACTTGGGATTTTGGCGACAAAGCCTCTTGGGATAAGTCTTGGCTTGCAACAAGCAAGGTTACACCTGTTGCCCAGTCTAAAATGTCGTTAATTAAAGCTTGGGTGCCCTACCTTTTAATTGCACTTATTTTAGTTTTAACCCGTATACCACAGCTTGGAATTAAAGCGCTTCTGACAAGCGGTGCACCATTTGTAATTAAAATAGATAACATTTTGGGCTTCGACAACCTTGATTGGAGCTTTAAATGGGCATATCTCCCCGGTACGTTCTTTATTATCGTTGCTTTGTTTACCAACGTCTTCCACAAGATGAGCGCAGAAAAAATAAAACAGTCTTGGAAGGATACCTTATCTCAAGTTTCGGGTGCAGCTTTAGCTCTTCTTTTTGGTCTTGCTTTGGTTGAGGTTATGAAGTTTAAAAATGCCTCGAATATTAGCATGATGGACGAAATGGCAGGTGCACTTGCAAAGGTTGGCAAGAGTCTTTATGTTTTAATATCTCCATTTATTGGTGTTTTAGGTGCATTTGTTTCGGGCTCGGCAACAGTTTCTATGAACCTATTTACCAATTTGCAGTTTAATACTGCTTCGGCACTTGATTTACCCACTGTGTTTATAGTTTCGATGCAATGCGTTGGTGCTGCCGTTGGTAATATGGTTTGCATAAATAACGCCGTTGCCGCAAGTGCCACTATTGGAGTAACAGGAAGAGAAGGAAAACTCATTAAAATCAATGCAATACCAATGGTAATTTATACACTTGTTACTGTCTTATTCTTCTATATTGTTTTAGCTCTTGGAATAAATCCTAACGTATAAGGAGTTTCATATGCTTAACTTCGTTTTGGGTATACTTTGCGCTATATTTATTATACTGGCTATTTTAAACGGTCTTCACCTATCTAGCCTATTCTTAATAATAAGTGCGATTATTATACTGCCAATCCCCAAAATCAAAAACTTCTTTGAGCGCATATTTAAGTTAAACCTTATACCGCCTATTTTGGCATTTCTAGTTGCATTTTGCGGTATTGCTTTTTATCCTTCTCTTTCAGGCAAAACAGGGTCTAACGCTCCCCTTTCTTCGATACTGATTATGACCGATTTAAATGATTACAGCTCTTTGAAAGAAAGCAAAGCCTCAAGTCCCGATATAACTTTAGATAAACCTTCAAGCGAAGCATCTGCTTTTACCGGCAGTTTAAATTCTTCTTCAGAGGAAGCTTTGGTGTCAAACAAAACGGAAACCCCTAACGAGTCCAAAACTTCTAGTAAACCCGAAGTGGAAGGCGCCGCTCTTGATATTGAAATATTAGAAATTACCTCCCCAATAGGAAATGGCCAAACAGCAACCCTTGAAATTAAAGGTAAGCCAAATACTCTCTATTCTATCGCGGTTTATTACGGTGAAAACAAAAGCACTGCAAAGGGCCTTGAAGATAAGACTAGCGATAAAAATGGCAAGGTTTCTTGGCAGTGGCGCGTTGGTGCCAGAACTAAAACGGGCAAGCATAAAATTGTTATTTCAAACGATAAAGGCACCTTCATTACATATTTTATTGTAGAATAAAAAACACCGATTACTAAGTGAGTTTAGTAATCGGTGTTTTTTAATATTCATCTAAAAAGCTTACTTCTTCCCCGTTTTTTGTATAACCTATAATGGTGTTTAAATTAACTCTATGAAAACTGCGGAATATGTTTATATCAATTAAATCGTTATCATTTTTAAGTTCTTTTATAAGTTCCTTACACTTATAACGCTTAGAGGTCTCTTCCTTTTCGTTTTGATACTGAGCAGAACCAATTTTTTCGGTAAACTTACAAGCGCAGTTTAAAAACTTAAGGTCATTATACCTTGCAAATGCCTTAATATCATCTTCCCTTATACAGTAAAGCGGTCGAATAAGCTCCATACCCGAAAAATTTGTGCTTTTAAGCTTTGGCATCATAGTTTGAAACTGACCGCTATATAACATACCCATAAGGGCTGTTTCAATAGCGTCGTTAAAATGGTGCCCAAGGGCAATTTTATTACAACCTAAATCCCTTGCAAAGCTATAAAGATAACCGCGCCTCATTCTCGCACAAAGGTAACAAGGTGACTGCTCAATACTTACAACCGCTTCAAAAATGTTAGAATCGAATATTTTTACAGGTATATTAAGTAGCTTACAGTTGTTTTCAATTTGCGCCCTGTTTTCAGGGGTATACCCAGGGTCCATACATATAAACTCAAGTTCAAATTTCGTATGTCCGTGAAGTTTTAGCTCCTGCATAAGCTTTGCAAGTAAAAAAGAGTCCTTACCTCCCGAAATGCAAACGGCGATTTTATCCCCTTCTCTTACAAGCTCGTAAGACTGAACTGCTTCAACAAACCTATTCCAAATTTCTTTTCTGAATTTTTTTATTATGCTACGCTCTATTTCGGTGCATCTATCCATACAATTCCCCTACTAAAAAAGATAAGAACAGTATAACACATTTAACTATAAAAGTAAAGCAATGTCACATCTTCAAACTCTTTTATTGGAACTTTTACATATTTATTTTTTACAAAAAATGCAAATTAAAGTAAGATTTAATATTTTAATATGTTTTGGTTAAAATTTTAATAAAGGAGTTGACAAAATGAGAAATGATAGACGTTTTATATATATAGTTGTAGTAATTATTCTTATAACGCTTACACTAGGTGGTATTTCGGTATCTGCGCTTTCAAAAATGGGTTCTAGGGGAAGCGAGGTTAAAAATATTCAAACACGACTTAAAAATTGGGGATATTATAAAGGCGCTGTCGATGGCATTTACGGAACCGCAACAAAAAACGCCGTAATTTCCTTTCAAAAAAAGAACGGTCTTACACCTGATGGTATTGCAGGGCCAAAAACTTTAGCAAAAATAGGCCTACCAACAAGTTCTTCGAACGGATATTCAGATTCAGAGCTTAACCTTTTAGCAAGGCTTATTTCTGCAGAGGCGAGAGGTGAGCCGTATGCTGGGCAGGTTGCAGTTGGCGCAGTTGTTTTAAACCGTGTTGAGCACCCTTCTTTTCCCTCTTCGGTGTCGGGCGTTATTTACCAAAACGGCGCTTTTAGTTGCCTTTATGACGGACAGTTTGAAAAGCCCGTTGCCGACAGTGCCTACAAAGCGGCACGTGATGCTTTAAACGGTTTAGACCCATCGGGTGGGGCAATATATTATTTTAATCCTTCAACCGCAACAAATGGTTGGATTTGGTCGCGTCCCTTAATTACAAAAATAGGAAAACACAGATTTTGTAGATAAACTCTTTAAAAATTAGGCCTCTTAGTGTATAATTGTTTATATCGTACACTAGGGGGTGAAGCTTTGTATACTGAATTTGAAAACTGCACTCTTTGTCCCAGAAACTGTAAAGCCAACCGAAATATTGGCGAAAAAGGTTTTTGCGGTGCAACAAATGAGATGGAAATTTCTAAAATTTCTCTACATTTCGGCGAAGAGCCTGTAATTTCGGGCAAAAATGGTTCGGGTACTATATTTTTCACCCACTGCAGTTTAGGGTGCATTTACTGTCAAAACTTTGAAATAAGTAAGGGTAAATCAAAAGGCAAAATTTATTCGGCAGAAAAACTTGCAGAAGAAATGCTTTTATTACAAGAAAAAGGTGCACACAATATAAATTTTGTAACCCCAACACACTATATGCCTATTGTTTATAAGTCGGTAAAAATTTCTAAAGCCAAGGGGCTTAAAATACCCACCGTCTACAATACTTCAGGCTTTGAAAAGCCTGAAATTATCAAAGAACTTAGTGACACAATTGATATTTTTCTTACCGATTTTAAATATTTTAGTCCCTACTATAGTGGGCTTTATTCAAAAACTGAAGACTATTTTGACTTTTGTAGCGAATCAATAAAGCAAATGATTAAAAACGTAGGCAATTTTGAAGTTGGCTATGACGGGACCCTAAAAAGAGGTGTAATTATTCGCCATTTAATGCTTCCCACCCTACTTAGCGACACAAAACAAATACTTAAATTTATTGCTAAAAACTTTAAAGATGAGGTTTTAATAAGCCTTATGAGACAATATACCCCGGTTTGTGAAAACTTACCCCTAGAACTTAAAGGCAAAGTAAGTGAAGAAGATTACATTATTGCAGCAAATATGTTAAGTGAACTTGGTCTTTCCGGTTTTTTACAAGAAAAGGATTCTGTTGGAACCGCCCTTATACCTAAATGGGATAAATAAAAATGCTCTTAAGAATTTTCTTAAGAGCTTTTTTTATTAAACGATATTAAATTATAAGTTCTATTAAAAATACCGCTGCGCAGGCACTAACCGAAACAATAAAAAGACCCTTTTCAAAATAAGCTAATATCAGCGCAGTAACAAGTCCCGCCAAAGCCGACCAAACGCTTTCGGTAGAGGTTAAAATGCTAGGCACCGTCATAACCGCTAAAGTAACAAAAGGTACATAATATAGAAAGGATTTAATAAACTTATTGGTTATTTCTTTTCTTATAAGTGTTAGCGGCAAAGCACGAATTAGAAAAGTAACCCCCGCCATAACGGCTATGTAAATATAAATGTTTCCACTCATTTTGCTTCCTCCTTTTCATTTATCGGGAAGAAGTATGCCGAAGCACCCGCTATTAAAACTGTTAAGATAATTATTCTAAAGCCTGATGGTATGAGTTTTAAAATTGGAGCATAAGTGAAAACTGCACTAAGTCCCATAGATACCAAAATAATGCCCATAATAACCTTATTTTTTCTTGCAGGTGGAATAATTATGGCAATAAACATACCATAGAGAGCAACACTTAGCGCGCTTATAACTCTTGCCGGCAAAAGAGAGCCCGCGGAAGCGCCAAGTAATGTGCCAAGAGTCCACCCAATAAGAGGGAGAAAAGTAAGGCCGTAACAGTAATAAGGACTTACATAACCTTCTTTTGAGGTTGCAACGGCAAAAATTTCATCGGTATTGCCAAAGGCAATTAAAAGACGATGAAAAATACTTGTCTTCGGGTTAATTTTTTGGCTAAGTGCCGAAGACATTAGCGCATATCTTAAATTTATTATAAGTTCGGTGAGGGCCATTTCTATATACCCCGATGATGTGGCAATAATTGAAAGCGCCGCGAACTCACCCGCAGAGGTGAGATTTGTTGCCGACATAAGCGCCGCTTCAAAACCACTCATACCAATATTTTTGGCAGCAATACCAAGTGTAAAGGAAACTGCGAAATATCCCAAAAATATTGGGAAACCGTCCTTTATTCCTTGGAGCCAAATTTTAAATTTGTTCATAAAAACCCCTTTATTTTAAAAACTTTAATAATTATATCACTAATAAAGATTAAAGTAAACATTAAAAAGTTACAAAAACTCTTTTCAGACGACATTTTTTATGTTACAATACTCATATAAAATAAAAAGGCGGTTTTATATGCTTAAATATATAGTAGGAAAAAACGATGCGGGTATGCGAATGGATAAGCTTCTTGCAAAACTAATGCCCACCATGCCTAAATCGCTTATGTATAAATACATAAGACAAAAGGATATCAAGCTTAACCGAAAAAGAGTTAATATTGCCGACAAGCCAAAAGAAGGCGACGTTATTGAGGCTTATGTTCCCGACGAGTTTGCAGCAAGGCCTGAGCCTAAATACGATTTTCTTTCGGCTTCTGACAAGCTTAACATAGTTTACGAAGATGAAAATATCCTTTTGGTTGATAAAAAACAGGGCGTTTTAGTGCATCCGGACAAAAATGAGTATACCGATACTTTAATTTCACGTATCTGCCACTATCTATATAAAAAAGGTGAATATAACCCTGAAAGTGAAAACAGCTTTACCCCTGCCCTTGCCAACAGAATAGACCGAAACACAGGTGGAATTGTTATAGCCGCAAAAAATGCCGCCGCACTAAAAATTCTTTGCGACAAAATTAAAAACCGCGAGCTTGACAAAAGGTATTTAGCGGTTGTTCACGGCAAACTTAAGAAAAAAGAAGACATACTGGAAGGTTTTCTTTTTAAAGATGAAAAAAATAATAAAGTTTTTCTCGAAAAAAACAAAACCGAAAAAACAAAAACGATAAAAACGAAATACAAGGTTTTGGCAGAAAAAGATAATCTATCGCTAATTGAGGTTGAACTAATAACGGGTCGTACACACCAAATACGCGCACATATGGCTTCTATTGGTCATCCGCTACTGGGCGACGGCAAATACGGCAAAATAGCAAACGACAAAAAGCTAGGCTTCAATAAACAAGCGCTTTACTCTTTCGAGCTTACTTTTAAGTTTGATACTGATGCAGGTATTTTAAACTATCTCAGCGGTAAAACCTTTAGGGTAAAAGATGTTTGGTTTGCCAAAGAACTTTTTGGTAAAAAAATATAGAATATATAAAAACGGCTATGCAGAGCGTGCTGCATAGCCGTCTATTATTATATTACCTATCTAAAGGTTTATTTAACCTTATTTAAAAGGTCAAGCGCGCCGTTTACTAAAACGTCGTCGGCACCGCGTTTAAGGTAAGAGCTTCGTGCCTCGTAGCCGCCCTCATCAAAAGCTGCACTTGTTGGGAAATAGGAATCACCGCCGTTTACAAGACAGCAAGTAAAGGTCATTTTGAAGGGAGAAGCGTCTTCAATCCTTCTGCCAAGCTCAACAAAAGGCTCACCCGGGAAGCCGGTAAAAGCAATATCACCCATACTTATAGCCGAAAGTGTAAAATCATAAAACTCGGGGCCGTCTTTTAGCCTTACAATACGGGTTGCTTCGGCAACGACTGTTGTAAGTTCCATTTCGGTAAAGGGAATTTCTTCGTCTTTGCCCTCGTTATGAAGCTTATAAATTCTTTCAGCTTCCTCTAGTCTATCGTTTTCTTGGTTTGAGGCAATTTTGATATCTCCGCCCGCAAACTTAATATCGCCTACGTTTACAGGCTCGGTCTTATCGCAAATTTGAAGCACCGCACCCGCAATAGCGCGACCCATATATTTAGCGTGGTCATAGCCTCTTGGAACGCTATCAAAATCAATGAATGTGCCCTTTTTCTCTCCCTCGGTAGGATTTGGGTTAATGTGGTTAACATCACCTTGAACACCATTGAGGAAAAGACACTTAACACCGTCAAGGGCTTTTTCAATAGTAGAACGAACAAAACCGGGCCAGTCAGCACTTATAAGCTCGCCGCCTACTGTGTCGGGGTGGGTACCAAAGGAAACAACAAAAATATCGTCCCCACCATCACGCTCAAGCTTAACAAGATTCACCTTTTCGGTGGGTTTGCCAAGCATTTCTTTTATATTGGGGTTACCAACACCCGGGTTAGTTTGAACAGAGCCATCTTTCATTCTATATCTACGTACGAAGGAGAGATTCTTTGCCTCGCCAACGTTAATTGAAAACTCGGTATCCCTTAAATCGCCAAGCGCATAGTAAGCTGCGTCCCTAAGCTGATTTATTAAAAATCTGTCATAATCGCTTTCATTTTCAGCACCAATCTCAACAAGCGGACCGGTATGTGTATGAGTACAAGCAATAAAAATAGCCTCAACGGGTATATTACAAAAATCCGAAATAACCTTTCTGACAATATTGCTATGCTTTGTTGTCAGGTGTAAAAGCTCGGCGCTTATAATAACAGCCTTGTTTTTGCCGTCATCAAAAGCAACGGCGGTAGCATATAAATCGTCCAAAACGCCTTTAGTAAAGCGTTCTTCATAGTATCCCCAAACGGGTGTACCAAGAGGTGGTGTTATGCAGACACGTGCAAAACCTGTTTTAATTTTTGCCATTTTAATACTCCTTTAAAAAGTTATTTCGTGCGAAATTTTTTCGCTTTCTTTGTCTTTTAATGTACGTATACGATATTTTTTAGAAAAGTCATCTACCCTTTTCCAAGCAAGGTCGGGTGTTCCCGACCAAGGCTCAATACAAACAAATGAAGCGTTCGGCTCTTTCCATACAAGCACAGTATCTGCATCCGGGAAAGAAACGTGAATTTTCTCACCGCTTCTATCATCTCTAAGAGCCATTCCTTTTGATTTCATATCAAAAAAGATAAGAGCATCAACCTTAAAATATTCTTCAGAAAGCTTTAAAGTGTTTGTATTATCAAAACAAGGTACGGGTATCTCGCCTATAACACCGGTTGGAAGAACTTCATATTTTGCGAGAGTTTCTGCCTCATCTAAAACAATGCTATAATTTTCAACCCCACCGCTTATCGCAAAGCCTTCATGAGAACCTACCGAATAGTACATATCCCTATTCGATAAATTTTTAGTAACAAAATCGGTAGAAAGCTTTCTTCCTTCAAGAGTGAAAATAACCCTAAATTCGAAATCAAACGGATAGACTTTTTTTGTTTCCTCATTTGAGTTGATAACAAAGCAAACCGAAGTTTCGCTCAAATTTTCAATAGCAAACTCCATATTCTGAGCGAAGCCGTGCATTCCCATTTCGTACTCTTTGCCCTCAAAAACATATTTTCCGTTTTCAAGTCTACCAACTATTGGAAACAAAACAGGTGCTTTATCTTCCCAAATTTCAGGGTCAGCTTCCCACATATATTCCCTACCGGTAGCATTATCCTTAATAGAATCTATTTGTGCGCCGAGTGTGTTTATAACCACAGTAAGCTCTTTGTTTTTTATTGTAACAAATGACATATTATACTATACACCTTTTTTCATTATAATGCAACAAAAACCAAAACCCCGAAGGGCTTGGTTTTTGTTAATTATTAGTTTGCTATATTAGTAACCAACCTTTTCCCAACACTCGAAAGGTGCAGCAAGCTCTTCAGAAATATAAACCTGAGTTTTCTTGGTCTGAAGCATTGTTGAAGGAAGGTATGGTGTGATAGGACCATGTGTGCAAAGACGGCTAGTCATTCTCTGCCATGAAGAGAATGTGCCACAGGTTGCAAGTGCATGAACCTCAATACGTTCTTTAGCGCGCATAACGTCTAAAGGACCGATTGTTGCAGCGCAAGGAGGAACGTTAGCGATATCACCCGACTGACCGAATGTACCATTAAGAGAGTTTTGCATAATGGTCATAGGATGAAGCTTAACGATTTGTGCAGGTTGATTTAACCACTCTTCAATATCGCCACTACCGATAAATTCAGGAATCGGGTCAACGAAAGCCATATGACCTGCCCAACCTGGAGAAGTAGAAGCGATATCAGCGCCTGTACCCTCGGTAATGTCGTCAATAATCTTAGAGTAATCTTTAATATTTGCGTTTGTGGGGAAGTGAACGTTCTCCATAGGCATACGAAGTTTTTCATCAATTTGATAGTAGAAATACTTAATCATTGAATGAGCAAAACCTGCTTCATAAGTGATAGGAGCGATATTTCCATTTTCGTCAGCCCATTCGTCTTCTGCTACGAGGTGAACCTTAGAGCAGTCTACCTTAAAGTAGTTAATAAGCTGTGCAAGAGGAATATATGTATCAGGCTCGGGATTGCCAAGAATCATTGTAAAGCTTTTTCCTGCTTCAGAAGCTGCCTTAAGACGTGTAAAGAGAGTTGAGATAAGTATAGGATGAGGATTCATAATAACCTTAACGTCAAACTCGGGATGCCACCAAGGCTCACGCTTTTCAAGGTCCTTACCACTGAGGCTACGAACATACTCGCAAACCTTTTTGTCCTTAAAAGGAACAAATTCGTGGGGCATAAAATCAAATTTTGTTGCGGGATCGGTGATGAAATTCATATCATTTTCTCCTTTATATTATATTTTTAGATTACTTATATTGTTTACCCTCGATAAATACAGACTCAACTTCAAAATCGTGGGTAACTATGATAAGGTTAGCAAGGTTTCCTTCCCTAATAACACCGCGGTCGGTAAGACCCAGCATTTTTGCAGGGTTGGTAGATGCGTACTTAAACACTTGACAAACAGATGAGCCGGTATGAATCATCATATTTTTACAAGCTATATCAAGAGTAAGCTTTGAACCGGCAATGTCGCCGCCAAAGTCAAAGTTAATATCAAAAGCTTCTTCACAACCGGGAATCGGTGGGCCACCGCCAACAAACGCATCAGAAATAAGAATTATTTTGTCCTCGCCCTTAATTTTCTTTACAAGCCTTAGCATGTATGGGTGAACGTGAATTCCCATAGAATCGCAAATAAGTTCGGCATAAATACCATCGTTATAGTTAACTGTTTCGTCAACACAAACGCCGCGTACCTCCGGAAAATTTTCCAAAGTTCCTGTAGCGTTTGTATGGTGAGTACCAAGCCTCAACCCGTAAGGCATAAGCGCCTCGATTTGTGCCGGAGTCGCCTCAGAGTGAGCAACGGAGAAAACGCAATTAGGAATAACCTTTTTTACGTTCTTAACAAAGCCTTCTATACCTTCTCTTTCAGGGGCAACGCACCAAACCTTAGCTAAATCTTTAGCCGCTTCAACGATTTCCATATAATCTTCTTCACGGATTTCGCCCTTCCAAACATTTTCGTCTTTATTACAACCGAAATCAGGGTTAAGGTATGGACCTTCCATATAAAGACCTAAAATATTAGGACATTCGCCCGAAGCAATAGCTTTTTTATAGCCTTCAATTACCGACAAATGTTCTTCTTTGTCCATTACGTAAAACGGAGTAGGAAGTACCGAAGTTACACCATGTTTTATAAGAGATTTAGCACAACCTACAGGGTTTTCGTGGAAGAAAACATTATCAACTGCGTGGGTATGTATATCAATTAGACCGGGACCTACAAACTGCCCCTTAGCGTCTATAACCTCGGCGCCGTTTGGAACCTGAAGCTTTTTGCCAAACTCTTTGATTTTGCCGTTTTCAATTATAATCGTTCCGTTTGGAATGTAATGGTCAGTCATTACAATTGTGGCGTTTATAATTGCCTTCATTTGTTTCCCCTTTCTTAAAAATCAAGAATGGATTTGTCGCCGTATTGCTTCTTCCAATCCTTATCGAAACCTTTCGTAGCGACATCTGTCATCGGATGAGATATAATCGACTTAAAAATATTAGCCGAAATTGTAACGGTATGGCAACCCGCCAATGAGCACCTATGTACCTGCTCAACCGTTTTAAAGCTTGCCGCCAAAACCTTACAATCAAGCCCATAAAGCTTAAACTGTTCAACAATTTCAGCAACAACCCTTGTGCCATCTTCTGTAATATTATCAAGCCTATTAACATAAGGTGCAACATAGTCGGCACCCGCCATTGCAGCTATAAGAGCCTGAGCGGGAGAAAAAATTGCCGTCATAGTAACGCCTACACCTATTTTTTTAAGCATCATTGTAGCTTTAAGAGATTCCTCACAAATAGGGATTTTAACATATACATTGCCACCGATTTTTTCCTTCAAAAGTTTTGCTTCTTCAACGATTTTTTCAGCCTTTTTTTGCACTGTTTGAACGTGAAGCATTTTATCGGGGCCAATAATGTCTCTAATTTCTTTAATAAGTGTCCAAAAATCCTTTTTTTCCTTAGAAACTAAGGTAGGATTAGTTGTAACACCGGCTAGAGGATAAAACTCGTTACAATGTCTTATTTCCTCTAAATTGCCGCCATCCATTAAATATTTCATTTTATCAACCTTCTATCTTATGACATTATACACTTATAAAACAGGGATTGTCAAGAGCAAAACGGCATTTTTAAGCAAAATTAGAAAAGTAATTGACAAATAAACAAAACAGTTATATAATTATAAACGAAAGTAAAACGAAAGGTAATGTTAAACTATGGTAAAGAATTTTAATATCAAACCTCCCTTCTTTGAGGTTGGTCCAAAAGCCTATCTTTACGGCGAAGAAATGCTTAAACTCGCTAAAGTTATAGATAAGACTGCTATGAAGTATGATGTTGATGTTATTGTAACTCCACAGTACACCGATATTCCCCTTCTTGCAAACAATACTGAAAGAATTTTGGTTTTTGCTCAACATATGGACTATCTCCCTGTTGGCCGCGGTCTTGGCTCGGTTTTGCCTGAAGCAGTTAAAGCTGCAGGTGCAGTTGGCGTTATGCTTAACCACGCCGAGAAAAAGCTAACTATGGAAGAAACTAAAAAGACCATCGAACGCGCTGACGAGGTTGGCCTTGCTACCATCGTTTGTGCTGATACTGTTGATGAGCTTGTTGAAATAGCTAAAATGGGTCCAAACCTTTTGGTCGCAGAACCCACCGAACTTATCGGAACAGGTAAAACAAGCGATTCTAACTACGTTATAGAAACAATTAAAAAGGTTCGCGACATTAACCCTGATATAATGGTTTTGCAGGGCGCAGGTATTTCTAATGGTAATGATGTTTATAACACCATTAAACTTGGCGCACAGGCAACGGGTTCTACAAGCGGCATCATTAAGGCCGATGATCCCTATGCAATGGTTGAAGAAATGCTCTTTAACCTTCGCAAAGCCTGGGACGAACTACATAAATAGCGGAGGGCTTAGTTTTGAACGAAAATGCACTTAAGGCCGCCAAAGAGGCTTTTGAAATTGAAAGCGAATGCATTAAGCTTTTGGCAGAGCATTTTGACGAAGAAGCTTATTCTAAAGCAGTTGACCTTTTAATAAACGCTCCTCGCATTGGTACTGCAGGCTGTGGGCATAGTGGTATTATCTGTCAGCATTTTGCTCACCTTATGTGTTGCGTTGAGCAACCCGCAAGGTTTATCTCCCCCGCCGAAGCAATTCACGGTGCTATGGGATATCTGCAAGAAGGCGACGTTATGGTTTTAGCCTCTCGTGGTGGTAAAACCAAAGAGCTTTTGCCAATTCTTGACATTTGCAAGAAAAAAGGCGTAAAGATTATATCCGTAACCGAAAATATGGATTCGCCTCTTGCAAAAGAGGCAGATGTCGTACTTAAGCAGTTTGTAAACCGCGAAACAGATAAATACAACTCGCAAGGTACAACCTCTTCAACCGCTCTTGCAGTTATATTCCACGTGCTTCAAACTGCAATTATTGAGCAAACGGGTTATGTTAATGAACAGTTCGCCATAATTCATCCGGGCGGCGCTGTTGGTGAAAGATTAAATAAATAGTCTTTCACATTTAAAAAGCCATTATTTTTATGATAAAATAAATAAATATTAGGAGGACTAAAAATGGAATTCAAAGTAGTTCAAAAGGAATTGGAGCTTCAGTCTAGAGGTTGGAGACCTACATTCCACGATGTATCGAAAGAGGTTATTGAAATTGTAGAGGCTTCAGGCATTAAAAATGGTACCGTTACAATAGCTTCTCACCACACAACCTGCTCTGTTATGGTTCAGGAGTGTTCTCACGACCTTGACAAATACGATATGGAGTACTTACAGCACGACATTCTCAACATTATGAGAAAGCTCGTTCCTGATTATTCCGAAGAAAATGAATATATGCATCCCGGTCCGATTCATACACAGTTCGGCCGTTTCGTTAACGAACCCGGCGATGTTACAAGCCTTAATACCGACGGTCACCTTCGTAGCGTGTTCTTCGGCAGAAGCGAAGCTATGACAATTAAAGACGGCGTTTTAGACGGTGGCGAATTTGCTCACATTTATTTCGTTGACTGGGACCAGGTTCGTGCAAGAAGAAGACAGCTTAACATTACTGTTATGGGCACAACCGAAGATGTTGAAGATAGAAAATTCAATGGTGGCGAGGTTATCAACACTCTTCGTAAATATACCGAAGAGGAAAGAGCAGACGACGTTCACTACACCCTTCAGCTTAAGAGATAATCGTAAAAAAGCTGCTTAAAAATTAAAGGTTTAAACTATTCGGGGCAAAAGTATTTTTTTGCCCCGAAAAAAATATATAGGCGGTAATTATTATGAACATAAGCGAAAGAAAAGAAAAAATACTTGAATTATTAAGCAAAAAAGGCAAAGTTAAGGTTTCTGAACTCAGTAAGCTGTTTGATACTTCAAATATTACTATTCGTTCCGACCTTGCCGATTTGGAAGATAAAGGTCTTTTGTTCCGCGTTCACGGTGGTGCCGTTAATTCTTATAAATCCTATTGTGACATGGACCTAAAACAACGCCTTGACACAAACCACAGGGCAAAGCTTTTAATTGCCAAACAGGCAGTAAAAAATTTAAAAGAGCATGATACAGTTATGCTTAATTCTGGTTCAACAACCCTTTTAGTTTTTAGGTCGCTACCCCCTCAACTGCATTTAAATATCGTAACAAACTGTATTACTATTGCGCTTGAAGCAAGCGGAAACCCCAACTACAATGTTGTGCTTCTTGGCGGTCTGGTTAATGCCAAGTACCAGTTTGTTTACGGCGATGATGCAGTGAGTCAACTTAAAAAATATCACGCCAACAAGTTGTTTTTATCTGTAGACGGTGTTACAACTGACGGAAGCCTTACAACCTATTACGACCGCGAGGCCGAAATTGCAAAGCTAATGCTTAGTCAGTCTGCTTCAAAGATTATTGTCGCTGACTCTGCTAAAATTGGCAAAACCGCCTTTGTTAATATTGTAAATTCTGCAAATGACTGTACTCTTATAACCGATTCTGCTAACCTTGATAGCAAAAGTGTTTCCTCACTTAAGAAAAATTTAGGAAAGCTTGTTGTCGTTAAAGACTAAATCCTTTGTGAAAGGAATATTTTTATGAAATATTTACTTGGTGTTGACATTGGTACAACCTCGCTTAAAGCGGCGGTGTTTGATGAAAATGCCAACTGCCTTAAAGCCGTTACCCGCGATTACACCCTTTTGGTTAAGGAAGACTTTGTTGAATTCCCTGCCGAAGACTATTTTGATTTGTTTTATAGCGCATATAGTGAGCTTGCCGATGAATATAAAATTTCTGCAATGAGCATTGACACACAGTGTGAAACAATAATACTTGCCGACGAAGATGGTTTGCCTCTTAGAAACACTATTGTTTGGCTTGACAATCGCGCCACCTTAGAAGCCGAAGAAATTAAAAACCATTTTGGCGAGAAAAAGGTTTACGAGGTAACAGGCCAACCTGAAATAACTGCAACCTGGCCTGCAGCCAAGCTTCTTTGGGTAAAGAAAAATGAACCTGAAATTTTCAAAAGAACAAAAAAAATTTTTCTTTTGGAAGACTATCTTCTTTATAAACTCACAGGCAAGTTCGTAACCGAAAAAACCTTGCAGTCTTCTACCATATACTATGATATTAAAAATAATATTTGGTGGGACGAAATGCTAGAGTTTATTGGCATTGGCAAAGAATGTTTCCCCGAAATTCTAAATAGCGGTGAAATTATAGGAGAATATAACGGCGCCAAGGTTGTAACGGGCGCTATCGACCAAATTGCAGGCGCTATTGGTGCCGGAATAGTAAAGCCTGGAATTGTTAGTGAAATGACAGGTACTACAATGGTTATTTTCATTCCCTGTGATGAGATGCCCGAATATTCACCTGACAGTAAAATCCCATGCCACGTTAATTTTGACGGCAAATACTGTCTTCTTTCGTGGACACCTACGGCGGGTATTGCGCTTAAATGGTTTAAAAATAATTTTTGTGAAAATTTCAGCTTCCGCGAGCTTGATGAGTTGGCCGAAAAGGTACCTGCCGGTTCTAACGGACTAACATTTTTACCCTATCTTTGCGGCTCAACAATGCCAAAATACAACCCAAATGCAAAAGGTGTTTTTTATGGTCTTACTATGGAGCATACAAGAGGTCATGCAGTTCGCAGTATTTTAGAATCTGTTTCCTCAATGTTAAAGCAAAACCTTGATTATTTGGGACTAAATTGTAACGAAATTCGTACAATGGGCGGCGGTGCCGCAAGTCCGCTTTGGTGTCAAATAAAGGCCGATATGACAGGCAAAAATGTTGTAACCCTTAAAAACGAAGAAAATGCTTGTCTGGGCTCGGCAATTTTGGCGGGTGTTGCGACGGGTGTTTTTGAAAGTGTAGAAAAAGCCTGTGACCTTGCAGTTGCTACCAATAAAGTATATGCGCCTTCCGGCGCCGATTACTCTTCTTGCTACAAACAATTTGTCGAGCTTGAAGCTAAACTTTTTTAAAACGTTAAACTAAAAACGGAGATAAGCAGTCCATTTTGCTTATCTCCTTTTTATTATTTTTGTTTTGAAAGCCACTCGGCTTTATATTCATTTGAAACTGTTTCTTCTTTTAAAAACTTAATAACCTCCGAAAGCCTTTTAACCGAATAATCGACCATCGCTTTTGCAATTCTCTCGTTCATGCCGTCATGCATATCACCCTCAAATGAATTGGGGAAATTTGCCATCCAAGCGAAGGGTGTATTGATTTTTCTTTCATTAAAAGCGTCAAATCTATGTGTAGATTCATTACTTTCAGCGGTCCATCTTTCAAGATTTACCGTTTCAGGCCTAACCCCATACACCCAACCTGTTTCAATGAAATCTGCATGGCCAAATCGCTTTTTATCAGCTATATATCCCTGCAAAATCTTTCTGTCCTCGGCGGTTAGGTATTTAAACCCCTCATTCAGTATTTTTTTGGGAGTAGCAAAGTCCGAGCCTAAAGAATAATCAAAAACTGAATATTCATTTTTTTCATATAAAACACCGCGTGAAAAATATGATATCATAGCTTGATTACCGCCGTGGCCATTGTAAATAAGTATTTTATCAAATCCGTTGCGAAAAATCTCACTGCAGGTTTCTTTTAAAATTTGAAGCCTAAGCTCAGGACTGAAAATAACAGTGCCTTTAAACTCCCCTGCCCCTGTTTTTTCGCCAAAATACATCGTGGGAAAAACAACTGCATATTCCTCTTCGGTAGCCTTCTTGGCAATTTCGGTTATGTGAATTACATCGGTACCTACGGGAAGGTGTTGACCATGCTTTTCAAGGCAACCAACAGGTAAAATACAAAGGCCCTTAGATTTTTCTATAGCCTCTAAAAACTCTTCTTCCCTTAAATTTTCCCAAAGCATAAACTACACCCCGTAAACTTTTACTTGAGTTTTCTAAAAATTTTCAAAACAAAAGGCAATAAAACTGTTGAAACGATAATTCCAAACGCACCCTGAATAGCGTTAAACGGTACATTGATAAATGCCGCCGCACCATAAATGAAAAGTTCAAATAAAAGATAACCAACAACTATAAGTGAGGCGGAAACTAACCCGCAAATTATACATTTAAGGGTTATTTTTGAAAAGATTCCCTTTTCACGTTTAAAAATCAAACCTATCAATAAGGCAGAAAGCCCTTTAATTATAAAGGTTGCAGGTATGTAAATTGCGTAACCGCTTAAAAGGTCTGCAAGGCTTGAACCAAGTGCAGCAGGTATGGCGCCTACAGGACCTAAAATTATTCCCGAAAGTATAACGAAGGCATCACCCAGATTAACGTACCCACCCACCATTGGGGTCGGGACTTTTACAAAATATGTGGCAACGAAAATTATTGCAGCAAAAATTGCTGATATTGTTAGTTTGTGGGTCTTATTTACTGTCATTTCTCTTTATCTCCTCAAAATATTTAAATGTTGGCATAAACGAAAGTTTGAAAAGGTTCATCTTATGAAGCCTGTCAATTCTTTCCTTTGTTTCCGCTTTTGGCTCAATACCAAGACGAATATAATCGTCAAGTTCTTTATAGGTAAAGCCCAAATTATCCTCATCGGTTTTACCGCAAAGTCCGTCGATTGGGGGCTTTTCGATAAATTTTTCCGGAAGCCCTAAAAATCTTCCAATAGCCTTTACCTCTTGTACAGTAAAATGAGAAAGAGGACTAAAATCGCCTACAGAATCACCATACCTGGTAGAATAACCAACCCAGTCTTCCGATAAATTGCAGGTGTTGACAACCCTGCCGTTTTTTGACTGAGCAACGGCATAAAGGCAGGTCATTCTAACCCTCGGCGGAATATTAAATCTAGTTTGAGGCAAAATTTCAAAGCTATCCCCTATAGCGCTATAAATCCCATCTACCGCATCTTTAATATTCAGTGTGAAATTTTCAATCCCTAAAAACTCACAAAGTTCTTTGGAATAATCAATATCAAACTGCTCACCCTGTGGCATTAAAACGCCTATAACACGCTCTTTACCAAGTGCTTTAACGCAAAGTGCTGCGGCAACCGAACTGTCCTTACCACCCGAAATACCTATAACTGCATTACAGTCCCTTCCGTTTTCCAAAAAGAAGTTTTTAATCCACGAAATGCATTTTTCTACCGCATCGGCAGTATTAAATTCATAGCCTAAATTATACATTTTGTTTACTCCTTTATACAACTAGTCTAACACGTAAAGTTTTTACTTTCAAGGCTCACCTCTCCGCTTGAAAGTTTTATTATCTCGCCTTTCTTTAGTTTAACAACCAAAGAACAGTTTTCATCAATATCTAAAACCTCTGCAAAAAAGGTTTTCCCCTCTTTTTTAAAGGATATCTCTTTGCCAAGTAAAATAAGCCTTTTTTTATATTCTTCCAAATAATTTGAAGTTTCAAGATTTTCATATATGGCAAAAAATTCGTCTATAACGGCCTTAACCATTGGCAGTCGCAAATCTTTTGCATCACTATCTAAAATTGCGCCCGCAATATTTTGAATTTCTTTTGGGAAATCACCTTTAGGTACTGTAAGGTTTATTCCAATGCCCAAAACCGAATAAAAGTTTTTATTACCGCTACCCGAAAAAACGCTTTCGGTAAGTATACCGGCCACCTTTTTACCGCCAACGAAAACATCGTTAACCCATTTGATATCGGCTTTGCTTGGGGTTAGTTTTTCAATAGCTCTTGAGACCGCAACCGCCGCCGCCGATGTAATTAAAACCGACTTTTCGGGCGAGAGATTTGGTCTTAAAATTATACTAAAATAAATACCGCTTTTATCGGGAGAAAAAAATCTTCTGTCCTCTCTCCCCCTGCCTTTTGTCTGACTAAAAGCAAGAATGGTTGTCCCCTCTTTTGTGTCCTTTAAAGCAAGTTCTTTAGCGGTTTTATTTGTCGACTCTAAAACATCAAAGGTTAGTATCTCAAAATTTTTATGAAAAATTTTTTTATAAGAAAAATCTTTTATTTCGCTCATAAAAAACTCCTTTGTGTTGTTTTATATAATTATAATCCAACTTTAACCATTTTTCAAGGGTTTTAGCAATTTTTTGTAGTCCTTTATTGGTTGACAACAAAGCGTAATAGAGGTATAATAAATTAAATGTTTAAATATATTTTTTTGTAAAAATTCGAGGTGATAACATGTCTAAAATATACGAAAATATTGCTGAGCTTGTTGGCTCTACCCCAATAATGCGACTTAACAATATTGAAAAAAAGTTTTCTCTTTCAGCTAGGCTTCTTGCCAAGCTTGAGTATTTTAATCCGGCCGGCTCTGCTAAAGATAGGGTTGCTTTGTCAATGCTTATTGAGGCGGAAAAAAGTGGAAAAATAAATAAAGACACCGTTATCATTGAGCCAACCTCGGGCAATACCGGTATTGGTCTTGCAAGTATCGGCACCGCAAAGGGTTATAAAGTTATTATAGTTATGCCCGACACAATGTCAAAAGAAAGAATGGCGCTTATAAAAGCTTATGGTGCCGAGCTAAAGCTTAGCGACGGCAAACTAGGTATGTCGGGTGCTATCGCCCTTGCAAACGAGCTTAAAGAAAAACACCCAAACAGTTTTATAATGTCCCAATTTGATAATCCCGATAACACAAAAGCGCATTTTGAAACTACCGGCCCCGAAATTTGGGAAGATACAAACGGCAAAATAGATATTTTTGTTGCGGGTGTTGGTACAGGCGGTACCATTACGGGCGTTGGCAAATATTTAAAAGATAAAAATCCTAATATAAAAATCGTTGCGGTTGAGCCGTTCGATAGCCCCGTTCTATCAGGCGGTACTGCGGGGGCGCACGGCCTTCAAGGAATTGGTGCAGGTTTTATACCTAAGATTTTAGACACCGAAATTTATGATGAGATTATAACAGTTAAAACTGAAGAGGCTATGCTCTTTGGAAAAGAAATGGGCCTTAGCGAAGGTATTTTGGTTGGTATCTCAAGCGGTGCTGCACTTTTTGCAGCAACAAAGCTAGCTCAAAAACCTGAAAACAGCGGCAAAACCATTGTTACACTTTTACCCGATACGGGTGAAAGATATCTTTCAACACCTATGTTTAGAAATGAGGACTAAAAATGCCTATTAAAATTCCGGAAAATTTACCGGCCACACAAACTCTGCAAAACGAGAATATTTTTGTTATAACAAACCAAAGGGCAGATACTCAGGATATACGCCCTCTTAGAATTTTAATTTTGAATCTTATGCCCACAAAAATAGCAACCGAAACACAACTTGCAAGGCTTTTGGGCAATACTCCTCTTCAAATTGAAATGGAGCTTTTGGCGGTTGATAGAGTACCTAAAAATACTGCAAGAGAGCATATGCTTGCCTTTTATAAAAGCTTTAGCGAGGTTAAGGAAAACTTTTATGATGGTATGATAATCACCGGTGCCCCCGTTGAGCAAATGCCTTTTGAAAAGGTTGCATATTGGGATGAGCTTTGCGATATTATGGAGTGGACTAAAACACATGTTTACAGTACCTTCCACATTTGTTGGGCTGCACAAGCCGCCGCTTATTACCACTACGGCGTAAATAAAATCCCCCTTAAAGAAAAGCTTTTCGGCGTTTTTCACCATAAGGTTGTCCACAAAAATTCAATTTTATTTAGGGGCTTTGATGATGACTTTTTGGTTCCCCATTCCAGACATACTTCGATAGAAAAAGAAGAGCTCCAGAAGGTGCCCGGTCTTAAAATTCTTTCGGAAAGTGAAAAAGCTGGTGTATATGCATTTTCAACCGATGGTGGCAGACAAATATTTATCACAGGCCATTCTGAATATGATGCCGATACACTAAACAAAGAATATAGGCGCGATAAGGATGCCGGACTTCCCATTAGTGTTCCCGAAAATTATTTCCCCGACGATGATGATACCAAAGAGCCTATTTGCAGTTGGCGTTCGGGCGCTAATCTTCTTTATTCTAACTGGCTTAACTATTTTGTATATCAGGCAACACCCTACGACCTTAACAAAATGGAAAAATTCGAAACAAAATAAAAATTTAAACCCCGCCAAAAATGGCGGGGTTTCGTGTTTTATAAAATAATACAAATAAGTCCACTACAGCCTTCATTTATTACTCTTTCTATCGTTTCTTGCATTCTCATTCTCGCATCGCTTGGCATACGCGCAAGTTTTGTGTGAAGTCCCTCGTTAACAAGCTCGTGAAGGCTTTTACCAAATATATTTGAATCCCAAATTTGTAGCGGATTTTCTTCGAATTCTTTAAGAAGATACATAACCAAATCTTCGCTTTGCTGCTCAGAGCCGACAATAGGCGTTACCTCGGTGTTGATATTTGCTTTCATAATGTGAAGCGAGGGAGCCGAAGCCTTTAGTCTAACACCATATCTGCCACCCTGACGCATAATTTCAGGTTCTTCCAGGGTGAGTTGATCTATTGAAGGCATAACTATTCCATAACCTGTTGCTTCGACCTGGTCAAGAGCATCTTTAATCCTCATATACTCTTTTTTAACCTGACAAAGATTTTGCAGTTCTTTTAAAAGCTCTCGGTCGTTTTCCAGTTTTATTCCCGAAGCCTCAGAAACAATTTGGAAGAATATGCTTCTATTATAATCTGTATAAATTTCCGCCTTGCCACTTCCAAGTTCGACCCTTTTTATAATACAGGTTTCTACTGCATCGCTATCTTTAAGGGCAGAGGTTAGGTACTCAACCTGTCGTATGCAGTGTACCTTTTGGGTATTTTCCCTTACCACTGAAATTAAATTTTGCTTCAAGCTATGCTCAAACGGAAGTGATTCAACCCAAGCAGGTAATTTTATCTCTATCTGCTTAACAGGAAACTCAAAAAGCACTCGTTTAATTATTTCTGAAATATCATTTTCATCCAGCTCAATACAGTTAACGGGGATAACAGGAACCTCATATTTTTTACTTAACTGCTTAGCTAGTTTTATAGAATTCTCAGAGCTTGGATAAATGCAGTTAAGTAAAACAACAAAGGGTTTGTTTATCTCTTTAAGTTCTGATATAACCCTTTCTTCTGCCTCGGCATATTCCTCTCTGGGAATGTCGCTGATACTACCGTCGGTTGTTACAACAAGCCCTATTGTAGAATGCTCTGTTATTACCTTTTTAGTGCCCAGCTCAGCCGCCATATTAAATGGAATTTCCTCATCATACCACGGAGTTTTGACCATTCTTGGTTGGTCGCCCTCTATATATCCTAAAGAGCTTGGAACAATATATCCAACGCAGTCAATAAGGCGCACCGAAAACTCTGCCGTATCAGAAAGCCTTATTTTCGCGGCAGTTTCGGGGATGAATTTTGGCTCGGTTGTCATAATGGTTCTACCCGATGAAGACTGCGGCATTTCATCATTAGCACGTTCTTTTTTATATTCACCCACAATATTAGGCAAAACCAGTGTGTCCATAAAGCGCTTAATGAATGTAGACTTTCCTGTACGAACGGGGCCAACAACCCCTATAAAAATTGAACCGTCGGTACGTGCCGAAATATCTTTATATATGCTGGTGTTTGTCATTACTCTTCCTCCAAATCTACCTGCCTTTTTTTTAATGATATGTTTTTTTAAAAAAACTTATGTCTGCTATACAAAAATTTTTAATTATGGTTCGCACCGTTGACAATCAGATTTATAAATGTTATAATATATACATACCTGACATAAAGTTAATTCTGATTGAAAGGTACTGTCAAATTTATAGGTATTTTTTTGACCGTACCACTATAGGTGCGGTCTTTTTTATTTAGTGTGACAGGACTTGAACCTGTCATACCTTACAAAAGTTAAATTTCCGTTTGCCGTTGCCTTGTCGCTTGTAATCCGTTAGGATAACGGCGCTTCGCGGCTTAGGCGAAACAAAAATTTCTCTTTTTGTAAGGGCAAA
>JAZSOH010000027.1:0-51285 GCA_045536815.1 Acutalibacteraceae bacterium | reverse complement strand
TAAAATATTTTTAAAAAAGGGTTGCAATTTAAAAGCAATAGGTGTATAATACCTTTACGCTAAAAAATTAAATATCGCGGGGTAGAGCAGTTGGTAGCTCGTCGGGCTCATAACCCGGAGGTCGCAGGTTCAAGTCCTGTCCCCGCAACCAAAATAAAAACAGTCACCTTTACGGTGGCTGTTTTTGTTTTCGTTATGAGATGCGATTGTGAACCTGCGACCGACGGGTTTCCGGGGTGAGGTTGCGAGCGCGTCCGGTGGACGATACAGCGAGCAAAACGAAGCGCCGCGGTCGAAACTTTTCGGTGCTCCAAGCCGTAAAAAGTTTCGGGCACCGCAAGAGGGCAAGCGGCAAAGCCGCGCGATAACAGGTTCAAGGTCTCGGCTGCCGCCTCGGTCGGTGCTTCTGTGCTCTGCACAGAGGTGTCCACCGGACACCCGCACCCTGTCCCCGCAACCATGTTGAATGTTCATAACGGACTTAACCGTTATGAACATTCTTTTTTTATTTTGAGCAAAGTTTGAGGTATTAGGGACCACCCTAACAAGTGTGGATATCCATTCACGATGCTTGCGAAATTAAGTACAACATGATATAATTATTTGCAGAGGTGATACTATGGGCAATGTTCTTGGCTCTTGGAGTGGTATGCGCAAATATTTAGAAAAGGAAATGTTGGCTGATACATTAAAGGGTAGAGTGAGATATAGTTGCACAACTTATCCCGGCATGGATGGTTGTTATATATTTGCGGTTTTTATTGATAATAAACCAGTAAAGCATTTTTCTTTTGATACGATATATTCATATTTGGGTCAAGCCGGATACAAAAAAGAAGAGAGAACCTGGTCGAAAATGTGGGATTATATTGAACAAAATCCAATTCATTTACGTACTGAATATATAGATAATGAATTTGCCGATGCTTTATGTGAATATCGCAATCAAGATATAAAAATAAGTATTCAATCTAATAACCCATTAGTAAGAATGTTTGCTGTACTTGACAGACGAATCGGAAAAAGAACCCTTGACAAGCTCAAAAACGAAATCGAAGAACAACCACAGTGGTTACAACAATTTTATATGTTGAGAATTTCGGCGGAATTATAATTTTTAGAATCCGTTAAGAACATCCGCAACCAACATTGCGCACCGAAAAAGATATCGGTGCGAAAACCCCGAAACCTGGGCGGTTTCGGGGTTTTTTGTGCCATTTTTCAAGGTGCAATTCAAAAGATATTATTTCCCCAAAACGACCTTTGGAGAGGACTTGAACGAAAATTTTTTTGGGTTAGTTGTCCAGCTTGATTTATTCACCTTAGCAATGTATAATGAACATATTAAGATCGAGCAAAAGAGGTTCTGTTTTGAACAACAAGCAGAATTTACATATTCATACAACATATGGTGAGCCTCGACACGCAAACGCGTAGTTGAGGTTCTTATTTTTTTAGTTCTCTCCTCTCGTCCCAGGTTGGTTGTGAACACATCGTTCCAAACTTTTAATTTCAATTGAAATTTATGATGTCCTGTGCTATAATGAAGTGTCAAAATAAAACGAGCAGGTGATTTTTTGAAAAAATTTGAGGGTATGCTTTTTTGCACCGACCTTGACGGTACCCTTTATAAAAGCGATAAAACAGTATCGAAGGAAAACCTTGACGCTATTGAGTATTTCAAGTCAGAAGGCGGTCTTTTTACCTTTATTACAGGGCGTGTTCCCGTTACTTCGATGGATATTTATAACATTATAAAGCCCAATGCACCTTTTGGTTGTATTAACGGCGGTGGCATTTACGACGGCGCAAAAAGGGCGTATGTTTGGAACACTTTTTTGGCCGATGGCGCCGAGGAGCTTGTAAACGAAATTGATAAGAGGGTTCCTGATGTTGGCATACAGCTTAACACAAAGGATACGGTATATTTTTATAAAGACGACCCCGCCATGAAACATTTTAGGGCTGTAACAGGGGTGCCAAACCGCTATGGCAGTTTTAAAGAAATTAACGAGCCGCTTATTAAAATTATTTTCGGCTCTAATGATGCGGAAAAACTTCTTGAGGTTAGCCGTATTTTAAATTCTCACCCTAAGGCCGAAAATTTTGATTTCATCCGCTCGGAAAGAAGGCTTTATGAAATACTTCCAAAAGGGGTAAGCAAGGGCACCTTACTTACCAAAATGGCCGAGCTTTTTGGAACTAAAATGCAAAACACAATAGCCGTTGGCGATTACAACAACGATATTGCTATGGTTAAAGCGGCAGGAAAGGGCTTTGCCGTTTCAAACGCGGTTGAAGAGGTGAAAGCCGTAGCCGATTTCGTAACAGTTAGCAACGACGAAAACGCTATTGCCGTTATTATTGATGGACTTAGCAAAGGCAAATTTTAACTAAATAAAAAACTGAAAATTGTTTAGCTTACACCCTATAAGAAGTATTTTTCTTATGGGGTGTAAATGATTTTTCGGCATTTTGGTTGTTAAAAAAGCCTTTTTATGATATACTTATTGTATAGATTTTGTGTTTTACTTTTTATTATATTGAGGTGAAGAAAACTATGAGCAAGACCTCTTTTTTAAAGGAACTTAAAGAGCTTTCTTTTAAAAACTTTATATTTCTTTTTTTGGCGGGTACCATAAACGCTTTTGGCGTTACAGTTTTTTTAGCGCCCGTTAACCTTTATGATAGCGGCATTTCAGGTACCTCTATTTTACTTTCGCAAATAACACCCGAATATTTAACGCTTTCGATATTTCTTTTAATTCTTAATGTGCCGCTGTTTTTATTCGGTCTTAAAAAGCAAGGTGCCGCATTTACAGTCTATTCGATTTTCGCCGTTGCAATTTATTCTCTTGTTTCGTGGCTTATTACCGACATTCTGCCCATTGACGTTAGCATAGCATCGCCACTTGCGGGCGAAGATTTGCTTCTTTGCGCACTTTTTGGCGGCGTTATTTCGGGTGTCGGAAGCGGTATGACAATACGCTTTGGCGGTGCAATTGACGGAGTTGAGGTTATGGCGGTGATTTTTGCGAAAAAGCTTAATATAACCGTTGGCACATTTGTTATGATTTATAATATAATTTTGTACACCGTTTGCGGATTTTTAATTAAAAGCTGGATTCTTCCGCTTTACTCAATTGTTACCTATGCGGCGGGGCTTAAAACTGTTGACTTTGTTGTCGAAGGCTTTGACCGTTCAAAAGAGGTTATGATAATAACCAAAAGGCCTAACGAAATAAGTGCCGCTTTAATGGAAGCCTTTGAATGTGGCACTACAAAAATTTCTGCAACAGGCGGATATTTGGGTGAAGAAAAAACTATGATTTACTTTGTGGTTAACCGATTTCAAATTTCTAAAATGAGAAAGATTATACATTCTATCGACCCGAAAGCGTTTGTAACTATAAGCGAAGTTGCCGATGTTTTTAAGGCAAATGACTAAATTAAAAAAACGATGACCCCCACCAATTTTAGAATTGGCGGGGGTTTGTTTCTTGAAATTTATGTATAATATATCTAAAAAAATAATTTATATTTGGTAAAAAAGCCGTAGATAAAAAAATGCTATTGTGCTATAATGTAGACGAATTTTAAAGAGTGGGTTTTCTTCTCGAAAATTCTAAAAAGCGGTTTTAAAAACCGTAAAGGGTCTTCCCCTAAAAAAGAAGGTTATATTATGGTAAAACAAAAAAACGTCAATATGCTTTCGGGCAATGTTGCTAAAGGACTTCTTTTAATTACGCTGCCTATTATGGCAATGAATGTAATGAACTCCCTTTTTAATATTGTTGACATGACGATTTTAAAAGCCGGCGATAAAGCGGGCGGCAGTATGGCTGTTGGTGCGGTTGGCGTTTGCGGCACACTTATAACCCTTATATCATGTTGGGTTACAGGTATTAGCGTTGGTGCTAATGTTGTTATTGCAAAATACATAGGCAAGAAAAAAGATCAGCTGGTTCAAAAAGCGGTTGGAACAGCCCTTATGTTTGCCGTAATCGGCGGCCTTGCTCTTACAGTAATTGGCCTTATATTTGCCGAGGTTTTCCTTGGGTGGATTAACTGCCCCGCTGAGCTTATGAAGGATGCGGCGCTTTACTTTAGGCTTTATTTTGCCGGTATGCCATTTTTTATGATTTATACCTTTGGCAGCGCTATTGCCCGCTCTGAAGGTGATACTAAAAGCAATATGCGTTATGCCCTTGTTTCAGGAATTTTAAAGGTTTTTTTAACCTATGTTTTCGTTATTGTTTTGGAACTTTCAATCATAGGTGTTTCTGTAGCAACTATTATTTCATGGGTTATCCCCGGCGCTCTTTACATTGTTCACTTTCTTAAAAGCGAGACTGTTGTTAAGTTTAAGCTTAAAGAATTTAAATTTAATTTATCTCTTTTAAAAGAAATGGTTGCTATTGGTCTTCCAACCGGCGCACAAAATGCACTTTATTCGGTTGCTAACGCAGTTATTTCTTCAACTGTTAACTCTTTCGGAGCGGCGGCAACTACCGGCATTTCGATAGCAAACACCTTCGACGGTCTTTTATACAACATTTCAATTTCGCCCTCTATGGCGGTTATACCTTACGTTAGTCAAAATATGGGCGCAGGGCAATTTAAACGTGTTCGTAAAACTATTTTCAACGGCATTTTTATTACCACTGCTTTCGGGCTTACCTTTGGCATTCTCTCAGCCGTTTTTTCGGGGGAACTTTCAAGCATAATGTCCGACGTGCCTGAGGTTATTGCCTACTCAAAACAAAAAATGATCCTCATTTCCAGCACATATTTCCTTTGCGGCATTCAGGAAATTTACGGCGGTGCGCTTAAAGGGCTTGGAAAGGCTATGTCGCACACTATTACAACGCTTATATTTATGTGCGGTTTGCGTTTTGTTTGGGTTTATTTTATCTTTCCGCTTTTCCCAAAAGACCATGCTCTAACCTACTTGTACCTCGTTTGGCCGGTGGGTTGGGTGCTGTCACTAATTACTCTTTTAACTATATTTATCTTTACAATGAAAAAATTAGAGAAAAAGTTCGGTGTAAAAGAACATGAACAAACAGCGCAAACGGCTTAAAAACATATTAAATAAAAGAGGCAGAGTTTTAAAAACTCTGCCTCTTTTGCTTAAGCAAACAATTTGGCTAACCTAGTCTAAACTTCCCTGAATTCCCGAAAGGATATCAATATAAATTTTCTTTGTCTCTTTTTCGTCCTTGCCGCCTATGATAAGCACTTTATCGTCTATGCTCACCTTAACTACGGGAGCCTTGCCCGTATAAGAGTATCTTGTGTAGGTTCCAAATTCTTCATTTTGGAAGGTGCCCACCAAAAGCTTTGCGCTACCAAAACCAAAGGTTCTTGCCCCGACAGTATCTTTTGGAAGGTATTTGACCTCATCAATTTGGTCGTACCTGAGCTCTAGGCTTTGGTTATAGGTCGCCTTAACTTCAAAGGTTTCTGACTTGTACTCTAAGGATATATTTCCCGTAAACATTAAAATACCGACGAATATTAAAATTAAGGGGACTAAAATGGCCGTTATAATTTTTGCTATTTTTGAGGTCTCAGGCTTTTCGTAGGCTATACCCTGTTTTTTATGATTTTTATAAACAATATACGAATAAATCACGGGCGCTATTGTTGCCACCAAAAGAAGAGCTACGAAAATTATTATCATTATATTTATAGGAGCAAAAACTAAAAATAGAGTCAAAAAACCTACCGAAACCCAAAGCTTTCCTGTAAAACGGTGGGTTTTATTCCAATTTTCTTCGTTACCTAGTGTAAATCCCATTCTAACACCAAGGGTTAGATTTTGTTTTATCTTTGGCATATAGTTCCCCAGGAAAATAAAAAGAAGCCCTAACAAAACAGGGAATATAACAAGAATATTTATGGCTTTTTCAAGGGCAACGGAATATATTGATGCACTAACCAAAATAGAAATAATAGGCATTATCCAAAAAATTATTGAAAGTGCCTTTTTAGACTGCTCTTTTTGTTTTTTGTCAAGTGAAGTAGCAAAAATGCAAACTAAATTTAAAACAAACAAGATAAGCGGAATAAGAAAAACTGCCATGGCTTTGGTGCCGAAGCCGTTGGGTGTACCACTTGTGCCAAAATGAATTGCCATACTGTTTGGGAGCTTATCCCAAACTATAAGACCAAATAAAATAGGTGAAAGGGTTAAGAGAGAGGAAATTATGATTTTAATTTTATTTTGTTTAAGCATACTATTTTTCTCCTTTAGTGAAAGAGTTTGCAAAGAGTAAAATCTCTTCAAACACCGAGGTATTGAGCTCATAATATATGAACTGACCTTTTCGTTTATCGCGCACCAAATCGGCTTCCTTTAAAACTGATAAGTGCCTTGAAATTGAAGCCCCTGTAACCGAAAATTTATCTACAATTTCTCCCGCCGACATTTCGCCTTTTTTAAGAATTTCTAAAATCTCGCGGCGAATAGGGTCGGAAAGGGCCTTTAATGTTTTTTGTAGCGCCATTTCATCGCCTCCTATTTAACATTTAACCTAATTGTTAAATGTATTATACTCTTTTTTCTCTGTTTTGTCAATAGCTTTTAGAAAAAATTTAAATACCACCCAAACCTTGCCTATAGGCATATATTTTTAGGTGGCATTTATTATAATAAATATTTACTTTTTAGCAAGCTTTAATGTTTTTTCATAAGCCGCTTTAACTGCATTCATGGTAGTTCCCCTAAAAGCGCCTTCTTCCAAAGCGTGTACACCCTCTATTGTTGTACCGCCGGGGCTACAAACCGCAGTTTTTAGTGCCTCTGGCTGAACAGAGCTTTCTAAAACAGTTTTTGCGCTACCCAAAACGGTTTGAGCCGCAAGGGTTAAAGCCATATCGTAGGGCAGACCGCACTGTGTTCCGCCATCAGCCAAAGCTGAAATAAACATATAGGCAAATGCAGGGCCACATCCCGAAACGGCGCTACCCGCATCGATAAGCTTTTCGGGGATTTCCAGCACCCTACCCGATTCCGACATAAAATTTTTAAATTCACAAAGCTTTTTCTCGTCTACATTTTTGCCGCAAACAAGCATCATACCCTCACCAAAAGCGGCAGGAGTATTAGGCATTATTCTAATAATCGGCCTCTCGCCCACATATTTTGAAATTGTTTCGGTTGATACCCCCGCCGCCATACTAACCAAAACGGCATCTTTCGAAAGCTTGGGGCTTATTTCTTTTAAAACGTCAGGTAGAATTTGGGGTTTAACACCCAAAAATATATAATCAGCTTGCAGCGACTTTTCCATATCTGCTACTGTGCCACCGATTTTTTCGGCAAGAGCCTTTGACTTAGATGCATCAATATCAAAAAGGTAAATATCATTAGGTTTTACCTTTTTTGCGGCGGATATTGCGAGTGTGCCGCCCATATTTCCTGCGCCAATAAATGAAATCTTCATTTTTTATCCCCTTATCTGACCGTCGCCGGTAATAATGTATTTATAGGTTGTAAGCTCTTCAAGTCCCATAGGACCTCTTGCGTGAAGCTTTTGTGTAGAAATACCCATTTCGCAACCAAGACCAAATTCGCCGCCATCGGTAAAACGGGTAGAAGCGTTCACGTAAACCGCCGCGCTATCAATGGCGGTAGAAAAAAGCATTTGAGCCCTTTTATCTTCAGCCACAATAGCCTCGCTATGATGGGTTGAATGTTTTGATATATGATTTATTGCCTCATTTACATCCTTTACGATATCAACCGCCAAAATATAGTCTAAAAATTCGGTATCAAAATCTTCCTCTGTCGCTTTTTCACCATCTATTATCGCGGCCGCTTTTTCTGAAAGCTTAAAGGTAACCTTATTTTCTCTTTCACTATTTGTTAAAAGGTCTTTAAGTCTCGGCAAAAACTCTTTTGCGATATCCTCGTGTACCAAAAGCACCTCGGCTGCATTACAAACAGACGGGCGACTCATTTTAGCGTTTTCGGTAATTTTTAGCGCCTTATCTAAATCTGCCGAAGCGTCAACATATATATGGCAAATACCCGTACCCGTTTCAATACACGGCACCTTAGCATTTTCAACACACGCGCTAATAAGTCCCTTTCCACCGCGTGGGATAAGCAAATCAACCTTTCCAACCGCCGTCATAAGCTCATTCGCGCTTTGCCTTGTGGTATCGTCAACAATATTTAACACATCGGGGCAAACGCCTACCTTTTCAAGACCTTTTTTAAGCGCATTAACTATCGCTTTTGCGCTATTATATGCCTCTTTTCCGCCGCGAAGAACACAAACATTACCCGATTTTAAGGCTAGTGCCGCCGCATCAGAGGTAACATTAGGTCTGCTTTCATAAATAATCGCAACCACGCCAATAGGAACTGAAACCCTTTCAACCAAAAGATTATTGGGGCAGGTGTGCTCCTTTAAAACCTTTCCTACCGGGTCGGGAAGCTTGCATACGTCTAAAATGCCGTCCGCCATAGCCTTTATTCTGGCTTCGCTAAGGGCAAGTCTATCAATCATAACGTCTGAAATTTTTCCCTTTGCATTTTGAATATCCAATGCATTAGCCGAAAGAATTTCTGCCTTTTGGTTTAAAAGTTCTTCAGACATTGCCCTTAAGGCATTATTTTTCTGCTCACCGGACATTAGCTGCATTATAGGTTTTGCCTTAACTGCGCGATTTAAAATTTCTGTTGTAGTCATAGCTTATCTCACTTTAAATCTTGTTCCAATTTTTTTGCCGTCAACAATATCATAAAGGTCTAACGGGCGGCTACCGTTAGAAATAACCATCTCTACCCCCGCCGCAGTAGCGATCTTTGCGGCAGAAATTTTTGTCTGCATTCCACCCGTGCCAAGCTTTGTTCCTGTGCCAAAGGCGAGAGCTTCAATTTCAGGTGTAATTTCCTCAACTGTATCTATAAGGGTTGCCGATTTGTCTTTCCTCGGGTCAGCAGTATAAAGCCCGTCAATATCTGAAAGAAGTACCAAAAGCTCTGCCTCGACCTTTTTGGCAACTATCGCCGCCAAGGTATCGTTATCACCTATAACAATCTCTTCGGTTGCTATTGTATCATTCTCGTTTATAATGGGCAGAGTGCCAAGCTCTAAAAGCCTAAACAATGTATTATGGAAATTCTCCGAACGCTCAGGATTCTCGATATCCGACTTTGTAATCAAAATTTGGGCAACGGTATGATTATACTCCGAAAACAGTTTATCATAAACATACATAAGCTCACACTGGCCAACAGCCGCCGCCGCTTGTTTTGAAGGTATATCCTTTGGACGTTCTTTAAGATTTAATTTTCCGACACCCATACCAATTGCGCCCGAAGAAACAAGCACAATTTGATGTCCTGCGTTTTTAAGGTCACTCATAACACTACAAAGCTCTTCAACTCGGCGAATATTAAGCCTTCCCGAAGAATGTGCAAGTGTAGATGTGCCAAGTTTTACAACAATTCTCAAAAGTTCCACCAACCTAACCTATGTAACGATACACTAATCACTTTAGCATATTACTGCGAAAAAATTTATACACTATTACTTTAACACAAATTATCCCTTTTTTCAACAAGTTTTAGAAAAAATAAGACAAAAAATAAAGCCTTCCACAAAAATATAGGTGGAAGGCAAATATTCTACTAATAATTCCAAACGGCAGGGTTTGTAAGGGTTGCGGCAGATACATACCCGTTTATTATAATAAACTTAAGAACGAAGTCGCCTGCGCTATAGCTTAAACACTCATAATCTGACGCAGCACCCGGCAAAAAGAAAACATCCGCCTCGGTTGCGGCGCCTAATTTATAGTCTTTTTGCTCTATCATATCTATTATATCCTGTGCGCTGTAAACGCCACCCATAGAAAGCTTAAAGGCTTCTTCCTTGGCGACGATAAGTGCTATGCCGCTTTTTTCGTTAGCCTTTTCATAAAAGAACATTGAATTACCGCCATCCATTTGAACGGTGAGGGTTCCTTCGGTGATAATTAAATCTTCAATCTCGCTACCCTGGGGTATTGTATCTTTGAAGTTCTTTTTTACCTTTTCTACGCTTTCGCCAAGCTTAAAAGGCACCTCGGGAATTTCGCCCTTTTTAGCATAATCGTAAATATTTGTTTCGTGAACATACTGAGAAACTGTAGAACTTGTACCATCTGAACCTTTTTCTTCCTTACAGCCCACAAATGTTAAAATAAGCGAAGCAGAAAGTAAAACAGCAATTATTTTTTTCATTATTTTCTCCTTTAATTTTTTACGGCAAAAGCTCATAATAATCTTTTGTTGAATCAACCGTTTCGTCGGTAAAGAAATAAGAGTTGAAAATTGATTTTAAAAGCCCACCACTATATGTGCTAAACTGACCGTGTTCAATAATAACGGCAACCGCTATTTCGGGGTCATCATACGGTGCAAAGGCAACGAAAACAGTATGGTCTTTTTTGCCTGTAACCTGTGCAGTACCCGTTTTACCGCCAACCTTAATAGGATAATCGCTGAATATTCGGCTACCTGTACCATCCTCGGTAACCGAAAGCATACCCTCTTTAACGGTATCAAAAATTTCTTCTTTTATATCTACCTTACCCAAAACCTGCGGTTTGTTTTGTTCAATAACCTTATCTTGAGAATAGTTAACATATTTATCAATAAGGGTTGTTTTATATCTTGTGCCCGAACTTGCAATTGTAGCTGTATAAGAGGCAAGCTGAAGCGGAGTAAAGGCATTGTCCATCTGACCTATTGCAGCCTGAATTGTATAACCCTCATACCACTCATCACGGCTTTGAGGTCCTGCAAGGGTGCCCTTGCTTTCCATAACCTCTACACCTGTTTTTTGTCCCAAACCAAAATCAAGGCAGTATTTATTCATCTTGGTTATTCCAAGCCTTCTGCCAACATCAAAAAAGTAATAGTTACAAGACTTTGAAAGGGCAGGTAAAAGACCTATGCTATAATGCACGTGCATACAGCTTGGTTGGAAATCTTTATAGTACGTATATGTGCCGACGCAACGAATTGTTTCTTCAGGAGTTATAATATTTTCCTGAAGCGCCGCTAAAGCAACGGCAGGTTTGAAGGTCGAGCCGGGAGGATAAGCGCCGTTAAAAGCCCTATCAAAAAGCGGCTTGTTCGGGTTTTTAAGTAAGGACTCATAATCTTCGCTATACTCGGTATAATCGTAGGTTGGGTAGTTAACCGAAGCGATTACACCGCCTGTTTTAACGTTAACCGCAACTGCCGCCCCCGCAGAAGCATAAATTTTATCCTGTCGCATTTGTTCAATAGTGTTTTTAAGGGCTTTTTGTGATGAAAGCTGAACAGTTTTATCTATTGTAAGGCGAACAGAATTGCCCGGAACAGGCTCCTTCGTTACCTCGCTTGAAAGAATAACGCCACTTGAGTTTATTCTATAGGTTATCTCGCCATCGATACCGCGAAGCTTCTCCTCACAGACCTTTTCAATTCCGCTCTTTCCAACCTTATCGTTATAATTATATCCCTTTTCTTTATAAGCCTCCCACTCCTCAGCATATATAGGTCCAACATTTCCTATAATGTGGGGAGCAACCGCATCTTCAGAATATTCTCTAAAGGAAGCAACCTCCACCGAAACACCATTTTGGAAGAAATGTGTATTTTCAGAAATATAAATCATATTATGGCTGTCTATATCCTCGGCAAATGTGAAGGGAACTGAAACCGAAAAACCTGCCCTTTCCATAGTGTACCTGACACCCATAATTACCCTTTGTTCTTCTTTTGTTTTATTTTCAAGGCTGTATCGCTTTACCATCTCGTCATAACAGTTTTCTGCCGTAGCATAATGCGCAAGATTTAAAAAGCTTTTTAGCCTTGAAACAGCCGTTTCGTTATCTTTTAAAAAACCATAAGGAGCTTTACTAGAAAGTGGTAAATCATCTGCCCACTCTCCTTCCTTCAAAAGCTTTGTTAGCTCATAAATGGTTTCGTTTATTGTGGTTTTACTTATCCCCGCATAACTGAAAACTATATTATATCCTTCGCGATTAGTGGCAATAGGTCTGCCGTAATAGTCTAAAATTTCACCGCGCACTGCCTTTATCGGTGCGGTTATTGTGGTGATTCCCTTAGCCTGTTCGGTATACCTATCTGCAGAAGAAACCTGTAGATTAAAGCCCCTTCCGAAAAATATAGCAAAACAAAGTACACAAGCGACAACCATTGTTATCATACGTGTTTTATCGCGCTTTCTTATTCTTTTTAAAAACTCGGTATACGTTTCGCGCATAAGAAAATCACCTCACTTTTTTATGTTTTATATTTTGGCTATTTTTGTATAATATATTTTTTACAAAGATTTCTAACTAAAAAGAAAAACGGTATCAAAAAAACTGAACTATATATTGCAGACGGAATTTCATATTTGAAAAGAATTTTAAACGCTGAAGGGTCGCCCATAAAAACTGAAAGGAACAACCATTTAAAGAAAAAGTAAACAAAGCAAACTGCAAGCCCGCCCAAAACTACCGCTTTAATGTTTCGGTTGAACAAATAGTGGAACAAAAGACCTGCGCCGAGACCTATAACTATAAAAGCAATCGTGTTGAAAATTCGGCTATCTGCCATAAAAATATCAAGCATAACCCCGCTTGCAAAACCAAACCAAAAGCCCACCCATTCCTTTAAAAAACAGGCAATTACAATAACTAAGGGAAGAAGTAAAACGGGAGTTGCGGTGGAAATTTTAAGGCTAAGACCTGAAATCCTTTGTAAGACAAAAATCATAAAGGAAAAAATCCCTAAAATACCATAAATATAAGGATGGTATTTTTCTACATTGTTAATCATAAAAAATACCTCCCTTAAGTTTAAAAATTTTATTCCGCTTTACCCTGACCGGTAAAATATTTTATTACCATAACTTCTCTAAGCTCTTTAAAATCAACCGTTGGAGTTATAATTGCATAAAGAGAAGTATCAATTTTAGCATTATGGATACTGTCAACAGTGCCGATTATAATTCCCTCGGGGAAAACGCCACCGCCCGCAGTAACAATAAAATCGCCACTTGCAACACCAGAGCTTCTTAAAATGTTTACCATTTTAGTTTTGCCCTTTTCGGCTAAGGAAAGCTCACCCGAAACTATACCAACGTCATCGGTTCTTTTATCTATTCCGCCTATTTTAATGCCCGAATCCATAACAGTTGTAACCTTGGAGTATGTTGGGTTAACCTCTGAAATATACCCAACCAGTCCCGCCTCGGTTATAACGGGGTCGTTTACCTCAACACCGTTTAAGCTGCCTCTATTTATTACAAATGAACCGTATGGGTCTTCCGTATTACGAGATATAAGGTTTGCCGGCTCCAAAACATAATCGGGATTTTGCTCTTTTATATCTAGATATTTTTTGTAAAACTCATTCTCTTTTAAAACCGACTGATAATCTACAAGCTTTTCGTTAAGCTCGCCTATCTGCGCCTTAAGGCGTATATTTTCAAGCATTATTTTTTCGCTCTCGCTAAGTTTTTTGTGGGTATCTGAAACCCAGGCAGAAACCTTTGCAAGAGACTCGCTAACCGAAGTTGTGATGCCGCCAATAATACTGTTTTGCGGTGTAAATGCGGTGCCAAATGCATAACCTAAAAGCGCCAAAAAAATGACACAAACGGTAACAAGCACCATTATTTTAAATTGTCTGCTACGAAAGAAAAACCGCAACTGTGCCACTCCTTTGCCTTTTTTTAAAAGGGACGATACTTTTTAAGTCTTTTAAGTGCCTCTTCTGTAAAATCTGTACGTTCAAGCTCTTTGGCGGTACCCAAAACTACACAGTCCATAGGATTTTCTGCCACACGAACCGGAATGCCTGTTTCCTCACTCATTAGCTTATCCAACCCGCGAAGCAAGGCGCCGCCGCCTGTAAGGGTAATTCCGCTATCAATGATATCCGCCGAAAGCTCGGGCGGTGTTTTTTCTAAAGTAAGACGCACTGCATCGATAATTTGAGAAACCGTATCTCTAATAGCCTCACGCACCTGCGCCGCCGTAATTACCGCGCTTTTGGGAAGACCGTCTACTAAGTTTCTTCCCTTTATTTCCATACTGCCTTCATTTTCAAAGGGCTTCGCTGAGCCAAGCTCAATCTTAATCTGCTCGGCAGTACGTTCACCAATAAGCATATTATGTGTTTTTCTTACATAGTTGATAATTGCCTCGTCAAGCTTGTCTCCCGCTATACGAACCGACTGAGCCGTTACAATATCGCCAAGCGACAAAATTGCAACCTCACTTGTTCCGCCGCCGATATCAACAACCATACAACCTGCCGAATCTTCAACAGGAAGCCCCGCGCCAATAGCCGCCGCCTTTGGCTCTTGAATAAGGCAAACATTGTTAGGGCTAACACCTGCTTGAACTGCCGCATCGTGTACTGCCCTTCTTTCAACCTCTGTAACACCTGCCGGAACACATATCATAACCCTAACTCTATGAAAAATGCTTCCGTGAAGCGCCTGTTTTATAAACTTTTTAAGCATTGCTGCCGTAACGTCAAAGTCTGCAATTACTCCATCCTTAAGGGGACGCACCGCAGTAATTGAGCCGGGTGTGCGGCCAATCATCTCTTTCGCTTCGGTACCAACAGCACGAACAATATCGTTTCTCGCCTCATAAGCTACAACCGAAGGCTCACGCATTACTATACCCTTTCCTTTAATACAAACAAGGGTATTTGCTGTTCCCAAATCTATTCCAATATCACGTGTGAACATCTTTTAATCTCCTACCGTTTTTTCTTTTTTGTGGGTACAATAAAACTAACTGCCTCATGCAGATTTTTTATAATTGTCTCTTTACCGGAACGCTGATACTCGCCGTCAAGTGTCCAATCCAAAGGCTCGTCGGTTTTAACCACTACCCTTTTAGTATGATAAAGCGAAACAAGTTCACCTGTAAACTTTTGAGACAAAAGCTCACTTATTATTTTTTGAAGCTCGCTTAAATTTGATGGCTCTTTAATAAGAAGAACCTCTAAAAGCCCATCATTAAGGGCAACCATATTTTCTTGAAGCTTTAGTACCCCGCCAACCGAGGTTGTGTTTGATATTGCCGCAAAAATAAACCTGCCGCTAACAGTCTCGCCCTCATCAAAAGAAAATGTTGCTTCGGTAGCCTTAATATTACTAAGGCTTTTTATACCTTCGATAACATAGGCGGCATGACCTATAGCGTTTTTTACCTCTTGAGGCGCCGAGTATGAAGCCTCGGTAAATGCGCCAAATGAAGCGATATAATTAAAAACTCTATCACCAAACCGGCCAACATCAATTTTGCATACATTACCCTTTATAATGTTGTTTACTGCCGCTATGGGTGATTTCGGTATGTTAAGACTTGTTGCCAAATCGTTTGTTGTTCCAACAGGGATATAGCCTAAAGTGTGCGGTACAGGATTTTTAATAAGACCGTTTATAACCTCGTTTAAGGTGCCGTCTCCCCCCGCGCAAACAATCGTCTCATATCTCTCAGAACACCTTTTGGCAACTTCCTCTGCATCACCTTTTTTCTTAGTGAAATATATAGTGGGGACCATATCTGCTTCGGAGAATTTTTCTACAACCTGCCAAAGTTTTTGCCTGAGTAAAAGTCTGCCCGAAACGGGATTTACAATAATTAAAATTTCTTTGCTCAAGTCCGGCCCACCTCCCAACTTTTTCACTAAAAATAAAAAGGGTACAATATCCACATAATAATATATTTTATTATAATATTTATTTATGAACAATTCAAGTACCAAACTAAAAAAGTAATGATTTTTTAAACACTCATAACGGCAAAAATAAAACTATTGTATTTACAGTCGAATTTTGTTATAATTTAGTTATAATATTTGTTTGAGGTGATTTTTTTGTCTCAGTTTGGTTTTAAAACTTCATTTTTCGGTTTTAATAAGGAAGAAGTTAATGCCTATATCGCGCATATTATGGCAGAGCACAAGGGGAAAGTGAAGCTCTTAGAGGGCGAAAAGGCAGATTTAGAAAATAAAATTCAAAAATTAACCGAAGAATTAAATGAAATGAAACAAAAGGTTGATTATTATACCGCAAAAGAAGCCGAAATAGAAAAAATGAGTATAAGTATCGGGACTATGTATATGCTAGCAAAACAAAACGCGCGTGAAATAGTATCCGATGCCGAAAACTGCGCAAAAGAAATTACCGACCACGCCAAAAATCAGCTTTTGGCTGCTACCAAGGCTGACCAAACCCTCTCTTCCTTAAAAGAGGAACTTATAGGCGCCGCCGAAAGCTTCTCTTCAAAGGTTTCGGCTATGTCTGACTCTTTCGAAGAGATTAAAGCAAATCTTGAAAATGAACTTAAAAAGCTAGATAGCAAGCCTGATATAGAGCTTTTTATTGAAAATTTATAATATTTTGAAAACAAAAAAACGGAGAAGAGCAACCTCTTCTCCGTTTAATTTTTTATGTCTTATATTAGTATGCAACACCCTGAGCAATCATTGCCTCTGCAACCTTAATGAAGCCTGCAATATTTGCACCTGCTACAAGGTCGCCCTCCATACCAAACTTTTTAGCAGCCTCGTATGAAGTTTTATAAATGTTTGTCATAATCTGGTGTAGCTTTGCGTCAACCTCTTCTGCTGTCCAGCTGTATCTCATAGAGTTCTGGCTCATCTCAAGGCCTGAAACCGCAACACCGCCTGCATTAACTGCCTTAGAAGGAGCAATAACAACCTTATTTTCTTTAAGGAGAGCTACTGCATCTGCAGTAGTAGGCATATTGGAAACCTCTACATAGTATTTAACACCATTAGCAACAATCTTCTCGGCATCTGCAAGGGTAACCTCATTTTGAGTTGCGCAAGGCATAATAACGTCAACCTTAACACCCCAAGGCTTTTGACCCTCAAAGTAAGGAACACCGAATTTATCGGCATAATCCTTAACCTTGTCGCGACCAGAAGCGCGCATCTGGAGCATAAAGTCAATTTTTTCTTCGGTATTTATACCGTCTTCATCATAAATATATCCGTCAGGACCGGAAATTGTAACAACCTTACCGCCAAGCTCGGTAACCTTTTTAACAGTACCCCAAGCAACGTTACCAAAACCGGAAACCGCAAAGGTTTTACCCTTAATGCTTTCACCGAAAGATTTAAGCATTTCAGCTGCATAATAAACTGCACCAAAGCCGGTTGCTTCGGGACGGATAAGTGAACCGCCAAAGGAGAGACCTTTACCTGTTAAAACACCGGTAAATTCATTTCTAAGACGTTTGTACTGACCAAAGAGATAGCCAACCTCACGTGCGCCAACACCGATATCACCTGCGGGAACGTCGGTATCAGGACCGATATGTTTTGCAAGTTCGGTCATAAAGCTCTGACAGAAGCGCATAATTTCAAGGTCGCTCTTACCTCTTGGGTCAAAGTCAGAGCCGCCCTTACCGCCGCCCATAGGAAGACCTGTAAGGCTGTTTTTAAAGGTTTGCTCAAAACCAAGGAACTTAATAACAGAAGCGTTAACCGAAGGATGAAGTCTGATACCACCCTTGTAAGGGCCAATAGCAGAATTAAACTGTACACGGTAACCTCTGTTAACCTGAACCTTGCCGTTATCATCAACCCAAGAAACACGGAAGGAAACCATTCTCTCAGGCTCAACAATTCTTTCCATAATTCCCCATTTTTCAATGCGGCTATCCTGCTCAACTACAGGCTCCAAGGATTCCAAAACCTCTAAAACGGCTTGCAAAAACTCGGTTTCACCTGCGTTACGCTGACAAACCTTTTCGTAAACGCCTAATAAATACTCATTTTTAAGTGCCATTTTCCTAACTCCTTTTCGTTGTAAAATAAAGATTATTTTCACTATATTTTTTAAATATTTTATAGTTTAAACCCTTTAAAGCTCGATGTCAATACTTTTCTACAGTAAATCGCTAAATTTTTTTATACATTTTGTAAATTTCTTTCTTTTTTAGCAGAAAAGTTATCCACTTGTTCGGTGGATAAATCGACTTTTTTATTCAGTTTATCCACATACATATACACATTTTGAAAAAATTATCCCCTCAAACAGTAGCATTCCAAAATTTTTTTGGTTGATAACTATGTTGATAACTTTAATTACTATTTGTATTTTTGCAAAATTCTTCACATATCGACAACAGGTTTCGACAGGTCGGTTTTCTAAATATTTTCACATTTTTTCAAAAAACACTTTACTATTACTTTTTAAAAGTGTATAATTAAATAAATATTATTATAAATTATTTGCGAGGTGATGTTTTGTGAAAATCATACCTAAATTACTTTGTTTTTCTTTAGCTGTTTTTATATTTCTTTTCGCTTTTTCAGGATGCAAAACCCAGAACTCGCCTTCCCCTTCACAACTCACAAAACAAATTACAAAAGAATGTTCTCTTTCTAACCTAAGCTTACTTTCAGGGGACAAGCTTGAATCTTATTTCGGATTTAAAAATTCGGACCTTGGGCGCTTTTCGGTTTTAATTAGTTCGCTTAGTCAGTGTAGTGATACCATTGCTGTTTTTGAAACGAAAGGAGAGGCTTCCAAAGCGCTTGTCATTTCGGGAATTTCCAAATATGCCTCAAATCTTGAAACCTCTATGAAACTTGTTGAAGATGAACGGAGCAAAATTTCCTCAAGGCTTATTCTGGAGATGGACAACCTGGTTATTCTTATTATATGCGCCGAAGCAGATAAAATAGAACAAATTCTTGCCCCTATGGGTGCAAAAGCGGTTTACTAATATGAAGATGGAAATACTCGCCCCCGTTGGAAATAGCCAGTCTCTCAAGGCGGCAGTTTATTCAGGCGCCGATGCTGTTTATTTTGGTGCAAAGCATTTTAACGCACGAAGAAATGCCGAAAATTTTGATGATTTCGACCTCGAAAACACCATTTTATTTTGTAAACAAAATGGTGTAAAGGCTTATCTTACATTAAATATCCTTATAAAAGATAGCGAAATAAACGAGGCTCTTTCTTTAGCGCAGAGGGCAAAAAACCTTGGAATTGACGGAATTATTGTGCAAGACTTAGGCCTTGCGCGTCTTATAAAAGAAAACATAAAAGACATACCCCTTCACGCATCGACACAGCTTTCTATACATTCTGCTGCTGCAATACCACTGCTTAAAAGCCTTGGCTTTTCAAGGGTTGTTCCCGCAAGGGAGATGAGTAGGGAAAATCTAAAAGAATTTTGCAAGGTAGCAAAAGAAAACGATATTGAAGTTGAGGTTTTTGTTCACGGCGCACTTTGTATGTGCCTTTCAGGGCAGTGTTTTTTCAGCGCCCATTTAGGCGGCAGAAGTGCTAACCGCGGCCTTTGTGCAGGTACCTGCCGTTTACCCTTTTCGGCAGAAGGTGGAACGGGCTACGATTTAAGCCTTAAAGATTTAAGCCTTGTAACCGAATGTTTGGAACTAAAAGACTTAGGCGTTTCTTCCCTTAAAATTGAGGGAAGAATGAAACGGCCCGAATATGTTGCGGCTAGCGTGAACTGCCTTAAAAAAACTATTGAAAACAAAAAAGCCGAAAATAACGACCTTATGCTTTTAGAAAAGGTTTTTTCCAGAAGCGGTTTCACTAAAGGATACTACCTTGATAAAACGGGTAAAGATATGTTTGGTGTTCGCACCGAGCAGGATATATCTTCGACAAACGATACCCTTTCAAAACTTCACGAGCTTTACAGAAGGCCTGCGAAAAGACTTGGAATTAGTTTTATTTTTGAACTTTTTGAAGGCAAACCCGCAAAGCTTACAGCAAAATACCAGGATTTAACAGTAACAGAAAAAGGCGACCTTTCTCAAACGGCAACAAAAAAACCTCTAAGTGAGGAGGTTTTGCGTTCTTCTCTAACAAAGCTTGGCGGAACACCTTATTTTTTGGAAGATTTACAGTTTAAATATGACGAAGGGCTTACCCTTCCGATTTCTGCAATAAATGCCCTCAAATCTAGGGTTATTGCCGCTCTTGACTGTGAGAGAATAGAAAAGCCTACTTTTGAAAGCGAAGAATTCAATTTGCCTTTATCTGCAAAGAAAAGGTCCATAAAAGGCTTTTTCCTTCGTTTTGAAAGGGCGGAACAGGTTTGCGGAATGCAAAAAAATGTTTTTGGCTTTTCTCTTCCTGTCGGTGAAATTTTAAAATTCTCTTCAAAGGATGAACTTTTAAAAGTACTATCTGTAGAAGACTTGCCCTTCGCAGAGCTTTACCGAGGGGCCGACGACGACGCGCTAACCTTAAACATCTTGAAGAAGTTAAAAACCTTTGGCATAAAAACCGTAGTTTGCTCAAATTTAAGCGCAGTTAACCTCGCAAAAAGTGAAGGCTTTGGTATCTTCGGCGGTTTTGGGCTTAACCTTTATAACAACCACGCTTTATTAACAGCAAAAAATCTAGGTATACTTAAGGGTGTTATTTCTCCCGAGCTTAGCTTCAAAGAGCAAGCCTTTCTAACAGACCAAAATTTTGAAACCTATTCCTTTTTATACGGGCATTTTCCTCTTATGTTGACCAAAAACTGTCCTGTAAAAAACGGTATTGGTTGCAAAGGCAAAAAAGATTTTTGTGCCATTACCGACCGCTTGGGCGAAACCTTCCCTGTGCTTTGCAAAAACGGATATAGCGAAATTCTAAACTCAAGACCGACCAACATAGCGGATAGTTTAGACCTCGTAAGCGCCGATTACGGCTATCTATATTTTACGGTAGAAGATAATAAAGAGGTTAAAAAAGTTCTAGATGGTTTTGAAAAGGGAGTAATAACCTCAAAGCCATTTACAAGAGGACTTACCAAAAACGGAGTTTTATAAAAAAATAAAACGGGCTTTAGCCCGTTTTAAATAAAAATGGAGCTGATGATCAGAATCGAACTGACAACCTGCTCATTACGAGTGAGCCGCTCTGCCATTGAGCCACATCAGCAAATTTAACACAAGTATTATATCAATAATTGCACTTATAGTCAAGTCCCGCACAAAATAAAATAAGGAGAAAACGAAATGAAAGAAAGTAACATTTTAGGCGAAAATCTTAGAACTCTTAGGAAAGCACACGGGCTTACACAGCAACAATTAGCAGATATTTTGAAAATCAAACGTTCTACCTATGCGTATTATGAACACGGGGTTAACCCGGGCAACGAAAACATAAAAAAACTTGCAGCAATTTTTTCCGTTTCAACCCATTTTTTAGTTTATGGAAACGAGGAAAATGTATCTGACGGTATTTTAACCTTTAATGATTCTAACAGTATTTTTGCAACTCCAGAAGAAGCTTCCGAATCCGTTAGCTTTTCTTCTCTTAGCTTTGAGGAAAAGCTTCTCATAAGCTATATGAGGTTACTACCTTTAAACTATAAAGAAAAGCTCTTATCAGAGGCAACTTCTTTGCTCGAAAAATGTGAAGAATAAACATAACATATTATAAAAAGACCTTGTGGTAGGGGTTGTACCATAAAGGACAGTTTTAAAAAAATAGCTATGACATTTTGTTTTGTCATAGCTATTTTTTATTGATGCTTTTGCATAAGGCTTTTGTATTGTGCAATAAAGTTTTCTTTGGATTTTTCAGACCTAAAATATCGTTTCCCTTTTCCAAGTGGTCTAATATCTTCTATTGTTGCTTCTTCTTTGTCGTATTCATAGATTCCATATTCATCATATATTTTAAACTTTAAAGATTCAAATTTTGCATAATCTTCGGTTGAATAAATATCGGGTGAAATCCATAATCGTTTTAGGTTAGGTATATTGATTAAATCGTCAATATTATCGTCTTGTGCAGTAACTCCCGATATAACCATACTATCAAGGTTAGGCATTTCTTTTAAAAACGAAAATGTAGGAATAACGGTATTGTTAATTTGGGAGGTGTGAATGTTTAAGCATAAATGCCTCAAACTTTTTGCTTTTTTAATTTTTGTTATTTCAGGAGCATTAGCGCCTAATTCAATTTCTAAAACATCAAGATTCGGTGTTTTTTCCATATCCCAAAGAATATCTTTTGCTCCTAGTCCAATACATACAGTTTGGAGTCGGCTCAGTTTTTCAAGAGCAGAATAATCTATGGGTTTAGTACTGCCTATCCAAATCGTTTTAGTGTTAATTGGCAAATTTTCAACAACAAGATTTAATTCTTCCGTGTTTTTAACACTAATCATAAAAGTATCTTTGGTTGAAAAATTATTAGTATAGTGACCGTCTCCAAAATAAAAACCTATATCGTGTTTAAAATGGGGGCAATCTTTGCACTTATATGAGTACTCTGCATATTTGTCCCATACTGAATTTTTTAAAAAACCTTGATTAAAAAACTCTTCTGTGCAATTAATAATTTCTCTATTTTCGGGAGAACAATACAGTTCATAAGTATAAAAAGTTAGCGAATCATTAAATGCAATGTCATAAAATTTGTTATTCATTCTTCACCTCATAAGTAAGAATACTCTTATAATGTTATTATACCATATCTTTAACTACTTAGCAAGGTTAAGGGTTTTAGGTTCTCCTAACAAGTGATAAATGCGATATACATTTTCCCTGCTTGCTACGATATAAGACAAAGTTAAAGGAAGCACGAAAGTTTCGTGCTTCCTTTTTTTACTGTCTCACAGAGAATATATTAAATTTTTGAGAATTGTAATTCGCGATATATTGCTTCGCAATTCGATATATTTTACTTCGTAAAATTCGATATGTTTACCTATCAGTAAACGCGATATGATATAAATACCATCTTGTCCGAAGGACATATCGAAAGGCGCAGCCTTATATCGCACCGTTAGGTATATCGCAAATTCCGAAAGGGATTTATATCGCTGCGTTGTATCCTTACGGGTACAACGCATACCCGCAAGGTCTTTTTTGTTTTTACTATCCTATATTAAGAAAATACTCAACAACACCCTTTACAATAGCGTCGGCACAGCTTTCATTCCATTTTCCGTTTAGCATATTATTGAAATCTACAGCATTAGACATAAATCCATTTTCGGTAAGCACAACGGGGCAGTCACTTATACGCGACATATAAAAATAGTGCCATTTTAGCGAAGAAGAGGTATAGTTTTTACTAGCCGCCATATTTTTTTGTATATACTCGGCTACTTGATGGGTGTAAGGGTTAAAGTAGTAGCTTGTAAACCCTCTGGCCGAGCTTCGAACCGAAGAATCTCTATGAACCGATATGGCAAGGTTGGCCGAAGCGTTTCTTACAATATTCATTCGTTCATCCTGTGTGAGTGCGGTGTTTGAAGTTCTTGTCATAACCACCTTTGCGCCAAGCGATTTAAATTTAGCCTCGAGAATTTTTGCAAGAGCCAAATTCCTGTTTGCTTCGCTAAAATTAGGGTTAGAGCCAAGAGCACCCGGGTCGCTTCCGCCATGGCCTGCATCAATAGCTATTGTGATACCTTTAAGTGTACCGCCATATTTGTTGTTTGCGCTTTGCGCCTTTACGGGATTTAAAAACTTAAATACCAAATTCCCGTCTTTATCATAATTGGCGCTAAAGCCATAGAAATTACCCTTTTTCCTGAGATGAAGTCTTAAGGTGTAATCTGCAGTGCCTTTATGAAGCTCTGCCTTACTGAAAACAGGGCTGTTTTTGAATTCATCTAAACTGCCTTCAAAGGACTTTGCATAGCAAAACTTTATATCTACATACTTAAAGGTTCGGGATGTTATAAGTCCTCTCTGGTCACTTGTTCCTCCCTGATAGCTTTGAGGCCCAACCTCTAAAGTAAAGGGCGCATGCCAAAGGGTTTTTAGGGTTAAAACTGTATACTGACCCTCTGTAGTAAGTGATGTTGCTTCTAGGGTGTTATGTGAGGGCAAAGTTCCTCGAAGTATTTCTATATTGCCCTTTTCTTTTTTTGCATATACCCTTTTTCCATAGCGAAGTGTTCTATAAATATTTCCGGAATCGGGGTCTATGCTTGTTTCCTCGCTACAGTAATCAACCGTACCCTCGGGCAGATAGCTATTAAAGGGCTGTGAAAGGTCGTCAAAGGTATTTCCGCTAAAGGTTTCAATTTGTTTTTTTACAACCTTTGCAATAAGCGTATTACCAACACTTATATATTCGTGTTCGGGAATAAATGTACTGGTTACAGGTACGGGCTTTTTCTTAACGGTTACCTTGCCACCTGAATATTTGTCTGTAACGCCATTATGTGTTCCTACAAAAACAATTGAACCTAAATTTGTGTCCTTTGTGTATGTCTTTTGCTTAAAGGCGCCAACATAGGTTGCAAAATTTGTATCCTTTTCCTCGGCAGTTTTTTCGAGTGTTATAACCTTACCGCCGAGAGATGCCGTAACCTTACTGCCGTTTCGTGCGACGGTTTTAACAATAAGAGTCGAACCACTCTCAACACTTACACTCGCTTTTGGCGAATATGATTTTATAACAACATAAACGTAATTTACCGTATATGTTTCTTTAGAGCCTTTGTGCTCAAAAGTGAAATAATTGTTTCCAACCTTTAGCTTTTCGGTAACCGAGAAATATCCATACTCAGTACGTTCCATTTCTTTACCATTTAAGGTAAGTTTAAAGTTGGGGTCGGATGCTCCAACAAAGGATATTTCGTCTTCATAAACCGTAACACTTCTTTTTTTAGGAGAAGTAATTGTTAAATTTGTAAGAATATAATCGTCATTAACGCCGCCGCTTATGTATTTATAGGCAACCTTAGAAGCCTCGGTTTTGTCGTTTTCCATATCAAAAAAACTGTTAAAACAAAATGTATAACGGTTTTTATCGTTAAGCGCCATTAACTGTCTTGTAAGCTGGTCGGGGTTTTTAAAACCTGCCTCCCCTTTAGCTGCCAGGTCTGAGGAAAGAATAAACCCAATATCGCTATCGGATGGCACATTTTCACTCCACCAATTTACAACATCATTAAATGATGGGCTTTTATCGGTTGTAGAAAATGCGGCATTTACAAAAACTCCGTCAAAATATTTTTCCCTAAGCCATAGTAAAACGTCGGCATTTTTATCCCTTAAAAGCTCCGTCTTATCCGTAGCAGCTATACCATTTTCACTACTTTCCTTGCTTTCGTAAACACTGTCGCAAATGATACCTAAATAAATGTTTGGTGCCACACTTTTTACTGTTTCTCTCATTTCGCTTACAAAATTTGTAAGTACTGTTTCACTATATTTTTTATAACCCATAAAGCTACCAAGGGTTAAATACTCATTAAAATCGGTGCCGCTTTTATTTCGGCCGATTCCCGAAAAGAAAATTCCACCGATACCTTCAGTTTTAGAAATTGCCTCTACCTTATTTAAGGCTTCTAAACTAAAGTCAGGATTTTTAAGGTCGAAATCGGTAGTGCCCGATAAATCAAACTCTGCAAAAACAGTTAACCCTTTAGCCGTAGCAAAAGAAGCAAAGGTTTCGAAGGCCTTTCTCTCCGCGCCCTCTTTTTCAAAAAAGGTTTCGGGAGAGAGGCTTACAAAAACAGTCGTTAAATCTCTTGCCTTTATTTTTTCTACTAAGTTGCCAAGTTCTTCAGCCGTACTGTCGCCTGTAATATCTACACCAAATCGGACAGTAGTTGCAAATATTTTTGTTGGGCGATTAGGCATAGAATATTCTATTTTTTCTCGTCCCGTGGACTGTGGTATTACGTTTATTGTTTGCTTTTCTTCAAAAAGGGAGCTTATATCATAAATCATATTATACTCAAGCAAAAAGGCTGCACCAAAAAAAACAAAAACAAGAATAAGAAAACTGCAAATAAAAATCGGCAGTTTTCTTTTTTTGTACATACGCTTATTCCTCGGTTTGAACCTTTTTGTGCGTTTTCGCTCTTTTTTGCCTAAAGACGAAACATAGCGGTCAATCATTTCGCTGTTTTGCCTTTCGGCATTTTTATTTTTCCTTAGCATATATTCCTCCAAATAGTGTATTTTAATGCTTGTCGGACATAATATAATCTAGTAAAAGTTTTTTAATGAGTGCAAAGGCGAAAATCCTACCTCAAAATCAGGTTTGGATTGTTCGTGTTTGCTTTTATTTTACTACCTTTTCCCCCTAAAATCAACAATTTTAAATAACTTAAAAAAGAAATTTTATCACCAAAATTTTCTAAAGGAGATAAGAAATGGAATATACTGCTGAAAAACTCAAGAAAAAGATTGTAACCTCATTGTCCCACAATTTCGGGGTCTCGCCAACCGAAGCCTCAGATGAGCTTTTTTACAAGGCAACTGTGACTATGCTTTTGGAAATTATGCGAACGAGACGCGCAAAATTTAGAAACGAGGTAGAGAAAAAGAAAGCAAAAACCGCTTACTATTTAAGCATGGAATTTTTAATGGGACGCTCACTTAAAAACAATTTATTTAACTTGGGGCTTGAAAATACAGTACGTGAAGCACTAAGCGATTTGGGGGTAAACCTTGAAAGTCTATACGAGCTAGAGCCCGATGCAGGCCTTGGTAACGGAGGTCTTGGTCGTCTTGCCGCTTGTTTTTTAGACTGTCTTTCTACGGGCTCGTACCCCGCTATGGGTTATTCTATTCTATTTGAGTTTGGTATTTTTAGGCAAAAACTTGTCGATGGTTGGCAAACAGAGCTCCCTGATTTTTGGCTACCCGGCGGCAAGGTTTGGCTAGAAGCACACCCCTCGGCAACCGTAAGTGTTACCTTCGACGGACAGGTAAAGGAGGAGTGGCGCGACGGCTTTCACCATGTAGAAATTATAGGCGGAAACGTTGTAAATGCAGTACCCTATGACCTTATGGTAGCGGGAGCTGACGGAAAAACTGTAAACGCCTTACGCCTTTTTAGTGCAGAAAGCCCCTCTATTGATATGGCGGCCTTTAACCAAGGCGATTATGCTTTGGCTCTTGAAAAACGGGCGATGAGCGAGGTTATCAGCAAAATTCTTTATCCCGAAGACAACCATATGGAAGGAAAATCTTTAAGACTAAGACAACAATATTTTTTGGTTTCTGCTTCCATTCAGGATATTTTAAGGCGGCATCTTAGAGTTTACGGCACCCTTGACAACCTTTCTGATAAGGTTGCAATTCATATAAACGACACACACCCCGCTCTTGTTATACCCGAACTTATGCGCTTTCTTTTAGATGAGTGTGGCTATACTTTTGATAAGGCTTGGGATATCGTCACTAAAACTGTAGCCTACACAAATCATACCGTTATGAGCGAGGCTCTTGAATGTTGGCAATGCGACCTTTTTGAAAGAAGAATTCCAAGAATTTTTGGAATTGTAAAAGAAATTGACAGAAGATATCGCGAGTTTGCCTTTCAAAAGACAAAAGACGAAAACTATGTCGAGAGAACGGCAATTATTTCGAATGGAATGGTTAAAATGGCAAATCTTTGTGCGGTTGCCTGTCATAAAATAAACGGTGTTTCAAAGCTTCACAGCGAAATTATTAAAAATGATGTATTTAAAGATTTTTATGCTCTTTATCCCGAAAAATTTACAAATGTTACTAACGGTATTGCACACCGCCGTTGGCTTTGCTCGGCCAACCCAAAGCTAAGCGACTATCTAACTTCTATTATTGGAGATGGTTTTAAATATAATGCCGTGGAGCTTAAAAAACTTTTAGAATTTAAAGACGATACAACCGTTTTAAACGACCTTGCCGAAATTAAACTAAAAAACAAAATACGTCTTTCAAACTATTTAAAGAACACTATGGGACTTTGCTTCGACCCGAACTCGATTTTTGATATGCAGGTCAAAAGGCTTCACGAGTACAAAAGACAGCATCTTAACGTTTTAAACATTATATCCGAGTATCTTAAGTTAAAAGAAAACCCGAATATTGATTTTTATCCTAAAACCTATATATTTGGAGCAAAAGCGGCACCCGGATATCTTCTTGCCAAAAAAATTATTGAACTTATTTGGCACCTTTCGGTTCTTATTAACAATGACCCCGCAGTGAAGGACAAAATAAAGATTATTTTTGCCCAAAACTACAGCGTAAGCCTTGCAGAAATTATGATTCCCGCCGCAGAAGTAAGCGAACAAATTTCTTTAGCCGGAACCGAAGCCAGTGGAACGGGCAATATGAAGCTTATGCTAAACGGCGCTATTACACTAGGTACCGATGATGGCGCTAATCTTGAAATTCATTCTGCCGTTGGGGACGAAAACATTGTTATTTTTGGTATGGATGCAGGCGAAGCTAAACAGCGCAAAAAACACGGCTACTGCCCCAAAGAATATTACGAAAACAACCCTTATCTTAAATGCGCTCTCGACTTTTTGAATATAGGCTTTGGAGGGAAATCTTTTAAAGATTTATCTGAGCTTTTTATAAGTACAGATACCTATATGGCTTTAGCAGATTTTGCCGATTATCAAAAGGCTCAAAATGATATTAGCCGCCTTTACCGTGAAAAAATGCTTTGGCAAAAAATGTCCCTTACAAATATTGCAAATGCGGGAATTTTTTCTGCCGACCGTTCGGTTAAAGAATATGCCGAAAATATTTGGGGGGTTAAACCATTAAAATGAACTATCATAAGCTAGTACCCTTCGATTCTAGGGATACTTTTTATAAATCAACCTTCGGCGCAGTACCCGAAGACACACCCTTTGTCTTGAAAGTTTTGCTTAAAAACGATGGTTATGTAAGAGAAGTAAAAGCGGTTTTCGAAGAAGACAGTGGGGACATTTTCACCTTTTCTCTTAGTGATGACGCCGATTCTTTTAAGGGTGAATTTTATACTAAAAGTGCAGAAATTCGTCTTTTGGAAGGGCTTTATTTTTACAGTTTTTCCTTGCAAACAAAAGACGGAGAGCGGCACCTTTTAAATATTGGCAGAGGAATTGGCGAGTTTACCCCTTGTGATGGCTTTAAGTGGCAGCTAACCGTTTACGATAAAGAGTTTAAAACTCCCCAGTGGGTAAAGGGCGGCCTTATATACCAAATTTTCCCTGATAGATTCGCGAGGGCTAAAAGTGAGCAAAAAATACCGAAAGACCGAATAATAAGAGACGATTGGTCGGGAAAGCCCTTTTTCAAATGCAGTGGGAAAAAGAGGCTTATAGGCACCGACTTTTTTGGCGGAAATTTAAACGGAATCACCGAAAAACTACCCTATATAAAATCGCTTGGTGCTAATATTATTTACCTTAATCCTATTTTTGAGTCGCAATCTAACCACCGCTATGACACCTCAAATTATCTTAAGGTCGACCCCGTTTTAGGAAATGAAAAGGATTTTGAAAATCTTTGCAATGAAGCAAAAAAAGTCGGAATAAAAATCATTCTAGACGGGGTTTTTTCTCATACGGGGGACGACAGTATTTATTTTAATGCTAAGGGTCGCTATAAAAATCTTGGTGCCTTTGGCAGTAAACGTTCTCCCTACTTTAAGTGGTATACCTTTAGCAAATTCCCAAACGAATATAACTGTTGGTGGGGCATAAAAACCTTACCCGAGGTAAACGAAACCGAGGAAAGTTATTTAAATTTTATAACGGGCGAAGGCGGAGTTTTAGAATATTGGATGAAAAAAGGGGCTTCGGGCTTTCGGCTCGATGTGGCTGATGAGCTTCCCGATAAATTTTTAGACGCACTTAGAAAAAGAGTAAAAGCTACTAACCACGACGGTTTTATTATCGGTGAAGTTTGGGAGGACGCTACTAATAAAATAAGCTACCATAAAAGACGACGTTTTTTAAGAGGAAAACAGCTTGATAGCGTTATGAATTACCCCTTTAGAAAAGCAATTTTAGATTTTGTTATGGGTGGAAGCGGTCAAAGCTTTACCGACAGTATTATGGAAATTTGCGAAAACTACCCCAAACCGGCGCTGGAATGTGTTATGAACCATATCGGCACCCACGACACACCTCGCGCAATAACCGTTTTAAGCTCAGTACCGGCACCTTCAGACAGGCAGTCGCAAGCAGGCTTTAAAACAACCAAAGAGCAGTACGCATTAGGCTCTTTGAGGCTAAAAGCCGCAGCGCTTCTTTCCTACACTCTGCCGGGAATTCCTTCTCTTTACTATGGTGATGAAGCGGGACTAACCGGCTTTGGCGACCCATTTTGCCGTGGCACCTTCCCTTTTGGGAAAGAGGATTTAGAGCTTACTGAATTTTTTAAAACACTTGGCGCCGCAAGGAAAAATTCTAAAGCCTTTCTTGGCACGGACCTTTTCTTTTTGCATGTAACTGAAACCTGTGTTGTTTATAAAAGAAGCTTTAAGGATAGCTTTGCAATAGTCGGCGTAAACAACGAAGACAAGGAGGTTACTATACCTTTTTCGGAAGATGTTAAAAATCTTAAAACTGTTTTTGGCAACGAAATAAAAGATAGTGTTTTAGCCCTTGCACCAAAAAGTTTTGCGCTTTTTATAAGCAAACGCGAATAATACGAACCTGTTTTTTGGGTAGGATTTTCGCCTTTGCTTTGTTAAAATACTCGCGAATCCGTCAGGATTCACTGCGTTTTATGCCTCGCACAGTCAAAAATCCTATACCCACAAAATTCTACGACCTAAAATGAGCAAAATTTTGTGTGATTTTTGGTGCGAAAGAATTCGTAAGGCTAGCGCCTACGAATGATAACAAACCGAAAATCGCCGAAATTTTGCCTTTAGGCAGGTTCGGATTATTCGCGTTTGCTTAGTGTGACAGGACTTGAACCTGTCATACTAAGTAAATAAGGACAAATTTATTAGTTTTATGTATAATTTTTGTTGTAATTTGGAAAAATTTCCTTTATAATAGAAAGGTAAAATTTTTATTTATAAAGGAAGATGACTTATGAATATTGCTGTTGCACAGTCCGGCGGTCCTACCTGCGCCATAAACGCTTCTCTTTTAGGCGTTGTAAAAGAGGCCCTTCGTCACACCGAAATTGAAACGGTTTTCGGTGCAGTAAACGGTATTGAGGGCGTAATTAACGATAACTTTATCGACCTTGGGAAAGCCCTTAACACAAATGAAAAAATGGCACTTTTAAAACAAACCCCATCATCCGCTTTGGGTTCTTGCAGATATAAGCTTCCCGACGTTACTAAGGATAAAGAGGTTTACGGCAAAATTATTGAGTGTTTTAAAAAGCACGATATTAAAGCCTTTTTCTACATCGGCGGTAACGACTCGATGGATACTACCCATAAGCTTTCAAAATATTTTAAAGAAAACGGTGTAGATATTAAGGTTATCGGTGTTCCCAAAACTATTGATAACGACCTTTGCGAAACCGACCATACCCCAGGCTTTGGCTCGGCCGCAAAATATGTTGCCTCTTCTTTGCAAGAAATTATAAGAGATAGTGCGGTTTACGATTTGAAATCGGTTACCATAGTTGAAATTATGGGCAGAAACGCAGGTTGGCTTGCGGCTTCTTCTTGCCTTGTTCACGCTACAGGCGAGGTTGCTCCCCACCTTATTTATCTCCCTGAATCTAAGTTTAGTTTAGAGAAGTTCTTAAGTGATGTTGGCGAAAAGCTTAAAACCTATAATAGCGTTATAGTTGCTCTTTCTGAAGGCGTTGACCTTTCGGGTACCGATATGTCTACCGAGGGTGCCGCTGTTGACTCGTTTGGCCACACAATGCTTGGTGGCGTTGGCAAATTTCTTGAAAACAAGGTTAAAGAGGCTCACGGTTGTAAGGTGCGCTCTATTGAATTTAACGTTTTACAGCGTGCCGCTTCTCACATTGCTTCTGAAACCGACCTTGACGAAGCCGAAAAGGTTGGCTCGGCCGCAGTTAGCGCAATGCTAAGCGGTGTTACAGGTAAAATGATGGCATTCAAACGCGTTAAAAATGCCCCCTATACAGTTAATATTGAGCCTGTCGACGCAGCCCTCGTTGCAAACGGCGAAAAATTCTTCCCTGCTGAGTGGATTAACGACGAGCAAAACAATATTAAAGACGAGGCTTTGGAATATTTTATTCCTCTTATTATGGGTGAGCCAAAACTCATAACCGAAAACGGACTACCAAAACACTTTAAGTTTTAAAATAAATTTAAATGCTTTTAAAAATCACCAAAGGGGCATTTTGCCTCAATGGTGATTTTTTTATAGACAAATATGGTAAAATATTGTATAATATTTTCGTAATCTTTTACATAAAATATATGTTTTGGAGGGCTTTATGAAAATTTTAATTTATGTTGCCCTTAGTTTAATTGCCCTTTCGCAAATTTATTTGATTTGCCTTATGGGCAGGGGCGAAAATAAAGAGCTTAATAAATTTTTAAAATTTAGGTATGCTCATAGGGGTCTACACTCCAAACCCGCTATTCCCGAAAATAGCCTTAATGCCTTTTCGGCGGCGGTGAAGGGTGGCTTTGGTATCGAACTTGATGTACACCTTATGGCAGACGGCAAACTTGCCGTAATTCACGATTCATCTCTTAAACGTACGGCAAATGCCGACGTGAAAATTGAAGACCTTACCGAAGAAGACCTTAAAAAATACTACCTTGAGGGAACCAGGTCGAAAATTCCTACCCTAAAGCAAGTGCTTAAAAAAGTAAACGGAAAGGTGCCTCTTTTAATAGAACTTAAAAGCGAGGGGAATGTTACAGCCCTTTGTGAAACGGTAGCAAATGAACTAAAAGGGTACAAGGGCGATTATATCATAGAGTCTTTCGACCCAAGATGTATCCGTTGGTTCAGAAAAAATGAGCCACAGGTTGTAAGGGGGCAGTTAACCCAGAATTTCTTTAAGGAAAACTCTTCAAACCTTTCTTTCCCACTCAGGCTTATTTTGAGTATACTTATTTTAAACGTTTGGAACGCGCCCGACTTTATCGCGATAAGATACACTGACCGTAAAAACCTCTCGAATATCATATCAAGAAAATATTGGAAGCTTGGCGGGTTTGCTTGGACTATAGATAACATAGAAGATTTAGAAAAAGCCGAAAGCGAAGGCTATAGTGTTATTTTTGAAAATATTGATTTATAAAAAAAGTGGTTTGGAACAAATAGTTCCAAACCACTTTTTAATCTTTTTTATATTCTAATAAATCAGAAATATCACAATCAAGCGCATCACACATTTTACCAAGCACAAAGCTATCATAACGAATTATTTTATTTTTATAATAATTGTCAATTATTTGATACTGTATGCCTGTCCGCTTTGCAAGTTCATATCTGCTTATTTTAAGTTTATCTAAGGTCTTATCTAAAATTATTCTTATCATAATGTTATTTTACACCCCTAATTATATTTTATTAAGGATATATTCACTTGACAATTCTCTTATATAGATATATACTTATATAAATATATTTATGGAGGTAAGAAATGATAAAACGAATAGTAATTTCAGGGTGTAGAAATTATGATAATTATAAAAGTATAAAAGAGTTTGCAGACATTTGTTTATCAAAAATATGTAACGAAAATGAAATAATAATTCTTTCTGGTGGTTGTAAGGGCGTGGATTTGCTTGGCGAAAAGTATGCAGGTGAAAAAGGCTACCAAATTGAACGTTTTCTTGCAAATTGGCAAAAATATGGTAATTGGGCTGGGCCTAAAAGAAATGAAGAAATGGCAAAAAAGTGCGACTATGTAATTTGCTTTTGGGACGGAGAAAGCAAAGGAACAAAATCAATGATAAAATATGCAAAAATGTATAATAAACCAATAAAAATTAAACTTATTTAACAAATTAGCGCCCCGCGGTTATAATTTTATGAATTTTTTAATTCATTCGTAGGGGCGAATCACGATTCGCCCGTGAAACACCGTATATATGTACAAAATTATGTTTGTGTGGGGTGTCAGTAAAACATGTTGTTTATCCGTAATTTATAGGGTATTGTAAATTTGTAACGGGTCATTCGTGAATGACCCCTACGACATAATTATAAATTTGATATAATTTATAAATGTTATGATTGCGTTTGTAGGGGCGAATCACGATTCGCCCGCTTGGTTTCGTTATTGCCGATAGAAATCTTTTAGCGCGGCTCTGCCGCATTTAACTAAAAAAGGGAAGTCTCTCGACTTCCCTTTTTCATTATTTAAGACTATCAACAAATCTACATGCCGCCACTGCTGCTACTGCGCCGTCGCCTGTTGCGGTTGTAACCTGTCTAACCGCCTTAGTTCTGCAATCACCCGCGGTGAAAATTCCCTTAAAGCGTGTTTTGGGGAGACAGTCTTCGCCCGACACAATATAGCCCTGTTCGTTCAGTTCCAATACATCCCTAAAGGCCTCATTTTCGGGAACCTGACCAATAGCCACAAACATTCCGTCAAGCAAAAGGTCGTTTTCTTCTTTTGTTTCGGTATTTTGAATAGTAATTCCCTCAAAAGCATCGTCGCCGTTTATTTTAGTTACCACATTTGAAAGAATTATCTCAACATTTTCGGCCTCTTCCAGCTCTTTTCTAAGTGCAGTTTCGCCTGTCAAAAAAGCTAGGTTTTGAACGATATGAACTTTTTTAGAGGTTTTAGCGAGCAGTACCGCCTCTTGAAGAGCGCTATTTCCACCACCGATTACGGCAACTGTTTTATCTTTATAAAAGGCTCCGTCACAAACGGCGCAGAACGAAATATTTTCGCCAATAAAGTCTTCTTCCTTTTCTATCCCTAGATGGCGATGCTTAGAGCCGGTTGCAATAATAACGGCTTTACCGCTAAAATTATTGCCCTTGGTCTCAACAGTGAAGTTCCCGTCCTCGCCCGAAATTTTAGTAACCTCATCAAGTTCGATATCGGCGCCCTGAAGCATTACCTGGTCTAAAAGCTTTTCGGCAAATTCGTTACCGCTCATAACCGCAAATCCGGGATAATTTTCCACCCTTGGAGAATATGTAATCTGTCCGCCAAAGGTTTCTTTTTCAATTACCAAAACCTTTTTATCGAAACGCCTTGCATAAAGCGCGGCGGTAAGCCCCGCGGGGCCGGCGCCGACAATTATAATATCATACATTTTAATTCCTCTTAATTTTTAATATAGAGCCCTAGTGCATTTTTGCACTAGGGCTGACTATTTTATTATATTCTATATTAAGCCTTAACTACCTGTTCGGTAAATGCCTTAATATTTGAAAGGTTAGAATATTTTTCTACCTCGCCACCCGAAATTTTAACGAGTGTAGGTGCGCCTTTAACACCAAACTGTGCTACAAGCTCGGGGTTTTCATCGGCCATAACCTTTTCAAACTCTACCCCTGCTTTTTCAAGGAAGGTTGCTGCCATTTTGCAGTTGGGGCAGGTTGCTGTTGCGAAAAGAAGTACTTTATCTTCGCCACAAGCTGTACAGGTTTCCTCTGCTTTAACCTCTTTCTTTGAAGTAATCTCTCTATCAAATTTCTTCTCAGAGTAAACCTTTCTATCCTTATATTCCTGAGCTTTACCGTCATTCCAGTTTTGAACAGGTCTATAGTAACCGGTTATACGGCTATAAACCTCAGTTCTCTCACCACAGGTAGGACAGGTGTAAACCTCGCCCGAAATATAGCCATGGCTCTTACATACTGAGTAAGTAGGTGAAAGGGTATAATAAGGAAGCTTATAGTTTTCTGCAATCTTACGGATAAGGTTTGCAGCGCTCTTCCAAGAGGGAAGCTTCTCGCCAAGGAAGGCGTGGAAAACAGTACCCGAAGTATAAAGGGTTTGAAGCTCGTCTTGAATTTCAAGAGCATCGAAAATATCATCGGTAAAACCAACAGGAAGATGTGAAGAGTTAGTATAATAAGGAGTTTCATCTTTCTCAGGGTCGGATGCTGTGATAATTTCAGGATAACGTTTAACGTCATGCTTTGCAAGACGATAGCTTGTAGACTCGGCAGGAGTTGCTTCAAGGTTGTAAAGGTCGCCATACTGCTCTTGATAGTCAGAAAGGCGCTCTCTCATATGATTTAAAACCTCTTTAGAGAATTCCTGTGTCTCCTTGCTTGTCATATCCTTGCCAAGCCACTTAGCGTTAAGGCCAACCTCGTTCATACCAACAAGACCGATGGTCGAGAAGTGGTTGTCGAAGGTGCCAAGATATCTCTTAGTATAAGGATAAAGTCCCTCGTTAAGAAGATTTGTAATAACCTTTCTCTTAACCTTAAGTGAACGTGCAGAAATATCCATCATACGGTCGAGACGTTTGTAGAAATCTTCTTTATCTTTTGCAAGATAAGCAATTCTAGGCATGTTGATAGTAACAACACCAACAGAGCCGGTGCTTTCGCCACTACCAAAGAAACCGCCCGATTTTTTGCGGAGTTCACGAAGGTCCAAACGAAGTCTGCAGCACATTGAACGAACGTCACTAGGCTCCATATCGCTATTGATATAGTTTGAGAAGTAGGGTGTGCCGTATTTTGAGGTCATCTCAAAGAGAAGCTTATTGTTCTCGGTTTCAGACCAGTCAAAGTCAGAAGTGATTGAATATGTCGGAATAGGATATTGGAAACCGCGGCCGTTTGCGTCGCCCTCAATCATTGTTTCAATGAAGGCCTTATTAACCATATCCATTTCCTTTTTACAGTCCTTATACTTAAAGGGCATTTCCTTACCGCCAACAATAGCGTTAAGCTCAGCAAGGTCATTAGGAACGGTCCAGTCCAAAGTGATATTGCTAAACGGTGCCTGTGTGCCCCAGCGAGAAGGAGTATTTACACCGTAAATGAAGGATTCGATACATTTTTTAACCTGGTCATAGCTTAGGTTGTCTGCCTTAACGAAGGGAGCAAGATAGGTGTCAAAAGACGAGAATGCCTGAGCGCCTGCCCACTCGTTTTGCATAATACCAAGGAAGTTAACCATTTGGTTACAAAGGGTTGCAAGGTGTTTTGCGGGGGCAGAGGTGATTTTACCTGTAACGCCGCCAAGACCCTCTTGAATAAGTTGTTTTAGAGACCAACCTGCACAGTAACCGGTAAGCATTGAAAGGTCGTGAATATGGATATCAGCATTACGATGAGCATTAGCGATTTCGTCATCATAAATCTCAGAAAGCCAGTAGTTAGCGGTAATAGCACCCGAGTTGCTCAAAATAAGACCGCCTACAGAATAAGTAACAGTGGAGTTTTCCTTAACGCGCCAGTCGGAAACCTTAACATAGCTATCAACAACATCCTTATAGTCAAGAATGGTTGAATTCATATTACGGATTTTTTCTCTCTGACGACGATAGAGAATGTAAGCCTTTGCAACATCGGCATAGCCTGCCTGAACAAGCACAGACTCAACACTATCCTGAATATCTTCAACTGCTATATGATGGTCCTTAATCTTAGGCTCAAAATCAGCAGTAACCTTAAGTGCTAAAAAGTCAATAATATTCTGGTTGTATTCTTTTTCTTGGGCGTCAAAAGCCATTGAGATAGCTTCTGAAATTTTGCTTAAATTAAAATCAACAATTTTTCCGTCACGTTTTAAAACAGTATACATTTCGCGCTTTCTCCTTATTTTTTTATCTTTTTTTACACAATATCTTGTGTCGGCGAAGATAAGTATAATACAAAATATTGAATTTGTCAATAGGGAAAAACACAAAATATTGATTTATTTTTTAAAAGCTAACACAAGATATTGTATTTTAACCCCTTATTTTAGCCTCTGGAAGCACATTTTGAAGCGTTTTTAGTAAATTTTGCATACTATTTTCGTCATATCCGCTAAGGCCTTTCTCTATAAGGTCCCCCGAATCTTTAAATCCTTGAAGAAAATATTTACACTTATTTCCCAGCCATTTGCCTATATTTAAAATGTCCTCTTTTGTATGAAGCTCTTTTACAACCGTTGTTCTAAATTCAAAAGGCACTTTTGCCCCTTTTAAAAGCTCTACCGACCTTTCAATAAGGCTTATATCAAAATCTTCTATGCCTACGGTTTTTTTGTAGCTTTCCTTCGAATTTTTAATATCCATAGCAACATAGTCTAAAAGGCCTTCTTCTAAAAGCATAGAAAGAACGTCGGGATTATAACCATTTGTATCAAGCTTAACCAAAAAGCCTAAATCCTTAATCTTTTTTATAAACTGAGGCAAATCGGGCTGAAGGGTGGGCTCACCACCTGTTATGCAAACGCCATCCAACATTCCTTTTCGTTTGTTCAAAAAATCAAAAAATTCTTGTTCGGTTATCTTTTGGTCAGAGTTTATATGTGTAACCAAAGAAGCGTTATGGCAAAAAGGACAACGAAAATTACAACCTGCCGTAAAAACCGTACAGGCGGTTTTTTCGGGGAAGTCTAAAAGTGTTAATTTTTGAAGACCTGAAATATTCATATAATTTCCTCTTTTTCTTTTTGGCAACTACCTATATAATACTATATATCTTTATTTTATGATAAACCTTCGCCTTTTTCAAGTGTTTTTAAAAGGAAAAATCCGCCCGAATATTTCGGGCGGACCTATTAGGGGGATTGCCTTAAGCAAACGCAGTAAACAAGCTAAGGCAATTCGTTGGGGACATCTCAAAACAGTTCTAGGCTATTTCTTGGTTATTTTCATAACCTCTTCAACAACTCTGCGAACAATTTCTTCTTCGCTTATTCCTGCGACCTGACGGCCATTACCAACAGAGCCGAAAAGCTCCATTTTTTTCATGGATTCTTGCTTAATTGCTTCAACAGCTGCGGGAATAAGGTCAATAATACCTTTGTTCATATCGGTAAATTTGCTAAATTCTGCCTTTACCGCTGCAACGTTAATATCGGTAAATATATTAACCTTGCTGATACCTTCTTTAATAGCTTGTCTAAAGTCGTTATCGGTAAGACCCGAACCACCGTGGAGAACAAGGGGAACATCAACTGTTTTAGCAATGGTACGAATTCTTTCAAAATCAAGCTTTGGCGGTAATTTATATGCGCCGTGAGCGTTACCAACCGCAATAGCAAGAGCGTCTACACCGGTTTTTTGTACGTAATCTTTTGCCATTTTAGGGTCGGTAAAGAATTTAGAGGGGTCTGCCAAATGGCTGCTTCCTTCTGCAGAGCCCTCGTTGTCGCCAACGTGACCAAGTTCGCCCTCAATGGTTGCACCAAAGGAGTGGGCGATATCTGCCATTTCCTTTACCTTTTTTACGTTTTCGTCGTAAGTGTCGGTTGAGCAGTCGTACATAATTGATGTAAAACCAAGCTCAAGCGCCTTTAAGCAGGTTTCTTTTTTAAGACCGTGGTCAAGGTGAATTACAACAGGAACATTTGCTTTCTTTGCCATAGGAAGCAAATAGTAGGAAACCTCCTCAAGAGGACCGTAAGGGAAAAGAACTTCGGCAGTACCCATAATAACGGGAGAGCCGGTTTGTTCTGCCGCCGCAATAATTCCCCTGGCAAGTTCTAGGTTAACTGCGTTGAAAAGACCAACGGCGTATTTACCCTTTTTTGCGTCATATAGCACTTTATTCATATTAACTAACATAACTTATTGCACCTCACTTTTCTTTCGAACTGTGCACAAAATTTTCTAATTTTGGATTCCTCGACAAGACCGCTTGTGGCGTCGGCTTTCCCAAGAGCCATAACGGCCGCCGCTGAACCGAAATCTAAAACTTCTTTATCTGTCCATCCCTTATAGATGCCGATTAATGCACCCGCGCAAAAGGCATCGCCCGCACCGGTAGTACCTTTTATGTAATCTTTGGGCAGACAGTAGGAGCTTAAGGTATTATAACCTTCATCTGAAAGGCAAACCGCATAGTCAGGCATGTGGATAATAACCTTTTCCCTAACACCTAATTCTTTTAAGCGGTATGCAATTTTTTTAATATTTTGGTCGGTAGGCTCAAAGCCTGTAAGCTTACCTGCCTCGGTTTCGTTGATTATGAGATAATCTGTGTAGGCAAGGCAAGGAAGAACCAAACTGTATCTATCAGAATTTTCGCTTACCAAATCAATCGACGTTTTAATGCCAACTTCGGTTGCTTTCTTTAAAATTTTGGCGCCCTCGCCATTATCGACCTTATCTAAAAGAAGGAAGTAGCCAAGGTGTAAAATTTTACAGTCAAGCTCATTAAAATTTATATCGTCCAGACCAAATTTGGCACTCGCACCCGGATAGCAAAAGAAAGTTCTTTGCCCATTTATAACGCTCATAACCTCGGTAAAGCTTGTGTTTTCTGTGTTTGACACAATAAAACCACTAACGTCCACCCCGCCTTTCTCGAGGACCTTCGAAACGAAGACGCCGTCTTCGTCGGCACCCACCTTTCCAATGGCTTTAACATTTAAATCGGGGCAGATTTTTTTAAGGTCAAGCGCAACGTTGGGCACACAGCCGCCCACCGCTTTCTCAATACTAACAATTTGAGTTAGCTCGCCGCTTTCGGGGTAGGATTTTATTTCGTTAATTTTATCAACCAAAACGCTACCCGCAACTGCGATGCCGCTTCGTTTTATATTTTCCATCTTAGTTACACTCTGCCACAAGGGGACCTGCAAGTTCATTTAGGAAGAAAAGTCTACCTGGGAGAGTGGGAATGTAAGAAGATGTAATCCATGGTGTTGCACCGTAGCGAAGAGTCATCCAAAGGGACATACCTTGCCACTGCATGCCTCTGCCAAGAGTTCCGTCGGCGCCGCCGATAGCATAATCTGCCTTAAGGAAGAGGCCGGGGCCTATTGTGTTTGCGCAGCAGGGAACCAAGGTGGTTCTTGATTTAAAGCTTGTAAGAGCATTTTGTTCAACAGTAAGGGGATGGATTTTTGCAGCAATTCTATATGGGGCTTCTTCCCAATCTTTAGCGGTTTCGTAGTCAGCCGCAAAGGTTGGCTCCCAGAATGCAATATGGCACATTCTGCCAATACCGTATACAAGCACTAGCTTTGCTCCCTCGGCTTTAAGCGCATTGATTTTTTCAGGATATGTGGGGAGATTTTCTTTGGTTGCAAAATTTCTTTGCTCTTTGGGAACGGTAAGCTCACCAAGGGGATTGAAAAGTGCTTGTTCCATAGCGTATTGGAAAGCGCCTGTATTATCGGGAGCCAAAGTGTTACCGTTTTCATCTGCCCATTCATCCATATTAAAGGTGTGGACGTGTTCGCAGGAAACATTCCACTCTTTAAGGAAATATACAACCCATTTATACATTCCCATAGGACCTACGGGGAGGATAAATGCGATTTTTTCATTTCTTTCTTTTGCAAGTTTAATTTGCATTGCGATTTCGTGGCCCATATAGGTTTCAAATTCGCCAAGGCTTTCACATTTAATAGGTGTAAAGCCATCGTTCCAATGAGCTTGGCGCTCGGTTATTTTTTCGGGAGCGTCGATACATGCATCAATTTTATCAAAATCCCAGCCTGCAGGGTAAAAGCCTTCCAAAGCAGAGCCTTTAACGGTTGAATTAAAATTCATTCTAATTTCCTCCTAATTTTTATTACGGCAAGTAACGTTTTGTTGTTCCCTTAAGGTAAACCATACACTGTGTAAAGCCTTCTGCATAGTCGGCGCCACACTGGAAGCCTCTGTACCTGCAACAGGTTTTAACCATATCAGGAAAATCAATGTTGTCGTGGTCGCGCATCCAAACAATTTGCGATTCGTGGCAGTTAAGCATTTCGAGTTTTTTATCAATATGCTTTGAAACGTCAACATACTCGGTGGGGTTAAAGTTAACGCCGCAAAGGGTGTCCATATAGTAAACGGGGGTAAGCCTTGCATTTTTTTGAGAGCCCATATTATAATGGGGAACAGTTGCGGCAAAACAAGCGTCAAACACTAGTTTGCTTGTTGCAACGTGGTCGGGCATATAGTCGTTGGGGTCGTGTGTGATAATAAAATCGGGGTCAACCTGTCTTATAATGTTAACAACTTTATCTCTAGACTCTTTATTGTTATCATAAATCTCAAGGTCGTCGAAACCGCCCCAAATCACCTCAAAGCCACCAAGAGCACCACTTCTTTTTGCTTCCTCAATTCTCATTTTTGAAAGCTCGTCGGGCATAATAACCTCGTGGCCTTGGTTACCGCTTGAAAGATGGCAAACAACAACCCTGTCGCCACGTTCTTTGCATTTTAAGAGAGTACCTGCACAGGCGATTTCCATATCGTCAGGATGGCAGGAAATAACTAATACTGTATACATAATATACCTCCAAACTAACAAATGGAAATAGGGTTAGTTCCATCTGCCTTTGTCGTAAATTTCGCAAATAAGCTTTTGAATTTTAAGTGCTTCTTCGCCGTTAATCTGAGGCTCTCTGTTTTGCTCTACCGCACTGTAAAAGTCAGCGATTTGGCGAATGTGTTGGAAACCCCAATAATCTTTACCGCCCTCGTAATAAATACCGTCATTCTCTGTTGAGGTAGAAAGAGTGGTACCGTCGTTAAAGTCGATTTTAACGTCATCATAGCTCATAACAACCTTACCGTTTTCGCAAAGCATACGGATTTCAATAGGGTCGTCACAGCCGTAGTTGTTCATTGCCCAAAAAGCAAGGGTTGCACCGTTTTTATAACGGATAAATCCTTCACCTGTATCGTCAACCTCCATAATGTCGTGGCCGCGGTTACTAAGGTGTGCCTGAACGTCTTCAATTTCGTCGTTAATAAACCAGTTAGCCAGGTCAATAGAGTGAATTGCCTGGTCAATAATAACGCCGCCGCCCTCTTTATCCCAAGTTCCCTTCCAGTCGGAAAGGGAGTAGTAAGAGTCGGGCTTACACCAGGTAAGAGTAACTCTGGCGGAGATAACCTTACCAAGCCTTCCGTTTTCCAAGTTCTCTTTAACAAGTTTAGAAGAATTGTTATAACGACATTGGAAAATAATTCCGTATTTAAGGCCCTTTTCTTTTGCGATGCGAACGTTTTCAACACCATCTTCGTACTTAATGCTCATAGGTTTTTCGCAAAGTACGTTAACCCCGTGCTCAAGTGCATAACGAGAAATAATAGGGTGCAAATAGTGGGGAACGCAAACGTGAACTACGTCGGGTTTTTCTTTGTCGATAAGCTCTTTATAATCATAATAAGCCTTTACGTTATATTTTTTAGCGGCCGCATCAGCGCGGTCTTTTTTTATGTCGCAAACACCTACAAGTGTAGCGTTTTCGAGATGGTCGCAAGAGGTGGCATGCATTGTAAAAATGCAGCCACATCCAATAATTCCTACTCTAAGCATTGAAAGAAAGCTCCTTCATTAAGAATTTAAGAGAATCAACCGCAGAAGAAAGCTCTGCCTTTTCAATCTTCTTCCCTTCTTTAGCACACTCGCAAAAATATACAAGCTCGTTATAGTATCCGCCAAGGTCAGAAATGTTGCCGCCGGCAGCCTCGCCGCCTGCAAGAACCTTTTTCTCAATAGCGATTTCTTCTGCGCCGTCTTTTGTGTAAAGCATAAACTTGCCGCCCGCATTTTCTACAACTGCGTTTTCAAAAACAACACGGAAGCCTGCATCAAAAGCGTGTGTAGAAGGAAGGTCCCAAGTACCCTCTACTGTTACACAGCAATCTTCATACTGCATAAGAGTATTAACATACGAATATTTTTCACCAAGTGTATTTTTAACCGAATAGAACTTCTTCGGCTTGCCAAGTAAAGACAAAACATAGTCAACATCGTGAATATGAAGGTCCTGACCTGCGCCGCCAGAAAGCGAAAAATCTAAAAGCCAGTTGTTCCAACCCCAGTCGGGACGGGGGCTAAGTCTTTTAAAGTTAGCGTTTATAATCTTGCCGAATTTGCCCTCGTCTACGATGCCTTTAAGTGCAACATACTCATCCCAAAAGCGAATAACCTGACCAATTTGAACACTACAGCCGGTTTCCTTGCTCTTTTTAATTAAAGCCTTACCCTCTTTAATGGTAAGTGTAACAGGTTTTTCTACAAACAGATGGCTAACCTTTTCCATAGCAGCCAGTGCATATTTGGCGTGTAAATATGTAGGAAGACAAATATCAATTACGTCAACATCTGCATTTGCGATAAGCTCCATACCGTCACCGTAAATAACTGCATCAGTACCTTCTGCAAGGGCAACAGCTTTTTCGTTTCGAATATCGGCAACCGCTGCAAGGGTAACACCCTCAATATTCTTATAACAGTTAGCGTGCATTTGGCCCATAAAGCCACAACCAATAAGACCAACCTTTAACATAGTTTATTTCCTCCCTAAAATTCTATCCATCGCGTTGGATGTGTTGTAAATAATAGTTTCGGTATAGTGGGTGTAGTTAGGAATCATTTCTGCACTAACCCAACCGTTATAACCTACTTCTTCAAGAGCCTTCATAACTTCGGGATAGTTAATATCACCTGCAAGAAGGTCAACAAAGCCGTGAAGTCCGCCTGCGGCAATTCTATAGTCTTTGAAATGAACTTTTTTAATACGGCCGCCAAGCACCTTAATCCAGTGTTCAGGATATCCGTTAAATAAAACGTTTCCTACGTCAAAGTAGCTGCCAACATATTTGCTGTCTACCTTATCGATAAAATCGCGCATTTCCATAGGCGAAACAAGGAATTTGTTCCAAACGTTTTCAAGACCAATTTCCACCTTGTATTTTTCTGCATATTCTTTAAGCTCGGTGATAGCTTCTAAGCTTCTTTGATATGTAGTTTCATAGTCGATAACCTTTCCGGGAGCAGCAAAATCTGCATTTACCGTGCCGGGAATAACAAGGATGGTCTCACAGCCGAGGATGCTCGCGGTTTCGAGATGTTTTTTAACAACGTCTTTTGCCTTTTGGCGAACTGCGGGGTCATCATCGTTGAGCCAATAGTCCCAATAAAGTCCACTTGCGACGCTATAAAGTTCAATACCATTGTCATTTGCTTTGGTTTTTACTTCAAGCAAATCCTTTTCGGTTGATTCTAAAGAAACCTCGCCGGTTTTGTCTAAAGCAACCTCTACACCCTCAAAACCTGCCTTTTTAGCGAGCTTGAAGTTGTTTTCTAAAGTGTCTATAGGAAATGACCAAATGCTAATACCTTTTTTCATCACAATACCTCCTTGTAATTATTTGTGTTTTGTGATATTATAATTATAAAACAAAATATAATTTTTAAGGATATATTTTTTTACCCAAAATGTTCATTTTTGTGCACTAAGATTTTTAGTTAGGGGATAATTATGAAAGCTACATATATAAAAACAAAATTTCAAAGAGTTATTAACGTTTCAAAAATTGTAACTGCGCATTATTACGAGTTTGACCGCAACTTCGTTTTTGATGGTGAGAGCCATGACTTTTGGGAAATGGTTTATGTTGATAAGGGCGCAGTCGAAATAAAAAGAGACGATGAATATATTGCCTTAAAACAAGGGGAACTCATTTTTCATCAACCCGATGAATTCCATTCTATAAGGGCTCTTGACTCATCTCCGAACTTCTTTGTAATTTCCTTTGTTTGCGATAGTCCTACTATGCAGTATTTCGAAAAATTCCAAACTGTTTTAAAAAAAGATTTAAGACCTTTTTTGTCTTCAATTATAAAAGAGGCGGAGCGCGTTTATTTGCTCTCTAAAAATAATCCCAATTTGAAAAAACTCAAACGAAAGGAAGATGCACCTTTCGGCGGCGAACAGCTAATAAAAACCTATTTGGAACAACTTTTAATTTTGCTTGTTCGTGATATAACAAAAAAGGGAGAAACGCAAATATTTCCCTCAAAAGAGAGTATGGAAAACCATCTCGTAACCCAGATAAAGCAGTATATAGGAGATAACATAGAAAAAACCATTCATGTTGCCGATATTTGCAAAAAAGTTGGCTACAGTAAGAGTTATTTGAGTAAACTTTTTCACAGCCAGTGCGGCGAAACCTTGGCGGGGTATATGATGAGAATTAAAATCGATAAAGCAAAAATGCTTATAAGAGAAGATAATCTCAATTTTTCCCAAATATCTGCCCTTTTAGACTTTGACAACCCGCAGTATTTTTCCCGTGTATTTAAAAGAATGACAAAAATGAGCCCAAGCGAATTTAAGCAATCGCTTGAGTTTAAAAACATTAAAAGGTATTAAGGAGAAAAGTATGAAACGTATAATTTCTGCAGTTTTGGTTATAATATTACTCGTAACCGCACTTCCCTTTTCGGCCTTAGCCCATAAAGCCACGACTGATTTATGGGGTGATAATATCGAGTATCAAGATTACAATCATGGTTTTTGGTACAGGCCTATAAAGTCATATTTGTCAGAGCGAAGCACCGGCAATTTAATGACCGTTACCTACCCCGCAAACACACCTTTCAGTAGCGACTTTTTTTACGCCACCTACTATACTCCAAAGTATGAAATACTTAAGACGGTAACAATAGAAAAAGAACTTCCCCTTTTTGGAGGTTTTTATGAAGCAGAAGACGGTTTTTACGTTTTAACGGCTCAGGGCAATATAGAACAGGACGATAATAAAGAGGTTTTCAGGGTTACTAAGTATAATAAACGTTGGAAACGTCTTGGTAGCGTTGGGTTGTACGGAGCAAACACAACCACACCATTTAAAGGTGGCAGCGCAAGGTTTACATATAAGGACGGCACACTTATAGTAAGAACCTGCCACGAGATGTATATCAGTTCAGATGGCCAAAGGCACCAAGCAAATTTAACCTTCTCAATAGATACAAAAACAATGGAGATTATCAATTCCCGTCATATAGTATCTAATATAGTTTGGGACGGTTACGTAAGTCATTCCTTTAACCAGTTTATTAAATATGATGGCGAAAATTTGGTGGCGGTAGATCACGGCGACGCGCACCCCAGAGCTGTAGTATTAATAAAGTACGAACCTAATTCATTTATATATTATAAAAGAATGGGCGTAGAAAAAACGGTCAACATGCTGGAAATTCCGGGTGTTATAGGCGGCAACTATACAGGAGTGACGGTTGGAGCTTTTGAAATAACAAACAGTAGCTATATAGTTGCGGGAACTTCTAAAAATGATGGTTCGGGCCTACAAAAGATATTTGTATCAACAGTAGATAAAAACGGAGCAACCCCTAAAATATATTATTTGGCCGAGCCTAGACCTAATGAATATACCGCAACAACTCCACACCTTATAAAAGTTTCAAGCAAATATTATATGCTGCTTTGGAGTCAAGGCGAGAAGGTATATTACGTAGTTTTAAACGATAAAGGCGAAAAGCATGGTGCGATAAGAACTCTTAACGGCCACCTTTCCGACTGTTCCCCTATCGTCGCAAACGGGAAAGTTCAGTGGTACACCTACAAAAGCAATGACATTACTTTTTACAGTATAAGTGTTTCTGATTTAGGCAAGACAACAAAAATTACCGTTAATGATTCGCATAACTACGTAACAAAAAGCAACAGTAAGTATCATTGGAGCGAATGTACGGTCTGCGGTGATGTTAAAGAAAAAACGGCACACAAAAATACGCCCGAGCAAACATCGGTAACCTTTGATAATAGCGGAGCCCAAATCACAAAATGTCTAAGCTGCGGATACTGTTTTAAAAAGGAGAAGCTTTCGGCAGAAGTTTTTACCACCACAAGCCTCAATGGTTTTCCGTTTTTATCTCCAATTTTAAAAAACTCGTCGGGCACAACGCTAAAAACAGGTCAAGACTATAATTTCTTTACAGACAATGTTAAATATTCGCAGGGTGAAATTATAAGTGCTACCGCAAGTTTTTCTAAAAATGGTACAAGCTTTAAAAAGACTTTTTATTCTCTTTCTTACTATGCAAAGGTTGGCACAATAAGTAACAAAGCCTACACAGGCAAGGCGATTAAACCCGCCGTAACTGTTACTCATGGCAAAACAAAGCTTAAAAACGGAATAGATTATACTGTAACTTATAAAAACAACCTGAAGGTGGGAACGGCTAGGGTAATAATAAAGGGTAAAGGCAAATATTTCGGCGAAATAGAAAAAACCTTTAAAATTAACCCAAATGCTACAAGAATTCTTAAGCTTACCCCTGCCAAAACTATCATAAAGGTTTATGTGTCCCGAAAATCCGCCACTGAAGCTACGGGTTATAGAATAGAATATTCTACAAGTAAATCTTTTAAAAATGCCAAGGTTAAGTGGATAACAAAAAACACTACGGGCAGCGTTAATCTTACAGGCCTTAAAAGAAAAACCGCCTATTATGTAAGGGTTCGTACTTACAAAAAGGTGGATGGCAAAAATTATTATTCAACTCTATCGCCCATAAGTTACATAAAAACTAAATAGGTTTCAAAAAAACAGAGAGGTGATATCACCTCTCTGTTTTTTAACAAATAACTATTTTTTAAAGTTGTTAATCTACTCTCTTTCCATAAATACATACAGTTATTATTTGTGAAATCTCCTTAATTGATTCCTCGCAACCGTTTTTAAGCCATTCTGTAATAATTGCGTTAATGCCGCTAAGATAATATTAAATTATATCATTTCATTATCCAAACTGCAACAAAAACCCCGCCCTTATATTTCGGGCGGGGTTGCTTATTTTTTTGTGATGTATTTTACCATACTTCTTCCCATAGTTCATCGCTCTCGATTTGCTTTTCGAGAATGGACTGGGCTTCTTTTTCAAACTTTTTGGGTACATTATAAATCATAATAGGATTTGATTCGTAATTAACAAGATAATATTTTCCTTCGAGCACACTGACACTCACAAAATCTTTCATAAAAAGTTTGTCTTTTGAGAGAAGATAAAGAGAAGCTGAATAATCGTAGGAAAGCTCAGCGGCCTCGGGTACATTTTCCGGTGTTACAGTTTTATAAACCTCGTTTACGGCCTCAGCTTCGGCCTCGGTTAGACTGTAGAAGCACTCTTTTTGGCTGTCAAAGTCAAAATAGTAATAACCGCAAAGTTCAGGTGTAAAACCGTTTTTTATGCGCTCTAGTACACTGTCATAAACATCGGTACGGCAATAGTAAACTAAGCTATCTCTAGAATTATCCTGCAAAAACAAACCATCCGTCGACTTAGAAAAGGAGGTTTCCGAAATGACGGTAAGAAGCAAGGGAACTTCTTCCTCTACCACAAAAACTTCCTCCTCACTATTTATAAAGTCGGGACAAAGCTCTTCACACTCGGGCAGAAGCTTATATTCACTTCCATCATAAAGTTTAATATTGCCCTCTTTTGTAATAGACGCTCTCATATCACGAAAATTATCTAAATTGATACAACCGCAAAGCGAAAAGCAAAAGATAACTGAAATAATAAGAGATAATACTTTAACTGATTTTTTCATAATAGAGCCCCCTATTCAAGGTTAAGCTTCTTTGTAATTATGTGTTTAATCACAAAGAACAAAGCTAAAGCAAATATAGCGCTAAGCAGAATTAAACCGCAAAATGCTATATGGATAGTTGTGGTAATATTTATTGAAATAACCTCACCAAGTTTATCTAAGGCTCCGTTTTCTGCCATTATAGAAACAACAACAGCAAAAACAGAGGAAATAATTTGCGTGGCAACCTGGAAAACAAAATACGAACCAACCGCCGCAAGAACTCGGTTTTTCTTTGAAAGCTGACCTATAGAAATAAATGTGTAATAAAGTAAAATGCCGCTAAAAGAAGAAACTAAAAGAAGCACTCCAAGTTCCATACCGAAAAATACAGTGTTCATTTTTGCAATTTCATACAGCTTTCCTAAAAGATAACCTATTGCTTTTAAAATTTCTGCGAAAACTTCACCTGCTGTATTTATGGCGCCTGAAATTAAAATCACAACCCAAGTGATTAAGTTAAAGCTTATTGCAGTTAGAGATTTAACCCAAATATGCTGCGCCGGGGTTATGGGAAGTGTGAATGTAAGGTATCCTTCACAGGTGAAAAGATTCTTATAAAACCTTACAACACCTAAAGCAAAAGAGAATGAAAGCGCAGCTAAAATTGAAAGAGTATATGAAATATTTGAAAATACAGAAATAATAGTATATACGGTGCTATCGTTCTCGAAAAACATAAGAACTCTTCCGAAAAGTGCAAACGAAAGCAAAATTATGTAAATTATGCTCATAATACGCGCATAGGCGAGAAATTCGTGTTTAAATAGCTTCTTTACCATTTGAATACCTCCCTGAACAGCTCATCAACGCTCTTTTCGTGTTCCGAGCGAATTTCATCAACCGAGCTTTGTAAAACTATATCGCCGTTTTTGAGGAAGATAACTTCATCTAAAATCTGCTCAATATCGGCAATAAGATGGGTAGAAATAATAATGGTCGATTCGGGATTATAGTTATTTATAATGGTAGAAATAACATAATCTCTGGCCGCAGGGTCAACACCCGCAATAGGCTCGTCAAGAACATAGAGCTTTGCGTTTCGGCTCATTACAAGAATAAGACAAACCTTTTCTTTATTACCTTTTGAAAGGGTTTTAAGCTTTCTTTTTGGTGAAATGTCTAATTTTGAGAGCATTTCAAAGGCAATTTCGGGGCGGAAATCAGGGTAAAAATCTGCGAAATATTCAACTATCTGATTAACCGTCATCCAAGAGTTTAAATAGGTGTTGTCGGGAAGATATGCTACAACCTTTTTTGTTTCAACACCTATGGCTTTTCCATCTACTAAAACTTCACCTCTTGTGGGGGTAAGAAGCCCGTTTAAAATTTTAATAAGTGTCGTCTTGCCCGAGCCGTTAGGACCTAAAAGACCTACAATTTTGCCGCTTTCAAGCGAAAAACTAATGTCGTTTAGTGCCGTAAGGCTGCCGTACTTTTTAACTAAATTTTTGCAGCTGAGTATCTCACTCATATCTTCCACTCCTCTATATATTTTTTAACCGAATTAGAGTCCATACCTAAAATTTTCATACTTGCGAAAAAATCGGCTGTTTTTTGCTCTAAAATTTTGCTGTAAACTTCCTTCGCCAAGGCGGTATCCTTGGCAACGAACCAACCTGAACCTCTAACCGAGTAGAGAACCCCCGTTTTTTCCAACTCCTCAAGCGAACGTTGTACAGTGTTGGGGTTAACCCCCGCCGCCACCGCAATTTCTCTTACAGAGGCAAGCTTTTCCTCCGGTCCAAAATCGCCTCGCGCAATTCTAAGGCAAAGCTGTTCGCATATCTGGGGGCAAATCGGCCTGTTTTTGTCAATAAACCAATCCATTTTAGTGCTCCCTTCTAAAACTGTATTACCTCGCTAATACAATGATACAATATTTTCGCAAAAATGTCAACAAAAATCCCCACTGCAGTTAGTGTGACAGGACTTGAACCTGTCATACCTTACAAAAATTAAATTTCCGTTTGCCGTTGCCTTGTCGCTTGTAATCCGTTAGGATAACGGCGCTTCGCGGCTTAGGCGAAACAAAAATTTCTCTTTTTGTAAGGGCAAAGCGTTTCTGCCGCCGAATTTTTCGTGCGGAGAAGCGCGAG